>NZ_CP060820.1:1380000-1733619 GCF_014489475.1 Lysobacter terrestris | reverse complement strand
GCGCAGACCGCGCAGCACATCAGCTACCGCGACCTGCATGCGCGCGTGTGCCAGCTCGCCAACGCCCTGCGCGGCCTCGGCGTGAAGAAGGGCGACCGCATCACCATCTACCTGCCAATGATCCCCGAGGCGGTCGCGGCGATGCTGGCGTGCGCGCGCATCGGCGCGATCCACTCGGTGGTGTTCGGCGGCTTCGCGCCGCAATCGATCGCCGACCGCGTCCACGACTGCCAGTCCAAGCTGATCATCACCGCCGACGAAGGCCTGCGCGGCGGCAAGAAGGTGCCGCTGAAGGCCAACGTCGATGCCGCGCTGAAGCTGCCCGGCACCAACTCGGTGGAAACGGTGCTGGTGGTGCGCCACACCGGCGCCGCGGTGAACATGCAGATGCCACGCGACCGCTGGTTCGACGCCGTCGTCGACGGCCAGCCCGTGCAGTGCGAGCCCGAACGCATGAACGCGGAGGATCCGCTGTTCATCCTCTACACCTCCGGCTCCACCGGCAAACCCAAGGGCGTGCTGCACACCACCGGCGGTTACCTCGTGTGGGCGAGCTACACCCACGAGAGCGTGTTCGACCTGCGCGAGGACGACATCTACTGGTGCACCGCCGACGTCGGCTGGGTCACCGGCCACAGCTACATCGTCTACGGCCCGCTCGCCAACGGCGCCACCGCGCTGGTGTTCGAGGGCGTGCCCAACTACCCGAACGTGTCGCGCTTCTGGGAAGTCATCGACAAGCACCGGGTCACGATCTTCTACACCGCGCCGACCGCGATCCGCGCGCTGATGCGCGAAGGCGAGGCGCCGGTGAAGAAGACCTCGCGCGCCTCGCTGCGCCTGCTCGGCACCGTGGGCGAACCGATCAATCCCGAGGCGTGGCGCTGGTACTACGAGACCGTCGGCGATTCGCGCTGCCCGGTCGTGGACACGTGGTGGCAGACCGAGACCGGCGGCATCCTGATCTCGCCGCTGCCGGGCGCGATCGACACCAAGCCAGGTTCGGCGACCAAGCCGTTCTTCGGCGTGCAACCGGCGCTGGTCGACGCCAACGGCGCGCTGCTCGAAGGCGAGGCCGAAGGCAACCTGGTCCTGCTCGACTCCTGGCCCGGGCAGATGCGCACGGTGTACGGCGACCACCCGCGCTTCATCGACACCTACTTCAGGACCTACCCGGGCATGTACTTCACCGGCGACGGCTGCCGCCGCGACGCCGATGGCTATTACTGGATCACCGGCCGCGTCGACGACGTCATCAACGTCAGCGGCCACCGCATCGGCACCGCCGAAGTCGAGAGCGCGCTGGTCTCGCACCCGAAGGTCGCCGAAGCCGCGGTCGTCGGCTTCCCGCACGACATCAAGGGCCAGGGAATCTACGCCTACGTCACCCTGATCGTCGGCGAGGGCGAGAGCGAGGACCTGCGCAAGGAGCTGGTCGCGCACGTGCGCAAGGAGATCGGCCCGATCGCCGCGCCCGACCACCTGCAATGGGCACCGGGCCTGCCGAAGACGCGCAGCGGCAAGATCATGCGCCGCATCCTGCGCAAGATCGCCGAGAACGCGCCCGACCAGCTCGGCGATACCTCGACCCTGGCCGATCCCTCGGTAGTGGAGTCGCTGGTGCAGCATCGGCGGGTGCCGTGAAAGCCGGAGCTCGAGACTGGGGACTGGGGGCTGGATATCCGCAGCTACTTGCGCCGCACTTCGACAACGACTTCGCCCCGCCAACCCCCAGCCTCTAGTCCCAAGCCCCCAGCGATGCCCACCCTGCTGATCGCCGACGACCACCCGCTGTTCCGCGAAGCCCTGCGCGGCGCGGTCGCGCGTGTGCTGCCGGAGGCGCGGCTGTGCGAGGCCGACAGCGTCGACGCGCTGTACCTGCTGGTCGACGCCGAACCCGACGCGGACCTGCTCCTGCTCGACCTCAACATGCCCGGCGCACAGGGCTTCTCCGCACTGGTGCACCTGCGTGCGCTGCAACCGCAGCTGCCGATCGTGGTGGTGTCCGCGCGCGAAGAACCGGCGGTGATGCGGCGCGCGCTCGACCACGGCGCGGTCGGTTTCATCCCGAAGTCGGCCGATGCGCGCACCCTGGGCGAAGCGATTTCCAGCGTGCTCGCCGGCGACCGCTGGGCGCCCGCATCCGCGCTCGATGCGCCCGCCGCGAACGCCGACGAGCACGCCGTCGCGCAGCGCCTGCGCGAGCTCACTCCGCAGCAGTTCCGCGTGCTGCAGATGCTCGGCGCGGGGCTGCTGAACAAGCAGATCGCCTACGAACTGGGCGTGTCGGAAGCGACCATCAAGGCGCACATGACCGCGATCCTGCGCAAACTCGGCGCCAGCAACCGCACCCAGGCCGTGCTGCTCGCCGGCCGCCTGGCGATCGATCCGGGCGCGGTGACGTTGCCGCCGGAAGAGGCCGACTGAGGAAGCACCGAGCAGCAACGCAAAAGTGCCCCTCATCCGCCCTTCCAGCAACGGCAAAAGCCCCCTCATCCGCCCTTCGGGCACCTTCTCCCCGCTACCGCGGGGAGAAGAAATAGCAAAGCCTGCGCGCCCTGCTCCCCTCGCCCCGCCTGCGGGGTGAAGGCGGGCGCTTGTGCGCCACTGGCGCACGCCCGGCTGAACGCCCTTGCGCCATGCGCAAGGGCCGGGGGCAGAGCGAGGGACAGCGTTGCGCAGCAACGCAGGGTGAGGGGCCGTGGCGTGCCACCCCTTCCGCCTGCTCCAATGCGCGCATGACCCGCGCCCTCCACCTGCCCATCACCCTCGCCCACGCCAAGGGCGCCTACACCGTGCGCCTCGCGCTCGGCAGCGAACGCCGCAGCGGCAACTTCGTGCTCGACACCGGCAGCAGCACGCTCGCGGTGCTGCCGCACGTCTACGACCCCACCGAGGACAGCAGCCACGCGCCGACCTCGTGGGCGCAGGAAGTCAGTTACGGCGCCGGCCGCTGGGCCGGGCCGGTGCTCAACGCGCAGGTGCATTTCGAAGCGCTGCCGATGCAGGACCAGGCGCACTGCGTGCAACTCGACGCCGCGCCGTTCTCGCTGGTGCAGGCCACGGCGCAGGACCTGCACGGCGCCGACGGCCTGTTCGGGCTCGCCTACACCGGCCTCAACAAGGCCCACGACATGCAGGCCTACCTGAGCGAACGCGGCATCGAACCGCCGCTGACCTGGCCGTGGCCGTTCGACCGCGAGGACGAGAACCTCGCCGACTTCGAGACCCTGATCGAACAGCAACCGCGCGTCGCGGTGACGCCGCTGTTCACCGCGTTGGCCAATGCCGGCCGCGTGGAGAACCGCTTCGCCCTGCTGCTGCGCCGGCCGCTGGTGCACGTCGAGGACGACAGCGCCGATCCGGCCCTGCTCGTCGCCGATCCGCGCAACCAGGGCGTGCTGGTGCTCGGCGGTTCAGCGCGCCAGGACGGCGACCACGCCCACAGCCTGCACGAAGGCGACTTCGACGAGATCCAGTTGGTCGATGACCTCTACTACAACGTCGACCTGATCGCGCTGCAGGTCGGCGACGCGCCGCGCATCCAGCCGCCGCCCTTGTCGGCCGCCGACCAGCGCCGTGGCGGCAGCGACGCCTTCCTCGACACCGGCTGCAGCTTCGTGATCCTGGAGAACTCGCTGTACGACGCGGTGCTTGCCGCGTTCGACGCGTTTGATCCGCGCCTGCGCGCGACGGCCGAACGCTTCCAGCAGGCGTTCGCGCAACACCAGCAGGGCATCGCCAATGCCGACGTCGATGCGCTCGACTGGCCCGACCTGCACGTCTGGCTGCGTGCGCCCGGCGGCGGCGAGACCCGCCTCAGCTGCACCCACGAGCACTACTGGCCGCGCAACGCGATGCAGGCCGGGCAGGCGTATTTCCTGCTGATGCGCCAGCTGCCGCGCTGGCCCGCGCAGAGCATCCTCGGCCTGCCGCTGCTGGCCGAGAAGTACAGCGTGTTCGACCGCAGCGAATGCCGCGACGGCGACTGCGGCCGCGTGCGCGTGGCGAAGGCGCGCGGCGCCGATGCGGCGTGGTCGAACTGATGGCGGTGCTGGAAGCGGGCGTGCTGGAGACGCCGCGGCTGCGGCTGCGGCCGATGGAGGCCGGCGACGAGGCGATGTTCTGCCACCTCTACACCGATCCCGACGTGATGCGCCGCATCCTGCCGCCGCTGTCGAGCGAAGCGGCGACGCAGAGTTTCCGCCGCGCCTGCGCTCACAACGCGAAGGACGCGCCGGGCCACCGCTTCTGGGCGATCGACCACAAGGCGGTCGAGGACGTGCAATCGGCCAGCGCCATCGGCATGGCTGCGCTGCTGCGCAGCGGCGACCGCGCCGAACTCGGGGTGATGCTGCGCCATGGCTGGTGGAACCGCGGGATTTCCAGCGAGGCCTTCGTGCCGCTGATCGACCATGCCTTCCTCGGCATGGGCCTGGCATTGGTGTACGCGGAACGCCCGGACGACGACCACGCCCGCATCATTGACCGCCTGCTCGACCGCTTCGGCTTCGTGCACGCGCCGGAGCGCGCCACCGCACCGAGCCAATGCCGCTGGGAATTGCCGCGCGCGACTTGGGCCGCTCGCCGCGAATCCACACCGTAGGCCCCGTAGAGCCGTAGCCCGGGTAAGGCCGAAGGCCGCACCCGGGGTCGAATCTCGCCGGCACGAAAAGCCCCGGGTGCGCTGCGCTTACCCGGGCTACGAGGGCCACGCCGCGCCCGGCGCACCGCCGACTGAGACGAAGTTTGCAAAATCAGGCGGTCCCGGTATCGTCCCGGAGTCTTTCGGGGGATGGACGGATCCGTGGCAAGCAACGCTGAAAAGCCGGGCAGCCTGGCCTGTGTCGGGCTGGGGATGATGCTGGGGGCCCATCTCGGCCCACGCGCCCGCGCGCATATCGAACAGGCCGATGTGGTCTTCGCCGCCGTGTCCGACCCGGTGGTCGAGTTGTGGATCCAGCAGATGCACCGCGACGTGCGCAGCCTGCAGCCGCACTACGCCGAGGGCAAGCCGCGCCACCAGACCTACCGCGAGATGGTCGACGCCATGCTCGCCGAGGTCCGCGCCGGCCGCACCGTGTGCGGCGCGTTCTATGGCCACCCCGGCGTGTTCGCCAAGGTGCCGCACGACGCGATCGCGCAGGCGCGCAGCGAGGGCTTCCACGCGCACATGGAACCGGGCGTGTCCGCCGAGGACTGCCTGTACGCCGACCTCGGCATCGATCCGGGCCGCGTCGGCTGCGCGCACTTCGAAGCCAGCCAGTTCATGTTCTACCGCCGCCGCATCGATCCGTCGGCGTACCTGGTGCTGTGGCAGGTCGGCATCGCCGGCGACCGCAGCTACCGCCGCTTCGCCACCGGGCCCGAATACCGCCGCCTGCTGGTCGAACGCCTGCGCGAGGACTACCCGCTCGACCACCCGGTCACCGTGTACGAAGCCGCTACGCTCCCGATCACCCAGCCGCGCATGGACACCGTGCCGCTGTGCGACCTGCCCGATACCGCGCTGTACATGCATTCGACGCTGGTGGTACCGCCGTGCGCGCCGCTGCAACGCGACGAGGCGATGCTGGCGCGGATCGAGGCGATCGAGCGCGCTGAAGCCGCAGCCGTCGCAGCTGACTAATCCGTTCCACCACCAACCAGCAGGAGGCTAGTGATGTCCAATGTCGTGCAGTTTCTCGAAGCCCTTGGCGCTTCGCCGAATCAGATTTCCGGCGCCAATTACGCCAGCGCTGTTGCTGCAGCCAAGCTGGACGCTGCCGCCCACGAAGCGCTGGTGGCACGGGACCAAGACGGCCTGAATCGAGCGATTAGCGGTCGCGCCGCCATGCGCTGCTTTGTTTTTGTACCTGATTGACGAAATTTGCTGGAGCGGCATACGCCGCTCCAGCCCCTTGTAGTCCACCCTCAAGCAGTAAGGAGTCGAAGATGTCCAACGTCGTGCAGTTCCTGGAAGCCATGGCCCACAACCCGAAAACGCTGTCGGCTGAGGATTTCGCGGCAGCGGTTGCTAATGCAAAGCTTGAACCAGCCGCGAACCAAGCCCTGCTGGCGGGTGATGCCAACGCTCTGAACCAACTGCTAGGCGGCCGTATTTCGATGATGTGCCTGATTGCACCGGCAGAGAACGATGAGCCGAAGGAAGAAGAGCAGGATGGCGAGGAAGAAGCCCCTGATCGTGAAGCAACGTCACGCGCGGCCTAACAGCCCACGCCATGACGCCTGACTGCAGGATCAGCAACCGGGCGTCATGGTTTAGTTCCGCAATCGCTGGAGAAGCGAAATGAAGCCGGAAAAGATTTGGATTGACGTGATTGGATGCGTCCTTGGTGCGTTGATTCCTTTCACAGCGGTCGCTGCCACTGACGTTGATTCTTTGCTGCGCAAGACTGAGGCGGTCCGAACCAGCGACCCACATGCCTTTGCAGCGGCGCTAACCCAACTGGACGAAGCGCAAAGATCTGCAACTCGGAGCCAGAAGCAGAAGATCAAGTTGCTGCGTGCCTATCAGCGGATGGCCGGGGGAAAATACGACACCGCAATCAGAGAAGCACTTTCCGTTTACGAGGAATCGCCTGAAACGTCCTTGAAGTTCAGAGCGGCCCTGCTCGTCGCCAATGGCGCTGCCATTACGCGTGAGTTCTCCCTTGGCCTTCGCTACCTGGAAAGCGCGCTGGCGCTCCAGGATCAAGTGAGCAACGCTGAGGAAAGAGAACTCGGATCGCTGACCGCTTCAATCCTCTACAACCAGTACGGGCAGTTCGCACTAGGCCAGCACTTTGCTGAACGCCTCTTGGCGCAAGATGCATCTCCACGAAGCAAGTGTTTTGCACAGCAGCTACGAATTGAAGCGCTGTTTGGCTTGGGAGTTTCGCTCGACGACGAAACTGGCATTAACACAGCCATCTCACAGTGCGCCGCATTGCGAGAGCCTATCGCAACGAACCTCCTGCGCGGCTACTTGGCAAGACATTGGGCATCAAAGGGAAAGATCTCAGCAGCCATCGAACTGCTCGAAACAAATCTTAAAGAAGTGGAGGACACCGGATATCCACGCCTGATTGGCGAAATCAATGGCCTGCTAGCCGAGTATCGCCTTCGCAATGGCGACATCCGTGGCGCTGAGATTCATGCTCATCGCGCCCTGAAAAAGGGAGGCAACGATGCATATTCACTCCCTCTGGTTTCAGCACACAAAGTGCTCTATGAAGCCGCGCTGCGCCGCGACGACCTGAAGACGGCCCTCAACGAATACCGCCAGTACGCCGAATCCGACAAGGCCCGCCTCGACGAAGTAAAAGCCCGCGAATTCGCCTTCCAGCTCAGCCGCCACGAGCTGCAGCAGAAGAACCAGTCGATCGAGCTGCTGCAGCGCCAGAACGACGTGCTGCGCCTGCAGCAGGACCTGTCGAAGAAGTCCGCGCAGAACAACCAGCTGCTGGTGGCGATGCTGCTGATGGTGCTCGGCGTCGGCGCCTACTGGGCCTACAAGATCAAGCGCGTGCAGATGATGTTCCGCCGGCAGGCGCAGGTGGACAGCCTCACCGGGATCAGCAACCGCGGCCACTTCCGCGAGGAGGCCGAGGTGCACCTGGCGCGCTGCAAGGCGACGGGCAAGGAGGCGGCGTTGGTGTTGCTGGACCTGGACAACTTCAAGCGCATCAACGACCGCTACGGCCACACCGCCGGCGACAGCGCGCTGCGGCAGGTGGCCGCCGCGTGCCACGCGGCGTGCCGCGAGGGCGACCTGTTCGGCCGGCTGGGCGGCGAGGAATTCGCGATCCTGTCCTGCGGCGCCGACCTGCACGCGGCCGAACGCATCGCGCAGCAGTGCCGCGAGCGGCTCGCCGTGATCGACTCCGCGGCGATCGGCGAGGACGCACCGGCGATCACCGCCAGCTTCGGCTGCGCCACCACGCGGCTGTCGGGCGACAGCTTCGAAAGCCTGTTCATGCACGCCGACCGCGCGATGTACCGCGCCAAGGCCGAAGGCCGCGACCGCGTGTGCACGCACGAGGAACGGCCGGTGCTGGTGCGGACGAGCGCGACGGCGTAACCCCGCTGCGGAACGCGGTAACGCACAACGGCGAGGCCTGGGGGCCTCGCCGTTGTGTTTCCGGGCGCGGCAAGCGCCCCTCATCCGCCCTTCCCTCAACGGGCTGGCGCCCGTTTCGACCTTCTCCCCGCTTTCGCGGGGAGAAGGAACCCAAAACCATTGCATGAGATTGCCCTCCCCCCGCTTGCGGGGGGAGGGACCGCGTTGCGCAGCAACGCAGGGTGAGGGGGCGTGGCGTCCGCCGTTGCACCTTCCCGGCTCCACGCTCCGACCTCGGCAGGTCGAAGCGCCGAGCCCGGAGCTCCGGCGTTGGAGCTGTCGGGGTCCAGCCGCCGACCTCTCCGGGTCGAAGCGCCGAGCTTGGAGGTCCAACCTTGGACCCCGAGGGGTCCAGGCTTCGACCTTGATGGGTCGAAGGTCCGCGCTTGGAGGTCCACGGCTGGCCCCTTCCGGGTCGAAGCGCCGACCCGTCGGGGTCGAGCCGCGGCGCCGGGAGGTCGACGGTCGAAGCTGCAAGGGTCGACGCCTCGACCTACGGAGGTTCGTAGCCCCGGGTAGGCCAGCGGTACCCGGGCGACGGGTTTCGCGATGACTCCGGCCTCAGGCCTGCACCGACTGTCGCGTCGAGGCCAGGAACGCGCGCAGCGATGCCGGCTTCACTGGCTTGGTCAGCACCACGCAGCCGCGTTCGCGCGCAGCCAGTTTCACCGCGTCGCTGCCGTCGCCGGTGAGCAGCGCGGCCGGCAGCTCGATGCCGGCGCGCGCGCGCAAGGCCGCGATCAGGCCGAGGCCGTCGAGGCGGTCGTGCAGGTGGTAGTCGACCAGCAGCACGTCCGGCAGGCGCGCGTCGGCGTGCGCCGCGTCCATCTGCGCCAGTGCCTCGTCGACGTCGGCCGCGACCAGCACCTGCGCCTGCCAGCGCGACAGCAACGCGCGCATGCCGTCGAGGATCTCGCGGTCGTTGTCGATGCACAGCGCGCGCAGGCCGGCGAGCGAATCCGGCGGCGTCTCGATGCGCGCGTCTTCCGGTGGCACCGCGAACTGCGCGCGCCCGAACGGCACGGTGATCGCGAACATGCTGCCGTGGCCCACGCGCGAACGCACCGCGAGCGGATGCTCCAGCGTGCGTGCGATGCGCTGGCAGATCGACAGGCCCAGGCCGAGGCCGCGTTCGCCGCTGGTGCCGGGCTGCTCGAAGCGGCGGAACTCCTCGAAGATCTGTTCGAGGTGGTGTTCGGAGATGCCGGGGCCGGTGTCCCACACCTGCAGCGCCACCGCGCCGTCGCGCGCGCGCGCGGTCAGCAGCACGCCGTCGCCGCGGCCACCGCGCGGCCGGGTGTAGCGCAGCGCGTTGGCGAGGAAGTTCTGCAGCGCGCGCCGCAGCAGGCGGCGATCGCTGTGCACCGGCAACGGTTCCGCGCACAGGCGCACGCGCAGCTGCAGGCCGCGCTCGGCGGCCATCGGTGCGTACTGGGTGGCGAGTTCGCGCAGCAGTTCGCCGGCGTCGAAGTCGCTGCGTTCGGGCTGCAGCGCGCCCGCTTCCAGGCGCGAGATGTCGAGCAGGCCGTCGAGCAGTTCCTCCGCCGCACGCAGCGAGGCGTCGACGCGCTCGGCCAGGTGCGATTGCTCGCCGCTCACGCCGCTCTCGCGCAACGCCGAGGCGAACAGGCGCGCGGCGTTCAGCGGCTGCAGCACGTCGTGGCTGACCGCGGCGAGGAAGCGCGTCTTCGACTGCTGCGCCGCCTCGGCTTCGCGCGTGCGCTGCTCGACGCGCTGTTCCAGCGTCTCGTTGACCTCGCGCAGCTGGCTTTCCACGCGCTTGTAGTCGGTGACGTCGCTGTAGCTGGTGACGTAGCCGCCGCCGGGCAGGGGCTGGCCGCGCATCTCGACCACCTGGCCGCTGGCGCGCACGCGTTCGAACACGTGCGGCGTGCCGGCGCGCAGATGGCCGAGGCGGCGCCGCACCTGTTCCTCCACGCCCGCGGGCGACAACGGCCCGGTGCCGATCTCGCCGCGGCGCGCGTTCCAGCGGATCAGGTCGCTGACCGGGCGGCCGACGTAGAGCATGCCGTCGGGGTAGCCGAACAGTTCCTGGTAGCGCCGGTTCCACGCGACCAGGCGCATCTCGGCATCGACCACGCTCACGCCCTGGCTGATGTTCTCCAGCGTGGTCGACAGCACCTGGCGGTTGAAGCGCAGCTCCTGGCTGGCCTCGTCGAGCAGCGACACCACTTCGCCCAGCTCCATGCCCGAGCCGCGCAGCGCGGTAGTGAGGGTGAGGCGCGCGGAGG
The DNA here is from genome assembly GCF_014489475.1 of Lysobacter terrestris. GTDB lineage: Bacteria > Pseudomonadota > Gammaproteobacteria > Xanthomonadales > Xanthomonadaceae > Agrilutibacter > Agrilutibacter terrestris. The sequence goes on along the minus strand of NZ_CP060820.1, from coordinate 1,723,266 downwards.
CCGCGCCGATCGCCGAGGCGAGCAGGCGTTCGGTGAACTGCGCGAGTGCGCGGTCGGCGGGTTGTTCGGGATGCCACGGCCGGCCCTGCGCCCGCGCGTATTCCTCGAAGGCGCGGCGCGCGTGGCGCTCGCCGACGATGCGTTCGGCCAGCGCCAGCAGTTCGCCGCTGCGCACGCTGCCGGCCCAGCCGCCGGGGCCGAGCGCGGAGCGCTGCGCGTACGGGTCGAGGTAGGAGGTGGCGAGCAGCTGGTCCTGCAGGCGCGGCCGCTTCCACGCGGAGACGCCGACGAAGGCGGCGATATTGGCGAGCAGCGACCACACCACGCCGTGGGTGAGCGCGTCCCAGCCGCTCAGGCCGAGCAGCTGTTCCGGCCGCAGCCAGCCGATGCCGAGCGGTCCCTGCGTGATCCAGCCGGTGTCGAGCCAGCCGGCGCGGGCCAGCGCCGGCAGCAGCAGCGTGTACGCCCACAGCAGCGCGCCGAGCAGCAGGCCGGTGAACGCGCCCGCGCGGCTGGCGCCGCGCCAGTACAGGCCGCCGATCAGCGCGGGCGCGAACTGCGCGACCGCGGCGAACGCGAGCAGGCCGTGCTGCGCCAGCGTCTCGCCCGCGGAACCGCGGTGGTAGGCGTAGGCCATCAGCGCCAGCGCGACGATCGTCGCGCGCCGCACCCACAGCACCTGGCGGTCGATGCTCGCGCCTTCGCGCAGGGCGCCGCTGCGCAGCAGCAGCGGCATCACCAGGTCGTTGCTGACCATCGTCGCCAACGCGACGCTCGCCACGATGACCATGCCGGTCGCCGCGGAGAAGCCACCGACGTAGGCGATCATCGCCAATGCGTTCTGGTCCAGCGCCAGGGGCAGCGCGAGCACGTAGGTGTCGGGCGAGGTGCCGGTGCCGGCCAGCAACGATTGCCCCGCCAGCGTGATCGGCACCACCAGCAGGCTGACGATGACGAGATAGCCGCCGAACAGCCAACGCGCCGGACGCAGGTCGCCCGCATCCTGGCACTCGACCACGGCGACGTGGAACTGGCGCGGCAGGCACACGATCGCGGCGAAGGCGAGCAGCGTCTGCGCGACGAAGCCCGCGGGCATGCCTTGGGCGAAGACCACTTCGGACGCCTGCACCACGCGGTCGGCGGTGTTGCCGCTGCCGGGCAGGTGCGCCATCGCGAACACGCCGATGGCGACGAACGCGAGCAGCTTCACCAGCGATTCCAGCGCGACGGCGAGGACCATGCCGCGGTGGTGTTCGGTCGCGTCGATCTGGCGCGTGCCGAACAGGATCGCGAATGCCGCCAGCAGCAGCGCCACGTACAGCGCCGGATCGCCGGGCATGACCTGCTCGCTGCCCGGCGCCAGCACCGACACGCTCAAGGCCACCGCCTTGAACTGCAGCGCGACGTACGGCACCGCCGCGATCAGCGCCACCGTCGCGACCAGCGCGGCGAGGCCCGGCGCGCGGCCGTAGCGCGAGGACAGGAAGTCGGCGATGGAGACGATGCGGTGCTCGCCGGAGATCAGCACCAGCCGCTCGAGGATGCGCCAACCGAACAGCAGCATCAGCATCGGGCCGAGGTAGATCGGCAGGAAACCCAGGCCGGTGCGCGCGGCGGTGCCCACCGCGCCGTAGAACGTCCACGACGAGGCATACACCGCCAGCGCCAGCGAATACACCAGCGGGCGCAGCCGGCGCTGCTGCGCCTTCGTGCCGGGCTCGCGCTGGTCGCCGATATAGGCGACGGTGAACAGCAGGCCGACATAGCCCAGCGACACCAGCAGCAGCATCCAGCCCGGGATCACGCGTGGTTGTCTCCGCCTTCGCATGGCGCGCCGTCGCGCCTTCGCCTGCGAGTGTACGGCCCACGCCGCGCGCGACAGAGGCTGCGCAACCAAAGTCGTAGGCAGCGGCGAGCATCGCTGCCCGGGTGCGTTGGGTCGCTCCTTGAGCGGCGTTTGCGGCGCTCGCGGACAGAACGGCGGCGCATTGCTGCGATGCGGCGTGCACGCGGCGGACCCGGTGTGCAGGATGCGCGCGCCGCATGGGCCGCGGCAGGAGTGGGGACCCGGGCCGGTCGTCCACTCGTCGTCACCTCCGCACTTTCCTCTGGCGCGACCTGCGCGCCGCTGGCGGGTGCGGGTCGACGCGAAGACACAGGGATGTCAGCTCCGACGGCGCCATGCCGCGGAATGGCCTGCGCTCTCGCCGGGGTGACGACACCTGTCGTCCCTGACTTCCCCCGGAGTTACACATGCAGCGCCCCGACCGCCCCCACGCCGCCATTCTGTCCAATGCGCCGCAGCGCGCACGCGACGCGATCGTCACCACGCCGCCATCGTGTTCCACGCGCCGCAACGCGCCGGGACACGCAGCCACCGAGCGGCCCCGAATCACGTCCTGACGATTGTTCATTCGCACCGGAAGGTGCGGATGGATGCCGTCGAACGCGCGCCGGCAGCGCTCGCGGCCTTTGCAGCCACTGCAGTTCCTTGATCGACGGCCTTCCCTGTTCGGCCGCTTCTGGCAATGCGATCTGGCAATCCGATCTGGCAGTCCAACTCGCCCGGTGATTTCCCCCAATCCGACCGCCCGACTGCTGCATCCGCAGCCGCCCCCATGCGTCCAGGAGGACTGAGTGAGGGTCGCCGTCGGCAACGGCTTCAACATCCCATCGTTTTCAAGGAGAGAGTTGTGGAACGCAATCAGTTGAACCTGCTCGCACTTTCGCCGCTGGCGTTCGCTATCGCGTGCGCACCGGCCATGGCTGCCTCGCGCATCGACCTGCACCAGCAGGATGCCAAGCGTCTCGAAGCGCAATACCAGGCTGCCACCGCGCGCTCCGGCGGCGCTGCCAGCGCAGCCGACCGCCATGCCGAGATGCTCGGCCTCGATGCCGATTCCGGCCTCAAGCTGCTCGATACCGACACCAGCAACGGCACGGTGCGCCGCTACCAGCAGACCTTCCGCGGCATTCCGGTGTTCGGTGAGAGCGTCGTCGTCGCGGAAGACCGCAACGGCAACGTGCGCACGATGTTCGGTCGCCGCGTCGACGGCCTCGCCCGCGAACTGCCGGCAGCGGCGGCCAAGCTCGACAAGGGCCAGGCCCTGGCGATCGGCAAGCAGGCCGGGCTCGGCAGCAGCCTGGTGGCCAAGCGCACCGAAAACGAGAAGAGCGACCTGTCGATCTGGGTCGACGACAACGACCGCGCGCACCTGGTCTATGTCGTGTCCTACTTCGCCGACAGCTCGAACGGTGGCGCCCCGTCGCGTCCGTTCGTGATCGTCGATGCCAACAACGGCAAGGTGCTCAAGCAGTGGGACGGCCTGACCCACGCGCTGGTCGGCACCGGCCCTGGCGGCAACGCCAAGACCGGCCAGTACGAGTGGGGTTCGGGCGGCATCTATGGCTTCCTCGACGTGGCGCAGAGCGGCACCACCTGCACCATGAACAACACCAACGTGAAGTCGGTGAACCTCAACGGTGGCACCAGCGGCACGACGGCGTATTCGTACACCTGCCCGCGCAACACCTACAAGACCATCAACGGCGGCTACTCGCCGATCAACGACGCGCATTACTTCGGCGGCGTGATCACCAACATGTATCCGGCCTACACCGGCTACAACGCGTTGAGCTTCCAGCTGGTCATGCGCGTGCACTACAGCACCAGCTACGAGAACGCGTTCTGGAACGGATCGAACATGACGTTCGGCGACGGCGCCAGCACGTTCTATCCGCTGGTCAGCGCCGACGTCGCCGGCCACGAGGTCTCGCACGGCTTCACCGAGCAGCACTCCAACCTGACCTACTCGGGCATGTCCGGCGGCATCAACGAAGCGTTCTCGGACATGGGCGGCGAAGCCACCGAACACTACTGGAAGGGCACGGCGGACTACCTCGTCGGCCAGGAGATCTTCAAGTCCACCGGCGCGCTGCGCTACATGTGCAATCCGACCCAGGACGGCCGCTCGATCGACAACGCGGCCAACTTCACGTCCAGCATGGACGTGCACCACTCCTCGGGCGTGTACAACAAGGCGTTCTGCAACCTCTCCAAGACCGCCGGATGGGACGTGCCCAAGGCGTTCAAGGTGATGGCACGTGCCAACGCGCTGTACTGGACCGCCAGCTCGACCTTCAACCAGGGTGCGTGCGGTGTCGAAACGGCGGCGACCGACCTGGGCTTCACCAAGGCCGACGTGACCGCAGCCTTCACCACCGTCGGCGTGAGCTGCTCGGGTGGCGGCGGTGGCGGCACGGTGACGACGCTGAGCAATGGCGTGGCCGTGACCGGCATCGGCGCTTCGACCGGTGCGGACAAGTACTACAAGCTGGACGTGCCGGCCGGTGCGACCAACCTGAAGTTCGTGACCTCCGGCGGTTCGGGCGATGCCGACCTGTACGTGAAGTTCGGTTCGCAGCCGACCACGACGTCGTATGACTGCAAGTCGGAAGGCAGCACCACCGCCGAGACCTGCAACATCACCACGGCCCAGGCCGGCACGTACTACGTCACCATCCATGCCTACAGCACCTACTCGGGCATGAGCCTGACCGGCAGCTACAGCACCGGTGGCGGCGGCAGCACGCAGACCTACAGCAACACGACCGACTATCCGATCAACGACAACGCCACGGTGGATTCGCCGATCACGGTCTCCGGCCGTACCGGCAATGCGCCGAGCAATGCGTCGGTCACGGTCGCGATCGTGCACACCTACATCGGTGACCTGAAGGTCGATCTCGTGGCGCCGGACGGCACGCTGTACAACATCCACAACCACACCGGTTCGAGCACCGACAACATCAACAAGACGGTAACGCTGAACCTGTCGACCGAAGCGCTGAACGGCACGTGGAAGCTACGCGTGAACGACAACGCCAACGCCGACACCGGCTACATCAACAGCTGGAGCGTCACGTTCTGATGCCGCGTGGTCCGGACCGGCAACCGGTCCGGACTGCTGGCTGCGAACGCATTGAACCTCGAAGCCGGCGAGCCGTTGCGGCTCGCCGGCTTCGTATCCACGTCATCGTCGGCTGGGTCGCGCCGGCACCCGTGCAGGACGCGCCGATGAGCATCACAGGGAGAGTCCGATGAAGTTCCGTTCCATGCGGAGGGCATCGCTTGCCGCTCCGGTTTCCGTCGTCCACCTGCTGTCGGCCGCGCTGCTTGGCGCCGCCGTCCTCGTGCCTTCCGTGCAGGCGCAGACGCGCACCTCCACGCCCGCTTCCGCCGAGGACCCGCATGCGCCGGTATATGTCGTGGCCTCGCGCGCGACCTATCTCGCCGGCCTGCAGGACGTGGCCACTGAAGGCCTGTCGCGTCGAGACAGCCAGGGCCATGAACTGGTCATCGCCAGGCTGCGTTCACACCAGGTCGGCGACCTCGCCCGCCACGTGCACGAGAAGGAGAACCGCTGCGGTGGCTTCTTCGCCTTCGACAGCCTTACCGATGCCGAGACCTTCATCCGCAACGATCGCAGCGCGCAGGCGATGAAGGGCTCTTCGCTTGCCAATGCACTGCTCGCCGCACCGATCGACAACGGCGCCACGGTGAATCCGTGGCTGGGCAACGTCGACGCCAGCCGCATCAAGGCGACGATCGGCACGCTGTCGGGCTACACCAACCGCTATTACACATCGACCACCGGCAAAACGTCGGCGGAATGGATCAAGTCGACCTGGGACAGCCTCGCCAGTGGCCGCAGCGACGTCAGCAGCGAGCTGTACACCGGCTGCAGCAACTGTTCCACGCAGCCGTCGGTGATCCTCACCATCCAGGGCGTCGAGCTGCCGAACGAAGTGGTAGTGCTGGGCGCGCACCTGGATTCGATCAACGGCAGTGCCGGTGGCAGCACCTCGCAAGTCGCACCGGGCGCGGACGACGACGCTTCGGGCATCGCCACGCTCACCGAAGTGTTGCGCGTGTCGCTCGCCAATGGCTGGCGCCCGAAGCGCACCGTGAAGTTCATGGGTTATGCGGCGGAGGAAGTCGGCCTACGCGGTTCCAACGCTATCGCGCAGTCGTTCAAGACCGCCGGCACCAACGTCGTCGGCGTGCTGCAACTGGACATGACCAACTACCAGACAGGCAGCACCGAGATGCGCATCGTCAGCGACTATTCGAGCGCGGACATGAAGCAATTCCTCGCCGACCTGTTCGACACGTACCTGGCGCCGCTCGGCATCCAGCGCGGCACCTACACCTGCGGCTACGGCTGTTCCGACCACGCCTCGTGGACGAGCGCCGGCTATCCCGCCGCGATCATGTTCGAAGGCGGCACCGCCAGTGGCGGGTACAACCCGAACATCCACACCACCGCAGACACGCTGGCGAACATGGGCGACAGCGCGGCCCCGTCGGCGCATTTCGCCAAGTTCGGCCTCGCCTTCCTCGGCGAACTGGGAAAGACCGCGGGCGGCAGCAGCAACGCACCGCCGGTGGCGAACTTCAGCAGCAGCGTGAGCGGACTCACGGTGAACTTCACCGACGCGTCAAGCGACAGCGATGGCAGCATCGCGTCGCGCAGCTGGACCTTCGGTGACGGTACGTCGTCCACCTCGACCAATCCCAGCCACACCTACGCGGCGGCGGGCAGTTACACCGTCACGCTGACCGTCACCGACAACGGTGGCGCCAGCAACAGCAAGTCGCAGACGGTGACCGTGGGCAGCAGCGGTTCGAACCTGCAGAACGGCGTCGCGGTCACCGGCATCAGCGGGGCCACGGGCAGCGAACAGCGCTGGACGATGCAGGTGCCAAGCGACTCGACCGGATTGAAGTTCGTCACCAGCGGCGGCACGGGCGATGCCGACCTGTACGTGAAGTTCGGCACCGCGCCGACCACCACCAGCTACGACTGCAAGTCCGAAGGCAGTACCACTGCCGAAACCTGCAATCTTCCGGCGGCGACACCGGGTACGTGGCATGTGCTGGTCAAGGGCTACTCTGCCTTCTCCGGGATGAGCCTCACCGGCAGCTACACGATCAGCGGTCCGCGCACGAGCTACAGCAACACGACCGACTACGCGATCAACGACAACGCCACGGTGGATTCGCCGGTCACGGTCTCCGGCCGCAGCGGTAATGCACCGGCGGACACCTCGGCGACCGTGGCGATCGTGCACACCTACATCGGCGACCTGAAGGTCGACCTGGTCGCACCGGACGGCACGCTGTACAACATCCACAACCGCACCGGCAGCAGCACCGACAACATCAACAAGACGGTGACGCTGAACCTGTCGAGCGAGGCGCTCAACGGCACGTGGAAGCTGCGCGTGAACGACAACGCCAATGGCGATGTCGGCAGGATCGACAACTGGGGCATCACGTTCTGATGCAGTGACACGGGTTTCTGCAAGCCACAAGCCCCGGCTGCGACCGGGGCTTTGTTTTTGTCGTATCTACTCGCGCGCGCCGGCCAACGCCGTGCCGTGTTCCAGATAATGGTTGAGCCGCGCTTCCCAGTCGCGCATGAACTGTTCGTAGTACGCCGCGGTGAACCCGGCGACGAAGGCATCGCCTTCCACACCCAGGCTGGTGTGCATGTACGTGACGATGGCGTCGCAACCGGCAGCGCTCGCCTGCAGCTGGATGCGCAGGCGGCACGCGGTGACGCCCGGCGTGATCTTCAGCATCTCGACGAAGCCGGCGTCGGCTTCGTGCCGGGTGACGTACCAGATCGCGTCGCCGGGTTCGGCCGCGGTGGTGAACACGCAGTCGGGTTCGGCCACGCCGGACGCGCTCACGACCAGCAGCGGGTTCCAGCCTTCGATCCAGTCCGCTTCGCGCACCGGGCACAGCAGCGGGAAGACGCGCGCGGGTTCGGCGACGAGCTGCTGCACGTAGCTGTGGGCGACGCGGTTGGGCGCTTGGATGTTCATGTCGTCTCCTGGCGTTCGGGCGGGCAAAAAGAAAGCCCGCCTTGCGGCGGGCTTCGGTACATCTTCGAACAAGCCGGTTACGAGCCGGCCGGAAGACTTACTTGATCTTGCCTTCCTTGTAGATCACATGCTTGCGAACGACGGGGTCGTACTTCTTGACCTCCATCTTGTTCGGCGTGTTCTTCTTGTTCTTGTCCGTGGTGTAGAAGTGGCCGGTGTTGGCCGAGGAGATCAGACGGATCTTGTCGCGCTTGGAAGCCATGATTCAGATCCTCCTTCAGATCTTCTCGCCGCGCTTGCGCAGGTCGGCCAGGACGGCGTCGATGCCGTTCTTGTCGATGGTGCGCAGGCCAGCGTTGGAAAGGCGCAGCTTCACCCAGCGGTTTTCGCTGGCAACCCAGAACCGGCGTTCATGCAGGTTCGGGAGGAAACGGCGGCGGGTCTTGTTCATTGCGTGCGAGACGTTGTTGCCGGTCGTCGTACGCTTGCCGGTTACTTGGCAAACTCGGGACATACGCACCTCGAGAGGTAATTGATGCTTCCCTTGGCCAGGGAGGCGGCGGCCCCTCCGCCCGCGATGGATTGCGGCGGCTCACGATACAGGTAGGAAAAATGTCCGCTGCCGGCGGCGGGAGGGAATCGTGGTTCCGGTCCCGCCCGGTCTAGGCCTAAGCCGACCGGACGCAGCGAGCCGCGCATTATGCCCGCGCCGACCGGGCCGGGCAAGGCTTATCCACAGGCCCGGTCCCGACGGGCCGAGGCTTCGGGGCTGGGATGGGCCGGACTCCTCCCCGGTGGGCGAGGGCAAGGCTGCGAGGCGGGCTGGAGCCCGCCCTACGTCAATGGGTCGCCTTATCCCGGCGCCAGCCGCGGTGGCGGATGTCCAGCCACAGGCTGTAGCAGGCCGTGAAGGTCGGGAACAGGTTCTGCAGGATGCCGACCGAGTCGTTCTTGCCGAAGACGAAGTAGGCCAGGGTCATCACGCTGCCCACGATGCTCATGTACCAGAACAGCCGCGGGATCACCGGCTTGCCCTGGCGCTTGCTGGCGACGAACTGCACCAGCCAGCGCCCGCCGAACATCAGCGCGCCGGTCAGGCCGATCAGCTTCCACGGCGACATGTGCAGGCCGGTCCAGTCCAGCCACGGGATCGGCGCGTCCATGACGTCCGCCCCACCCGCGGCGACCGCCGCCGCTGCCATCAGCAACATCAGACCTCCTCCACCGCCGTGCGCTTGCTGCGCACGATCAGCCAGGCCACCCCGCGCAGGTCGCGGATGCCGACCAGGGCGCGGTTGAGGTTGTTGTACTTGGACACGCCCGCGGTGCGGGCGCGGTGGTTGACCGGCACACTCACCGTCTTCCAGCCCGCGCGCTGCATCAGCGCCGGCAGGTAGCGGTGCATGTGATCGAAGTAGGGCAGGTCGAGGAACGCGGCGCGTTCGAACAGCTTGATCCCGCAGCCGGTGTCGGGGGTGGCGTCGCGCAGCATGCGCGCGCGGATCGCGTTGGCCCACTTGCTGGCCCAGCGCTTGCTGCCGCTGTCCTGGCGGTTGACGCGCCAGCCGGCGAACAGCTTCACGTCTGCGCTGCCCTTGGCGCGTTCGGCGATCAGCTTGGGGATGTCGGCCGGGTCGTTCTGGCCGTCGCCGTCGAGGGTGGCGACCCACGCGCCGCGCGCGGCCTTCACGCCGGTGCGGATCGCGGTGCTCTGCCCGCTCTGGTCGGTGTGGTGGAGCACGCGCAGCTCGGGCACCTGCGCCTTGAGGTCGCGCAGCACGGCGAGGGTGTTGTCGCGCGAACGGTCGTCGACATAGACGATCTCGAACGCGACCACGCCGCGCAGGGCCGCAACGATCTCGTGCACCAGCGGGGGGACGTTGTCCTGTTCGTTGAACACGGGCACGACGACGGAGATTTGAGGCAGCTGTGGGGTCATGGGGCGCCCGCGCGGCCTTGCGCGCGGCTGAACGGGTCCGGTGGGCGTGCATCGTACCCGCCCGCCGTTGCGCCGTCAGTCTCGCCGGCAGGACGGTTCAGGCGCGGTCGCCGAAGTAATCCCGGCACCACGCCACCACCTGCGGCAGGCCGGACTCGATCGGCGTGGCCGGCTCGAAGCCGAACGCCGCCCGCGCCCGCGCGGTGTCGGCCATGGTTTCGACCATGTCGCCGGGCTGCATCGGCTTGTACACCTTCTGCGCCGGCCGCCCGGCCGCCTGCTCGATCACCGCGATGAAGCGCTCCAGCTCGACCGGGGTGTGGTTGCCGAGGTTGAAGACGCGGTGCGGCGCGCTTTCGGGCGAGATGCCGCCCTCGGGCGGATGGTCGAGCGCGCCGAGCACGCCGGCGACGATGTCGGCGATGAAGGTGAAGTCGCGGCGCATCCGGCCGTGGTTGAACACCTCGATCGGCCGCCCCGCCAGCACAGCGCGCGAGAACAGCAGCGGCGCCATGTCCGGGCGCCCCCACGGGCCATACACGGTGAAGAAACGCAGCCCGGTGGAATGCAGCCGGTACAGGTGCGCGTAGGTGTGCGCCATCAGCTCGTTCGCCGCCTTGGTCGCGGCGTACAGCGAGCGCGGCTGGTCGATGCGCTGGTCCTCGGAGAACGGCGGCGTCGCCGAATCGCCGTACACCGACGAGGAACTGGCGTACGCCAGGTGCTGCACGCCGCGGTGCCGGCACAGCTCGAGCAGGTTGACGAAGCCGACCAGGTTGCTGTCGACGTAGGCGTGCGGATGGGTCAGCGAGTAGCGCACGCCGGCCTGCGCGGCCAGGTGCACGACGCGATCCGGCTTAACCTCGTCGAACAACGCCGCCAGACCGTCGCGGTCGACCAGGTCGAGCACGCGGATGTCGGCATCCGGGCACAACGCCTTGATGCGATCGCGCTTGATCTGCGGATCGTAATAATCGTTGTAGTTGTCGAGCCCGACCACGGCGTCGCCGCGGTCCAGCAATGCGCGGCACACGTGGGCGCCGATGAAGCCGGCCGCGCCGGTCACGAGGATGGTCATGCGCGCATTCTAGTGAGCGCGCCGGAAGATTGCGCCCGCGCGTCATTGCGCCGGTTCAGCGCGGCGGCGCGGCGAGTTCCTTCGCGTCGAGGAAGCCGTCGGCGTTCGCGTCCTGGCGACGGAACATCGCCGCCAGCGACTCGCGGTGTTCGACCAGCGAAACCGGCTTGCCCTTGCCGCCGGGCAGCTCATCCACGGCCAGCACGCCGTCGCGGTTGGCGTCCATGCGTTCGAACGCATAGCCCATCCAGCCCTGGTACTCGGCCAGCGACACGCGGCCGTCCTGGTCGGCGTCCATGCGCGCGACGTAGTCGTGGGCGGCCACGACCTGCGCAACCACCGGACCGGGGCCGAACACGGCGGCGCAGGCAAGCAGCAGGGGAAGGCGGGCCAGCATGCGCGGCACTGTGCCGCGGCCGCGCCGGCGCCGCAAACGCGGAAGGGGCGTTGCCGCCCCTTCCGTCGTCGTGCGTCCGTCGCGTGCGCGCATCACGCGCCGATGCGCGCCGGGGCCAGTGCGTAGCCCTTCATGCGCATCGAGAACGCCTGCAGCGCGGCATTGCCCGAGGCCTCGGCTTCGGCGCACCACGCCTGCAGCTTGGCGAGGGTGGCCTGCGCGTCGTGCGAGCGCTCGTCGAGCACCTGCGACAGCTTGGCGCGGAATTCGGCCAGCTGCGCCATGCGCGGACGCTCGGCCAGCCATGCCTGCAGGCGCGCGCGCTTGTCGTCGTCGAGCCAGCGGCCGCCGTCGGCCAGGCCCTGGCGCAGCTTGCGCGGCAGCTTGAACTTGGTTTCGCGCAGCGCCGGCAGGGTGACGTTGCGGTAATAGTCGGTCATCGCCTGGAAGCGGATCGCCAGCAACGCCTTCATGGTTTCGCCGTCGGGCATGGCGATGTTGGGGCGCACGTCGAGCGTCGGTGCGACGCGCAGCACCTTGGCCAGGCCGACCTTCTCGAACGCACGGATCGCAACCCAGCCGATGTCGAGTTCGAACTTGCGCAGCGCGAACTTCGCCGACGACGGGAACGCGTGGTGGTTGTTGTGCAGCTCCTCGCCGCCGATCCACACGCCCCACGGCGACAGGTTGGTCGAGGTATCGGCGCTTTCGAAATTGCGGTAGCCCCACCAGTGGCCGAGGCCGTTGACCACGCCCGCGGCCCAGAACGGAATCCACGCCATCTGGATCGCCCACAGCGCGACGCCGACGAAGCCGAACAGGGCGAAGCTGATGAACAGGTACAACGTCGGGCCGAGGGTGGCGTGCGGCGTGTACAGGTGGCGCTCGATCCAGTCGTCCGGGCAGCCCTTGCCGTACTTCTCGATCGACTCGCGATCGTTGCGCGCTTCCTTGTACAGCTCGACGCCGCGCCAGAACACGGTCTTGATGCCCTTGACCTGCGGGCTGTGCGGATCCTCTTCGGTCTCGCACTTGGCGTGGTGCTTGCGGTGGATCGCCGCCCACTCCTTGGTGATCATCGAGGTCGACAACCAGGTCCAGAAGCGGAACACGTGCGCGAGCACCGGATGAAAGTCGACGGCGCGATGCGCCTGCGAACGGTGCAGGTACAGCGTCACCGAGAAGATGGTGAGCTGGGTGGCGACCAGGAAATAGATCGCGATGGCAACCCAGCCGGCCTGCAACAGGCCACCGGCGAGGAAATCGAGCAATGCGGACATGACAACTCCGGAGCGGACGCGCCCGCCTTCGCCGCGGCGAAGTGGGTGGGTGGAAGGACGCGGTCCCACGCGGGATTCTGCCACCCCCGCATGACGTTCGCCCCTGTATGGAACGGTACTGTGATGGGGATTGGGGGCGCGTTCGGCAAGGTCGGCAAACTGAATGGGGTCGTCGCGCGATCGACTCCGTAAGCTAGCGTCATGCCCGAACTGCCCGAAGTCGAAACCGCGCCGCGAGCGACACTCCGACGCCGCGCGCCCTGCGCCGCCGCCGCGGCCCTGGATGCACGCAAGCCGAGGTCCTGAGTGCCCGAACTGCCCGAAGTCGAAACCGCGCCGCGAGCGACACTCCGACGCCGCACGCCCTGCGCCGCCGCCGCGGCCCTGGATGCACGCAAGCCGAGGTCCTGAGTGCCCGAACTGCCCGAAGTCGAAACCACCCGCCGCGGCCTCGCACCGCATGTGGAGGGACGCCGGATCACCGGCGTGGTCCTGCGCCGGCCGGACCTGCGCTGGCCGATTCCACGCGAAGTCGCCGAACTCCTGCCCGGGCAGCGCATCGAGCAGGTGCGCCGGCGCGCGAAGTACCTGCTGCTCGACACCCAGGCCGGCAGCGCCCTGCTGCACCTGGGCATGTCCGGCAGCCTGCGCGTGCTGCCGGCGGCGACGCCGGTGAAGGCGCACGACCATGTCGACATCGAGCTGGATGACGGGTCCCGCCGCGTGCTGCGTTTCACCGACCCGCGCCGGTTCGGCTGCCTGCTGTGGCAGCCGCCCGGGGCAACCCACGAGCTGCTGCGCGACCTCGGCCCCGAGCCGCTGTCGGACGCGTTCGGCGGCGACTACCTGTTCGCCCTGAGCCGCGGGCGCAAGGCGCCGGTGAAGACCTTCCTGATGGACCAGAAGATCGTGGTCGGCGTGGGCAACATCTATGCCGCCGAGGCGCTGTTCGAAGCCGGCATCTCGCCGCTGCGCGCGGCCGGCAAGGTGTCACGCGATCGCTATGCGCTGCTTGCGGCCGCGGTGAAACGCATCCTCGCCTACGCGATCGAACGCGGCGGCACCACGCTGCGCGATTACATCAACCCGGACGGCCAGCCCGGCTACTTCGAACTCGAGCTCTCGGCCTACGGCCGCGGCGGCGAACCCTGCCCGCGCTGCGGGCGGGCCCTGAAGCAGGCCGCGATCGGGCAGCGGGCTACGGTCTGGTGCCCGCATTGCCAGAAGTAGCGGCGCATCGCCCGGCGCGTGCCGTGCGAAACGGCCCGCTCCGCCGTTGCCGATTGGGTTTATATTCGGCTTCACCTCCGGGGGTCGGGTACCACATGGCGGATAGTGCGGACATCACCTTGCTGCTGGATGCGGCCCGTGGCGGCGATCGCGGCGCGCTCGACAACGTGCTCGCGCGCCTCTACAACGAACTGCACTCGATGGCCCGGCGCCAGCTCGCCGGCCAGCACGGGCAGACCCTCGACGCCACCGCACTGGTGCACGAGGCCTACCTCAAGTTGATCGGGCGGCGCGAAGCCCACTTCGACGACCGCGCGCACTTCTTCGCCTACGCCGCCTCGGCCATGCGCAGCGTGGTGGTCGACTACGCCCGCCAGCGCCTGGCGCAGAAGCGCGGCGGCGACCTGCACCGCGTCACCGACCTGCCCGAGGACGTCGAGGGTGGCCTGCGCCTGGACGAGGAAACGCTCGGCCTGGATGTGGCGCTCACCAAGCTCGCCGCGGTCGACCAGAAGCTGGCCCAGGTGGTGGAGCTGCGTTACTTCGCCGGCCTGTCCGAACTGGAAATCGCCGCCCTGCTCGAGCGTTCCGAGCGCAGCATCCGCCGCGACTGGCAGAAGGCGCGGATGTTCCTGCTGGCGTCGTTGAAGGATTCCTGAGCCACGCGCCGCCGCGCGCGCGGCGGCCCTCACGGGGGAGCAGAGCGGCACCATGGACCCCGAGCGCTGGCAACGCCTGTCCCCGCTGCTCGATGCGCTGTTCGAGCTGCCGCCGGAAGCGCGCGCCGAACGCCTGCGTGAACTGCGCGACGAGGACGCCGAGCTCACCGGTGAACTCGAGGCGCTGATCGCGCTGGAAGAAGAACGCACGGACTTCCTCGCCGAACCGATCACGCCGCCGCGGCCGGGCGTGCAGCCGGGCACGGTGGTCGGTCCGTACCGCCTCGACCGGCTGCTGGGCGAAGGCGGCATGGGCCAGGTCTGGCTGGCCTCGCGCGCCGACGGCCTGTACCAGCGCCGCGTCGCGCTCAAGCTGCTGCGCCCCGGCCTCACCGACACCAACCTGCGCATCCGCTTCACCCGCGAGCGGCAGATCCTCGCGCGCCTGGCGCATCCGCACATCGCCCGCCTGCTCGATGCCGGCGTCACCGCCGAAGGCGTGCCGTACCTCGCGCTGGAATACGTCGACGGCGAGCCGATCACCGACTACTGCCGCGCCCTCGACACGCCGGTGGCGCAGCGGCTGCGCATGTTCCAGCAGGTGTGCGACGCGGTCAGCCACGCGCACGCGAACCTGATCGTCCACCGCGACCTCAAGCCGTCGAACATCCTGGTCACCCCCGCCGGCGAAGTGCGCCTGCTCGACTTCGGCATCGCCAAGCTGCTCGACACCGAGGTGCCGGTGGTCGAACAGACGCGCACCGGCGTGCGCGCCTTCACCCTGCACTACGCCGCGCCCGAACAGATCCGTGGCGAGCCGGTCACGACCATGACCGACGTGTACTCGCTCGGCGTGGTGCTGTACGAGCTGCTCACCGACCGCAAGCCGTACAAGCTCAAGCGCGAGAGCGACGCGGCGTGGGAAGACGCGATCCTGTTCAACGATCCGCCGCGGCCGTCGCAGAAGGTGCTGCGCCGGGTCGAAAGCGACACCGCCGAGGACCAGACCCACGGCGCCGAACTGCGCCGCCGCGCGCGCGTGCTCGTCGGCGACCTCGACAACATCGTGCTGAAGACGCTGTCCAAGCAGCCCGAGCAACGCTACCCGTCGGTGGAGGCGCTGGCACTGGATCTGCGCCGCTACGAGGAAGGCCGCCCGGTGCTGGCGCGACCGCAGGGCGTGGGTTATCGCTTCGGCAAGTTCTTCGCGCGACATCGCTGGACGATTGCCACGGCGACGATGGTGGTGGTGGTGCTGTCCCTGTCGATCGGCCTGGTCGCCTGGCAGGCGCGGCAGGCGCTGGCGGAGGCGGCGCGCGCGCAGGCGATGCAGGACTTCATGGTCGGCATCTTCGAACAGGCCGGCGGCGCGCCCGGACAGGCGGTGGACCTGCGCAGCCTGCTGGCGGCCGCCGAGGCGCGCGAACGCGCCGAACCCGACCGCCAGCCGCGCGCGCGCGCCGAACTGCTGGGCCTGCTGGCGCGCCTGCGCCTGGGCCTGGGCGACTACCAGGAAGCCACGGCGCTGCTGGTCCGCCAGGGTGCGATCGTCGACAACGCCCGCGACATTCCCGACAGCCTGCTGCTGGAATCGCTGACCCTGCGCGGGCAACTGCTCGCGCTGCAGGGGCAGGCGCGGGGGTGCATCGAGCTGATGCAGCCCGCGCTCGACGTGGCGCGCAACGAGCAGGCCCAGCTGCCGCCGCAGAGCAGCCAGTTCTACTCGCAGCTGGGACGCTGCCGCCGCGCGGCGGGGGAACGCCAGGGCGCGCGGCAGATGTTCGAGCGCTCGCTGGCGATCCGCCGGGAAACGCCGTCGGACGATGCCGGCATCGTCGAGAACATGACCGACCTGGCCACGCTGCAGGCCGATGTGGGCGACAGCGCCGCGGCGATGCGCGGTTACGACGAGGCGCTCGCCTACCTCGACCGGCGCCTGGGCACCGGCCACCGCCTGGCCGTGGACATCCTGCGGCAACGCTGCGCATTGCTGCGCACGCAGGGCGAGGCCGTCGCCGCGGAAAGCGACTGCCAGACCGCCGTGACCCTGTCCCAGCGCCTGCACGGCGGCGACACCCGCGCCGGCATCGATGCGCGGCGCCAACTGGCCGCGCTGCACGTCGATCAGGGCCGCTACGGCCAGGCGCAACAGGAGTTCACCCAGACCCAGGCGTGGCTGAGCGCGCGGCTGGGCCCCGAACATCCGGACGTCGCCCGCAACTACAACAGCCTGGGCATCACCGCCTGGGAACGCGGCGATTTCGCCGCGGCGCTGCCGGCGCTGGCACACGCCGTCGCCATCTGGCGCAAGGGCACCGATCACCGGTTGCTTGCAGCCGGCCTGTTCAACCAGGCCATGGTCCTGCACGACGCCGGCCGCGACGCCGAAGCACTGCCGCTGCTGGAAGAGGCCCGGCGCCTGCGCATCGAACACTTCGGCGCGCAGCACGAGATCGTCGGCGATACGGAGTGGATGCTCGGGCTGGTCACCGCCGCGCTGGGCGATACCGCGCGATCGCGCGCGGCATTCGGCGCCGCCGTCGCGCTGACCCGCAACGGTTATGGGCCGGCCCACCCCCATGCGCTGCGCGCCGAGCTGTCGCAGGCGCGCCAGTTCGCGCGGGCCGGTGATGCGGGAGCGGTCCGGCGCATGGCCGAGATCGGCAACGTGCCCGGCACCGACAGCGAGCGCGACAAGGTGCGCTGGCTGGCGCGGGCCTACGTCGCCGAAACACGCTGCCGCGACGAACCGGCGGCGACCCAGACCGAACTCGACGCCCTGCTGCGACGCATGCAGGCGGCGCTGCCGGAAGGCGGCGCGGTGCTGCGCGAGGTCCAGGCGATCCGCACGGCGTGCCGGTAGCGCGGGCCCTGACCCCGCCATTGCGCACGACCGGCTACTGCGGACGGAGCCTTGGCTTCGCTGTGGCGCACGATGCGGCGGGCTTGAGCCGCCCTACAGCAGCGCCTACAGCAACGGAGGCTGTTGCGGTTCCGGCTGGCCCTCGACCGTGCTTTCGCCGCGCATCACCTTCTTGAACTCCGCGCGCGACACCGAGACGTAGCGCTCGTTGCCGCCGATCTCGACCTGCGGCCCCTGTTGCACCGCGCGGCCGGCATCGTCCACCCGCACCGTCATCGTCGCCTTCTTGCCGCTGTGGCAGATCGTCTTGATCTCGTTGAGCTCGTCGGCCCACGCCAGCAGGTACTGGCTGCCTTCGAACAGCTCGCCGCGGAAGTCGGTGCGCAGGCCGTAGCAGAGCACCGGGATGCGCAGCGCATCCACCACCTCGCTGAGCTGCCACACCTGCGCCTTGGCGAGGAACTGCGCCTCGTCGACCAGCACGCAGTCGAGCTTGCCGTGCGCGGCGATGTCGGCGCGGATCACGCGCTCCAGGTCGTCGGCGCGCTCGAATGCATGCCCCTCCGCCGTCAGGCCGATGCGCGAGGCGACCGTGCCGCTGCCGGCGCGGTGGTCCAGCCGCGGCGTCAGGATCAGCACGCGCATGCCGCGCTCGCGGTAGTTGTGGGCGGATTGCAGCAGCGTGGTGGTCTTACCGGCGTTCATCGCCGAGTAGTAGAAGTAGAGCTTGGCCATCGCGACAGTTTAGCGGTCGCGCGCGGCCGCCCGCCGCTCGGGGCGGATGCGGCTCAGGGCTTGCGCGCGGTCGTTATCGGGCCGAGCTCGACGCGGCCGGTGCGCTCCAGTTCCCGATCCTGCGCGCGCCAGTAGTCCTTCAGGCGGACGCGCTCGTCGGCATAGAGCTTTTCGCCGGTGGTGCCGCCATTGACCGCCACCGATGCCGCGAGCATGCCCGGCGTCGCATTGCCGAACGAGCCATTGATCGGCCCGCCGTTGAGTACGTCCATGGCCTGGTTGCGGAAGCCCACGCGGCTACCGGTCATGCCGCGGGCGAAGCGGCGGATCTCCGCCTCCGCGCGCGGCTGGGCGACGGCATCGCCGTAACGGTCGTAGAACGCCGCACCCTCGGCCATCGCCTGCTGCCGTTCCTGCGCACTGAGTTGCGACCACATGTTCTCGCGGATCGCCAGCAGCCTGCGGTTGCCGCGCTCGGCGGCCAGGTCGCTCCAGATGTAGCCGCGCACGCGATCCGTCGCCACGCCCTGCCCGTGCCAGAAGATCAGGCCCAGGTAGTGCTGGGCGTGCTTGTCGGCGAAGTAGGCGGCCCGCTCGAAGCGATCGACCGCTTCGTCGTAATGCCCGCCGAGGTAGGACTTGAGCCCATTCAGCCGCCACTCCTCGTTCGGATGGCCCTTGGCGGCGTGCAGCTGCGCGTCGACGTCGAGGAAGCCGGCGCTGACGAGCTTCAGCGGTTCGGCGGCGAATGCACCGCCACTCACGAGGCACGTGAGCGCAAGCACCAGGGTTGCGACTTTCATGGCCGTAGTCCCGATGGAGGGGGCGATGCAAGGCGGAAAACCGATGCCTGCAACCTACGCCCGCCCCCTGTCGCCCGCAATGCCCGCGCTTGCGATTTACCGCTTCCGCTCAACTCAGGGCGACGGCGTGGGCTCGGGCACTTCCGGAGCCGGCGCGTCGATTTCAGGCTCGGTTTCGGGGATGCGGGACCCTGGCGCGTTCTTGTGTACCGCCTCGGCCTCGCCCACGCTCACCTTGCCCACGCGCGGCTTCGCCCAGATGCCGTCCTGCCATGCCCAGTACTTCTTTGCGTTCCAGTAGCGCTCGTCGTAGAACTTGGACCCATCGATCATCTGCGAACCGGCGGGGCCCGGGACTTCGATCTTCACGCCGCGATTGAATCCTGTGCGGCTGCCGACGATGCTGTTCTTGCCGCGGCGCAGCTCCGCTTCGTAACGCGGCTTGGCGGCGGCATCGCCGAAACGGGCATAGAGCGCCTGCCCCTGTTCGATGGCGCGGGCGCGTTCGCCCTCGTTCATCGCCTGCCAGTACTTTTCGCGCAAACCGAGGAACCCGGTGTAGCCGCGCTCGGCCGCCAGGTCCATCCACGCATAGGCCAGCGCACGGTCGGCTTCCACGCCTTCTCCGTTCCAGTACATCTCGCCGACCATGCCCTGCGAGGGCTTGTCCGCGAAGTAGCCCGCGCGGCGGAAGTAGCGCATGGCATCCTCGAAGCGCTTTTCCTTGTACGCGTCCATGCCGAGCAGCCGGTACTGGATGTCCTGGTGGTGACTCAGGAAGCCCGCGGTGATCAACAACGGGTTGTCCAGCGGATCGGGCGGCGGCGACTTCTGTTCTGCCAGGGCCGTTGCCGGCGCAATCGCGAGCAGCAGTGCAAGGGCGGAGGGCTGCAGTGCGTGAAGCTTCGACATCCGTTTCGTTCCGGTGAACAAGATTCGCAAAGTCTAGCGAGATGTGCGCGGCGTCACAGCCAACTGATGGCCTATGGGTGCCGCGTGATTCCCGCAATGAAAAGTGACGCCGCACGGCGGACGATGTGTCCGAGATCCAGGCGCGATCGCTGCGCGGAATGCCGAAACTCACGCGCCGCGATCGCGCAGATCGACCATTCAGCGCACCCGGGCCGCGGAAGCCCACCGCCGCCCCGAGTAGAATGCGCGGCCAGCTCCCGTCGATCGCAATGCATTTCCTCAACCCGCCCCAACGCGCCGCCGTACTGCACACCGACGGCCCCCTGCTCGTGCTTGCCGGCGCCGGCAGCGGCAAGACGCGCGTCATCGTCGAGAAGATCGCGCACCTGATCGCGTCGGGACGGATGCCCGCGCGCCGCATCGCCGCGATCACCTTCACCAACAAGTCGGCGAAGGAAATGAAGGAACGCGTCGCCAAGCGCATCAAGGGCGACGCGGCCGAAGGGCTGACCATCTGCACCTTCCACGCGCTGGGGCTGAAGTTCCTGCAGATCGAACACGCCAAGGCCGGACTGCGCCGCGGCTTCTCGGTGTTCGACAGCGATGACACCGGCGCGCAATTGAAGGACCTGCTGCCAGCGGGCAGCAAGCCGGACGTGCTCGACAACGCGCGCAACCTGATCTCGCGTGCGAAGAACGCGGGACTGTCGCCGGAAGAGGCGCTCGCCGCGGCGCAGAGCCCGCGCGAGATGGACGCGGCGATCCTGTACGGCAAGTACCAGCAGCGCCTGAGCACGTTCAACGCGGTCGACTTCGACGACCTGATCCGCCTGCCGGTGCAGCTGCTGGAAGCCGACGAGGACCTGCGCCTGGGCTGGCGCGAGCGCATCGGCTACCTGCTGGTGGACGAGTGCCAGGACACCAACGACGCGCAGTACCGCCTGCTCAAGGCGCTGGCCGGGCCGAAGGGCCTGTTCACCTGCGTGGGCGACGACGACCAGTCGATCTACGCGTGGCGTGGCGCCAACCCGGACAACCTGCTGCAGTTGGGCAAGGACTATCCGACGCTGGAGATCGTCAAGCTGGAGCAGAACTACCGCTGCTCCAACCGCGTGCTGCGCGCCGCGAATGCGTTGATCGCGCACAACCCGCACGAGCATCCCAAGACCCTGTGGAGCGACCAGCCCGACGGCGAGCGCATCCGCGTGTGGGAATGCCGCGACAACGCGCACGAAGCCGAAAAGGTCGCGGGCGAGATCCACTTCATCGCGCAGAAGCATTCCGCGCCGTGGAGCGACTTCTGCATCCTGTTCCGCGGCAACCACCAGTCGCGGCCGCTGGAAAAGGCGATGCAGCTGCTGCGCATTCCCTACCACCTCAGCGGCGGCACCGCCTTCCTCGAACGTCAGGAAGTGAAGGACACGCTCGCCTGGCTGCGGCTGATCGCCAATCCCGACGACGACGCGGCGTTCCTGCGCGCGGTGCAATCGCCCAAGCGCGAAGTCGGCGCGACGACGCTGTCTAAGCTGGCCGAACTCGCGCACGGCGCGCACATGCCGATGTCGCGCGCCGCCGAATCGGTGGGCGCGCTCAAGCAGCTCGCGCCGCGCGCGGCCAACGCGCTGGATGGTTTCACCGGCATCGTGCGTGCGTTGCGCGGCGATGCGCAGCGCCTGAGCCCCGCCGAACTGGTGCGCGTGCTCGGCGAGAAGTCGGGGATGCTGGCGTCGATCCGCGCGCAGTGCAAGGACGAGGCGAGCTTCCAGCGCCGCAAGGAAAACCTCGAGGAACTCGCCGGCTGGTTCGACGGCGGCAAGGGTTCCGGTCCCGGCGAACTCGCCGCGCAGCTCGCGCTGCTCTCGCATGCCGACAAGGGCGATGCCGGCAACCAGGTGCGGCTGATGTCGATGCACGGCGCCAAGGGCCTGGAGTTCCGCTACGTCTTCATCGTCGGCTGCGAGGACGGCACGCTGCCGCACGAGATGGCGCTGGAGGAAGGCTCGCTCGACGAGGAACGCCGCCTGCTCTACGTCGGCATCACCCGCGCCAAGGAACAGCTGTGGCTGTCGCATTCGCGCGAGGCCTCGCGCTGGGGCGACAAGCTGCGGCTCAAGCCGAGCCGCTTCCTCGACGAGCTGCCCGCGGCCGAACTGCAGCGCGACGGCGCCGATCCGGTCGCCGACGCGGCGCGCAAGCAGGAACGCGCGAGCGCCGGCTTCGCCGCGATCAAGGCGCTGCTGGAAGGCTGATCCGGCACGGCTTGCGCGCGGCGCACCGCCACGGCGTTGCCACGGCGCTTGGGTAAACTCGCCCGGATTCTTTCATCGGGCTGCACCGCATGCGCGCTTCCGTTTCCCTGACCCTGCTCGCCACCGCCCTGCTCGGCGGCTGCGCCACGTTTCATGACGGCGCGCTTCACGACGGCACGCTTCACCAGGACGCCGCCGGCGAAGCCGCGGCTGCAATGCCCGCGTCGGTCGCGGCCACCCAGGATCCGCCGGCCGACGACAGCCTCAACGCCGCGGTGTGGTACCAGACCTCGGTCGAGCGCGACCTGGTCTACACCGCGATCTACCGCGCCGCGGGCCAGCGCCTGGATGCGGCGCTGCGCGACAAGCACTGGGATGCATTGCCGCACGAGGAACGCAGCAACGATTTCGCGCGCCTGCCGCCGGCGATCATCGTCGACATCGACGAAACCGTGCTCGACAACTCGCCCAGCTCGGTGCGGCAGATCCGCGAGCACCGCGGCTTCAACGAGGCCGCCTGGGGCGAATGGGTGAACGAGCGCAAGGCCAGGCCGCTGCCGGGCGCGGTCGAGTTCCTGGCGGCCGCGGCATCGAAGGGCGTCACCGTCTTCTACATCAGCAACCGCGACGCGAGCCTGGCCGAGGCGACGCTGGCGAACCTGCGCGCGGTGGGCTTTCCGCTCAAGGACGACGGCCAGTTCCTCGGCCTGGGCACTGTGGTCGACGGCTGCGAGCAGGAAGGATCGGAGAAGGCCTGCCGGCGCCAGCTGGTCGCGCGCAAGCACCGCGTGCTGATGCAGTTCGGCGACCAGGTCGGCGACTTCGTGCAGGTCACCGCGAACACGCGCGACGGCCGCCGCGCCGCGATCGCGCCGTACCTGGCGTGGATCGGCGAGCGCTGGTGGGCGTTGCCCAACCCGCTGTACGGCAGCTGGGAACCGGCGCTGTTCGACAACGAATGGCGCCAACCCGAGGCCGCGCGCCGCGCCGCCAAGGAGTCCGCGCTGGACGACGGGCGCGAGTGAGCGTCGCGTCAGTCGACCGGCTATTGGCATGATCCATTATGTAAATCAATAAGTTATAGCAATATAGAAAAGTATTGCTTAAAGTCCGGAAGGCGATTAACCTGCCTGCATCCGGCCTTGCCGGAATCGCGCCACAACCAAGTCCACCGGCCTCGCGCCGGATTGCGGGAGGCCCCTGTGGCCTCCCTTTCTTTTGCCTGGAATCGCGACCCGTGCGGGTCGCGCACGGACGGTCAGTAGGTGATCGTCGCGGTCACGGTGTCGCGGTACGTCCCCGACCCCGGCGTGGCCTGGTTGGGCACGTATGCGTGCACCGGGATGGTCTGCGCGGTGCCGCTGCCGGTGCCGGGATAGGTGGCGCCGCTGCTGCCGTCACCCCAGAGCGTGGCGCGCCCGCTGTCCTGGTAGAGCTGGTAGGAGACGACGCCCGCGCCGGCGCCGTTCAGGGCCAGCTTGCGGGCAGCGATGGTGTTGCCCGTGGTCGTGCCGGCATTGAGCGCGATGCTGTAGGGCATGGTGTTGCTGCAGGTCACGCTGAGCGCGCCGCTGGCACTGAGCCCGCTCGATAGGTTGGCTACCGTGCCGAAGTTCACCGGCGCGGCGGTTATGGAGCAGATGCCGCCCAGCGTGGCGTTGGCGGTGAACGATGCAGCAGTCAGGGTAGTGCCGCTGCTGCCACTGGTGCAGGGCGACCCGCCGCTGGGGATGCGGCCGCGCACCGCGAGCGTCGAGGAGTAGGTGCCGGCAACCACGTTCTGGGCTGCGGCAATGCGCCCATACATGCGCGCCGTCGCGTTGCCGCTGCTTCCGCTGATCGTAACGGGCACTTCCTGACCGGTGAGGTTGGTGTCACCCCATGTGGTTCCGCCAGATGTGGCCGAGATCGCATAGGCGAGCTGGTTCGTACCGAAGCGCATCACGCGGTTGATCGCGGTGCTCGGCGCAGTACCGGCATCGATGGTCAGGCATACGCGCACGACGCCGGGCGAACCGGTGCAGGTAACGGTCACGTCGGCAGTGGCATCGCGCTGCGCGGTCGGCGTGCCGATCGTGCCGAAGGCGAGCGACTGCGCGGACAAGGTGCAGCTCTGTGCATTGGCCGTTGCCGGCCACAGCAGCATAAGCGCAAGCAGGAGCAGTCCCAGGCGCAGGGTCATGGCGATTCCTCGCAACGGAGCGGACCGACCTGCGCCACGCCCGTCGCGGCGGTCCGCGCCGGCAGTGCATAGCGGCAGGCGGCACCGGCGACTTCGACCTCGAGCGCGCCACCGGCCGGCAGGTCGTCGATGTAGGTCTCGCCGTCGAGCCCGACCAGGAAGGTGGCCGCGCTGCCGACGATGCGGCCTTCGCTGCCGGCCGGCACCGGCGCACCGGACCGGGTCAGCAGCGTCACCATCGCCGGGTGCACCGCGGCGACGTCGAAGCGCACCAGCACGCCGCCGTTGTCGGCGGGCGTGACCAGTTGTTCCAGCGGCGGCACGCGGTAGTCGACGCCGAGCGCGTCGGGATCCATGGCGATGCGGTTGCGCTGCCAGCCGCGCAGGTCGGGCAACAGGACGAAGCCGCGCGCGTTGGTCTTGCCGAACACGCGGTTCTCGTACAGCACCGGCACGCCGGCCACGCCCTGCGTGCTGACCACGGCGAAGGAATCGCTGACGCGGCGACTGGCAAACGCGGTGCCGCCCATCCACACCAGGCTGCCATTGGCCTGGGCGAAATAGCCGGTGTCGCCATCGCGATGGTCGGCGCCGACCGTGGCCTCGCCGTGGCGGCCGCGCAGCGTCGCCGAGGCGAGGCCGTACTCGCCGTCGCGGTCGCCGGCCTGCAGTTCCCAGCCCCAGCCGCCGTCGTAGCCGGGCGACTGGCGGACCGCAGCGACCGTATCGGTGCGGCCGTCGTTGCGGCTGACCGACAGCGACGCGTCGCGGCGCTCGCCCAGCGGCAGGTTGAAGTTGAGGTTGATGCCGCGCCCGGTGCCGGCACTGTCGAACACGCCGAGGCTGGCGTTGAGGCGCTGGCCCAGCACCTGCGACCAGGTCATGGTGCGCACCGTGTCGCCGTCGGCGTCGTGGTTGCGCCAGCGCACCCACGAAAACGCCAGGCTGCCGCGCGGCATCGCCCACCAGGCCGAGGCCTGGTCCTGGGCCTGCAGCGACGTCGGCCGCGCGCCGCCCTCGGCGAGGTCGCCCAGGTCGCGGAAACCGCCGGTGCGGCGCTGCGTCTTCAGGTCGAAGCCGAAACGCGGATTCATCCACTGGTAGCCGACGCTGCGCTGGTAACCGATCGTGGCACCTTCGCTGCGGGCGAGCGAGGCGGTGGCGACACCGAGGTGGCCGGCCGGCGCCCAGACGAAGCCGGCGCCGTACATGCGCAGGTCCGGGCCGTATTCGGCGTGCGCCTCGCCGGTCAGCGACATCGAGAGGCCGCGGCGGTAGCTGCCGCTGGCGATCCACTCGTCGTCGTAGCGGTCGTCGTCGGTCGCGTAGCCCAGGCGCAGGCGGCCGGCTTCGGCACTGAAGTCGCTCAGGCCCGGCGCCAGGCGCTGGTAGTCGACGTAGATCGGCACGCTGGTCTGGGTGGTGCGGCCCAGGGCGTCACGCACGACCAGCGTCGCCTCGCCGGCGCCGGTGATGCGCGGGAAACTGTCGAGGACGAAGGGGCCGTCATCGACCTCGGTGCCGAACTGGCGGACGTTGTCGACCAGCAGCTCCACCGAGGACGGCACCGTGGCTTGGCCGGTGAAGCGCGGCACCGGGAAGGTGATCAGGTCGGGGCGCACGCCGAAGTTGCGCCGCAGCTGCACGCCGCCCATGCGCACCGGCCGGGTCCAGCCCAGCCCGCCGCCGATGAGGTCGCCGGCGGTCCAGGTGGTCATGTGTTCGGAATCGCTCAGGGTCCAGCGCGTGTCCAGGCGCCGGTAGGCGTCGGCGTCATCGCCGCCGCGGCTGAGGAAGCTGTTCTCGATCGCACCGAAGCGACCGAAGGCGCGCACGCTGGTCGCCACCGACAGGGTGTCTTCCGCGCCGGCGCTGCGCGCGTAGGCGTCGTAATTGAGCAGCACGCCGAGACTGCGCGTGGCGGCGACCGCCGCGGGCGTGCGGTAACCCAACGCCTGGTTCGGGCGCCGGTCCGGCGCCACGTCGAGGATCAGGCGCTGGCCCTCGACGTCGTAGCGGTAGTTCAGTCCGGGCACGTCGTCGAGCGCGAGCAGGCCGGTGTCATCGGTCGGCCAGCCGGCATCGATCACGACACCGAGGCGGCGCAGGTCGTCCGGCACCGCGTACAACCGGCCCTGGCGCAGCTGCACGCGCGCCAGCTGGCCCAGCGGGCGTTCGCCGCGGTAGGCCTCGAGGTACAGCGTCTGCGCGTCGCCGGCGTTCACCGCCATCGCCGCGACGCCGCCCAGGCTCGGCAAGCCCAATTCGCCGAGCGAGAAGGATCCGGCATCGGTGCCGGCATCGGTGCCGGCATCGGTGCCCGCGCCGGCGCTCGCCGTCGTGGCGAACGCCGCGAGGGCGATCCCGACAGCGAGGGCCAGCGACCTAGGGCGCACGGGTGACAGGCACCGTCAGCGGTTCGCCGTTGACCCGGCTTTCCAGGCGCAGCGCGCCGCCCAGCTTGGCCAGCGACGCCGCATCCAGCGACCAGCGCCGCTCGCTCGCCGGCAACACGTAACCGAACAGGCCCGGCGTGAGCGTCACCGCCTGCCCACGCGCATCGAGCAGGCGCGTCGCGCCCAGCTGCGCCGACCGGCCACCGCTGTTGCGGCAGGCCAGGCGCGCGGCGTGGAGCCGGCAAACCAGTGCCACCGGTGCGGCCCTGGCCGCGCGCACGTACACCGGCACGACGAAACGCAGGCGGAACTGGATTCCCGCTTCCTGTGCTTCGCCGGGAACCGGCAATTCATCGACGACGATGCGATAGGTCGCATCGCGCAGTTCCGGGGCCACGCCCTCCCGCACCACGCGGACCACCTGGCTCGCGCCCGGGGCGATCCGCACGATGGCAGGACTGAGGGCGACTTCGCGCGTCGCGGCCAGCCGGTCCTCGCCCTCGGCCTGGCTCCAGGCGAAGACGCGGACCTGCGCGGCCACCGGCGCATCGCCGGTATTGGCGAGCGTGAGGCGGCCGGCGGCGGCACCCGGGGCCAGTTCGACCAGGGTGGGCGCCACCTGCAACTGCCCCCGCGCCCAGGACGCGGGCGCGAAGAAGGCCAACGCCGCGCCCAGGAGCGCGGCGGGAACTGCCTTGCGCATGATCAGAACTCGATCGTGGCGGTGATCGTGTCGTGGTAGACACCAGCGCCGACGGACTGCACCGGGGCACCCGGGACGCGGCCGTAGACGGTCAGGGTCTGGTCGGCGTTGTTGCCGGTGCCGTCGACGTCGGTCGCGGTGCCGCCGGCGGCGGTCACGCCCCAGCGCGCGGTGCGGCCGCTGTCGGAGTACAGCTCGTAATTGACGAAACCGGACGTGGTCAGGCTCGCCATGCGGCGCTGGCCGGTCAGGGCATTGACGCCATCGTTGAGGCCGACGTGGTAGTTCGCGCCGTTGTTGCAGTTGACGGTCAGCGAGGTCGTGGCGTCACGGTTGGCGGTGATGTTGCCGGTGACCGTGCCGAAGTTCATGTCGGCGGCCGTACCGCCGGCGGTGACGGTGCAGGAGTTCTGCACGGTGAGCTCGACGCCGAAGGAGCTCGAGGTGTTGGCGGCGTCAGCAGCGAACGGAGCGGCAGCGAGGACGGCGAGAAGCGAAATCTTCAAAGCGTTCATTCAGGTGTCTCAAGGTGGGGCCGTCCTTTGCGCGAATGTGATCCGGGTCGCAGAAGCAAGCACGAAGCGTGCCAACTTTGGCCACAGGTTCGGCGAGGCTTTGCCGTTTCGGGCCTTTCCGCCACCCGCCGCGCAGCGTCCGTCCGGCGGGCCCGCGTCATTAGCTGACCTTCCTTGTCGCATCGCCGCTGGCCCCGGAAGGGGGTTTCGCGACGGGCTTGGCTTGTGCCGCCCCGTCGGGGCACGCCACCATCCGCCCAGCGCTCGACGCTTGCGAACCCCCATGCCCCGGATCCGAAGCGTCACCGCCGCCCTGTTGCTGTCGTGCCTGGCCGCCTGCCAACCCGCGCCTGCGCCGGTGGAGCAGCCGTCCTCGCCCGTCGCTGCCGTGCAGCAGCTGGTCGACGACCTGCGCCGCGACGACCTGGTCGGCTACAGCCACCACGCCGTCCCGCCCGCCCTGCACGCCCGGCTGGAAGCCGCCTGGAGCGAAGGCCGCACGCTGTGGCCGCTGACCGAACTGCCGCTGGACCAGAAGTTCCAGGGCTTCCTGACCACCCTCGCCGAGCCGCGCTCGGAGCAGGCGCTGCTGACCGCCTACCGGC
Source organism: Lysobacter terrestris (assembly GCF_014489475.1). GTDB lineage: Bacteria > Pseudomonadota > Gammaproteobacteria > Xanthomonadales > Xanthomonadaceae > Agrilutibacter > Agrilutibacter terrestris. Next base: position 1,694,827 of record NZ_CP060820.1, on the reverse strand, counting down.
GCCAGTTCGCCGGTGCGCAGGCCGAAATCCGCACCGCCGCGACCACGCTGGGGCTGTTCACCAGCCAGTACGTGGCGAACGAGGCGGCCTACAGCGACGAGGAACGCGACCACTACCGCCAGCTGATTGCCGCGCTCGCCCGCTGGGGCCAGCGCGCGCCGCTGGCCGATGCGGACCACGCGCGCCAGGTCGTGCCGCAGATCACCCTGGCCGCCCGCAGCACCGGCCTGGGCGGCCCCGACGGCCTGCGCCGGGCCGGGATGACCCGCAGCCTGCAGCGGCTGGGCCCCTTCTTCGTGCGCCTGGAACGGGCCCTGGTCTCCTACGGGCTCGACTTCGACGCCGCCCTGGCGGGCATGCGCATCACTCTGGCGCAGCAGACCGGCGAACAGGCCCGGGTCCGGCTGCAGTACACCCTGGCCGGGCAGCCGATCGATGCCTACGTCCTGCTCGAGCGCGATGAGGGCCAGTGGTACCTGAGCGACCTGTTGCGCCGCGCGCGGACCGAGGCGGAGGCGGGCGGCGCGGAGGCCCGACAGCAGGCCGCGCGGGCGCCCTAGGCGCCACGTTCGAGGACGATCGCCTCCCTTTCCCCTCCGCGGTCACCCTGCCGCGCCGGCCGCATCCGGGATTTACGCCGGGCCGGCCGGCATAATCCCGCCAATGCCGAACCAGACCTCCCTGTTCCCGGACGACGAACCGACGCGCCCGCAGGCCCCGACGCCCGCCACCGAGGCCGCGCCGGCGCCGTCCGCCGCCCCCACTGAAATGACCGCGGACGCCATGCCCGCAGCGGCGGCGGACCCCAGCGCCGCCCAACCCGAGCTGCCCATGCCGGCGCCCGCCACGTCCGCGCGCGCGACCTCCGAACGCGCCGCCACCGACGCCCGCTCGCGCCCCGCCCCACGCCGCCCGCTGTGGGCGAAGCTGCTGGGCTGGGTGATGGAGCCCTGGGTCGCGCTGAAGATCGAGCCGCAGACCCCGGCCGAGCATGTCGCCCAGCTCGACGGCCGTCCGGTCTGCTACGTGCTCGAGGACTACGGCCTGTCCAACGCCCTGATCCTGGAGCGCGCCTGCCGCGAGGCGGGCCTGCCCACCCCACTGCAGCCGCTGCCGGGCGATCCGCTCGGCCGCAAGCGCGCCTACCTCGCGTTGTCGCGCCGCAACGTCAGCACCCTGGCGCCGCTCGCCGACACCATCACCGACACGATCACCGGGACCAAGACCAACGCGCCGCCCTCGGCGAAGACCCATTCGGGTTCGCTCGCGCGCCTGCTCGAAGCGCACCGCGCGCAGCCGGAACTCGACGTCCAGCTGGTCCCGGTCTCGATCTTCGTCGGCCGCGCGCCGGACAAGAGCAGCGGCTGGTTCTCGGTGCTGTTCTCGGAAAACTGGACCCTGGTCGGCCGCTTCCGCCGCCTGCTGGCGATCGCGCTGAACGGCCGCGACACGCTGGTGCAGTTCGCCCCGCCGGTGTCGCTGCGCGACATCCTCGAGGAAGGCCTGCCGCCCGAGCGCACCGTGCGCAAGCTCTCGCGCGTGCTGCGCACCCACTTCCACCGCCTGCGCGCGGCGGTGATCGGCCCCGACCTGTCCACGCGCCGCCTGCTGATCGACCAGGTGCTGGCCGCCGACACGGTCAAGGAAGCCATCGCCGACCAGGCCGCGCGCGACAAGACCTCGCTGACCGAGGCGTGGAAGAAGGCGCACGGCTACGCCTACGAAATCGCCGCGGACTATTCGCACCCGGTGGTGCGTTCGGCCAGCTTCCTGCTGACCACGGTATGGAACCGCATCTACCGCGGCGTGCTGGTGCACCACCTCGACAAGCTCAAGCAGGCCGCGCCGGGCCACGAAGTGGTCTACGTGCCATCGCACCGTAGCCACATGGACTACCTGCTGTTGAGCTACCTGCTCTACACCAAGGGCGTGGTGCCGCCGCACATCGTCGCCGGCATCAACCTCAACCTGCCGGTGATCGGCACGATCCTGCGCAAGGGCGGCGCGTTCTTCATCCGCCGCAGCATCCGCGGCAGCGTGCTGTATTCGGCGGTGCTGAGCGAGTACGTGGCGCAACTGGTCGCCGGCGGCTACTCGATCGAGTACTTCACCGAAGGCGGACGCTCGCGCACCGGCCGCCTGCTGCAGCCGAAGGGCGGCATGATCTCGATGACCGTGCGCGGCTTCCTGCGCCAGCCCACGCGCCCGGTGCTGTTCCAGCCGGTTTACATCGGCTACGAGAAGCTGATGGAGGGCAACAGCTACCTCGACGAGCTGACCGGCAAGCCGAAGGAAAAGGAATCGATCTGGCAGCTGCTCACCGGCATACCCAAGGTGCTGCGCAGCAACTACGGCCAGGTGGTGGTGAACTTCGGCGAGCCGATCCTGCTCGGCGACGTGCTCGCCGAGCACGCGCCCGAATGGGACGGCAAGCCGGTGCCGGAAGACGAGAAGCCCAAGTGGCTCGCCGACACCGTCGCCACCCTCGCCGATCGCATCAACGTCAATATCAACCGCGCCGCGGACGTGAACCCGATCAACCTGCTGGCGCTGGCGCTGCTGTCCACGCCCAAGCACGCGATGGGCGAAGCCGACCTGCGCACCCAGATCGCGCTGTCGCAGAAGCTGCTCGCCGACCTGCCGTACTCCGACCGCGTCACCGTCACCCCGCACACGCCCGAACAGATCATCGCCCACGGCGAGGAGATCAACGTGCTCGAGCGGGTGCAGCATCCGCTCGGCGACGTGCTCGGCGTCGACGACGAGAAGGCGGTGCTACTGAGCTACTTCCGCAACAACGTGCTGCACCTGTTCACCGCGGCCGCGTGGATCGCCTGCTGCTTCCAGCACAACCGGCGCATGAGCCTGACGCGCGTGCAGGAACTGGGCCGGAACGTGTATCCGTTCCTGCAGGCCGAGCTGTTCCTGCCGTGGAGCGAAGAGGAATTCGGCGAGCGCCTGACCCGCACCGTCGACCTGTTCGTCAGCGAGGGCCTGCTCGAACGCGTCAGCGACGACGACGGCGGCATCCTTGCCCGCAACGCCGGCCAGACCGACGAGGTGTTCCGCCTGCGCGCGATCGGCCATTCGCTGCAGCAGGCCTTCGAGCGCTACTACATCGCCATTTCCGTGCTGGCCAAGAACGGTGCGGGCACGCTGTCCTCGGGCGAACTGGAAAGCCTGTGCCACCTCGCTGCGCAGCGCCTGTCGCTGCTGTACGCACCGGCGGCGCCGGAGTTCTTCGACAAGTCGCTGTTCCGCGGCTTCATCCTCAAGCTGCGCGAGCTCAAGCTGGTGTGGCCGGACGAGAACGGCAAGCTCGCCTTCGACCAGCGCCTGACCACGTGGGCGAAGGACGCCAAGGTGGTGCTCGGCCGCGAACTGCGGCACACGATCGAGAAGATCAGCCCGGAGAGCGCGAAGCCGGAGGCGCCGGCCGGCTGACGGCTCGCCGCAACGGTATCGGAAAAAGAAAAAGGCGGACCGCAGTCCGCCTTTTTCGTGGCTGCCAGCCGCGCGTCACGCCGGCTGGTCGGGAATCAGCGCGCTCTCCAACCGCGCGATGCAGTCCTTCAGCCACAGCTTGCGCTTCTTCAGGCGCTTGACCGTCAGCTCGTCCGCGGCCGCATCCACCATCAGCCGCTCGATCGCCAGGTCCAGGTCGCGATGCTCGAGCTTCAGCTCGGCCAGCTTCTGGGCGATGGCGGCGGGATCGTCGGTTTCGATCATGCGCACAGCTTACGCCGGGGCCGGAGCGGACGCATGACAGTTCCCGCAAGGCCGACGCGTGCGATTGCCGCGTCGGCCTTGGCGGGATCCCGCGATCCGGCCCGCGGGCAAGCGCCAAGCACCCGTATCCGCGGCCGCGGCAGCGCACCGCCCCGGCAACCGCGAGCCGTCCACACGGCGACGGTAGAATGGCACTCCGCTGTATCGACCTGTCCTGCCGTGAACATTGCCCTGCCCCTGGCCGAACCGCTGCCCCGCGCGCACAAGCGCGCGCACGAGTCCAACAAGCTCGCCAAGCGCCTGCGCCACCAGGTCGGTCGCGCGATCGCCGACTTCGGCATGATCGAGGACGGCGACAAGGTGATGGTGTGCCTGTCGGGCGGCAAGGACAGCTACACCATGCTCGACATCCTCCTGCAGCTGCAGCAGAAGGCGCCGGTGAAGTTCGAGCTGGTCGCGGTGAACCTGGACCAGAAGCAGCCCGACTTCCCCGCGCACGTCCTGCCCGCGTACCTCGAATCGCTCGGCGTGCCGTACAGGATCCTCGAGCAGGACACCTACTCGGTGGTCAAGCGCGTGGTGCCCGAAGGCAAGACCATGTGCTCGCTGTGCTCGCGCCTGCGTCGCGGCGCGCTGTATGCGCACGCGGAAGAACAGGGCTTCACCAAGATCGCGCTGGGCCACCACCGCGACGATCTCGTCGCCACCTTCTTCCTGAACCTGTTCTTCCACGCCAAGCTCAGCGGCATGCCGCCGAAGCTGCTTTCGGACGACGGCAAGCACGTGGTGATCCGCCCGCTCGCCTACGTGCGCGAGGACGACATCGCCGCCTATGCCGAAGCGAAACAGTTCCCGATCATCCCCTGCAACCTGTGCGGCTCGCAGGAGAACCTGCAGCGCAAGCAGGTCAAGCGGATGATGGAGGCGTGGGAGAAGGAATCGCCCGGGCGCATCGAGACCATCGCCCGCGCGCTGGGCGACATCCGCCCGTCGCAGCTGAGCGATCCGAAGCTGTACGACTTCCTCGCGCTCGGCCGCCACGGCGACGCCCCGCTGCCGGATGCGCATGCGTGGCTGGCGGGCGAACCGCACGCGGTGGGCGACGACGACGCCTGAGTCGTCGATAATCACGACAATCACCGGCCCCGCTTCCGACGCGAAGCCGGCCGCACAACAAGAACCCGGTCCATACCGGGCGACGGCACGGAAGCCAGAACGCGGAGCGCGACGCGCTCCGGATGCCAACTCCATACGGTCATTGAATGTTCTTTCGCAACCTGACGCTGTTCCGCTTCCCCCCCACCACCAAGCTCGATGACCTCGACAGCGGCCTGGACGAGTGCCAGCTCAAGCCGGTCGGCCCGCTGGAACTGTCCAGCCGCGGCTTCATCTCGCCGTTCGGCCGCGACAGCGACGTGCTCGCCGCGCGCCAGCGCGACGCGATCTGGCTGACGATGGGCGGCGAAAACCGCCTGCTGCCCGGCAGCGTGGTCAACGACATGCTGGCGAAGAAGCTCGAGGAGATCGAGCAGAAGGAAGGCCGCAAGCCCGGCGGACGCACGCGCAAGCGGATCAAGGACGAACTGATCACCGACCTGCTGCCGCGCGCGTTCGTGAAGCCCAGCCGCACCGACGCCATCCTCGACCTCGAGCACGGCATCGTCGTGGTCGACACCTCCAGCCGCAAGAACGGCGAGAGCGTGGTCAGCGAGGTCCGCCGCGCGCTGGGTTCGTTCCCGGCGCTGCCGCTGAACGCGGAAGTCGCGCCGCGCAGCGTGCTCACCGGCTGGGTCGCCGGCGAACCGCTGCCGGACGGCCTGTCGCTGGGCGACGAATGCGAGTTGCGCGACCCGATCGACCAGGGCGCCGTGGTCAAGGTGCAGCGCATGGAGCTGCAGAGCGACGAGATCGCCAAGCACCTGGAGTCCGGCAAGCAGGTCACGCGCCTGGCGCTGACGCTCGACGACCACGTCTCGTTCGTGCTCGGCGAGGACCTGGTGGTGCGCAAGTTCAAGCTGCTCGACGGCGCCGTCGACCAGCTCGAGTCCACCGAGCGCGAGGACCTGCGCGCGGAACTCGACGCGCGCTTCGTGCTGATGGCGGGCGAAGTGAAGCGCCTGTTCGCGGTGCTGGAGAAGGCGCTCAAGCTGTCCAAGGCCGAGGCCTGATTTCCCGCCGTGCCACGCGGGTCGCACTGCGACCCGCGTCATCCGTCCTTCGTTCCGCCCTGCGGCGGGCCCCTCACCCGACGGCCTCGATGACATCGAACACAGCTGAATGCGCGGCGGTGCCGCGCCGGCATCGCGATATGCTTTCCGGCATGACGAGCGTGCGCGCATGAACCCACTCCGCCTGCTGGCGGGCAAGCCGCGCGAGAGCACGCGCACGGCCGCGCGCGAGACCCTCAACATCACCCTCGACAACGGCGAAACCGTCGACGTGCTGCGCGTGCGCGATCCGCGCGCGCGCCGGATCAAGCTCAGCGTCAGCGAACGCGGCGCGCGCCTGACCCTGCCGCTGCGCGCCAGCGAAGTCGCCGGCGAGCGCTTCGTGCTCGAGCACGGCGAGTGGCTGGTGGCGCAGCTGGCACGCAACGGCGATGCCGCGCTTGCGCTCGCCCCGCACGTGACCAGCGCGATCCCGCTGCGCGGCGGCGAACTGCCGATCGCGTGGCACGAGGGCCGCGCCCTGCGCCTGGTCCGCGGCGGCGACGGCCTGCAGGTCACCGTCCCCCCCGGCGTGCGCAGCACCTCGCTGCGGCGCGCGCTGCGCGACTTCTACGAAGCCGAGGCGCGCACCGACCTCGGGCGCTGGCTGCCGCCGCTGCTGCCGACGCTGCCGCGCGCGCCGTCGCGCATCGTGCTGAAGGTGATGAGTTCGCAATGGGGCTCGCTCGCGCCCAACGGTGTGGTCGCACTCGACCTCGCGCTGGTGCTGGCCCGTCCGAGCGCGTTCGAGTACGTATTCGTGCACGAGTTGTGCCACCTGATCCGCGCGGATCACTCGCGCGCGTTCTGGCGCGAAGTCGAGGCGCGGTTCCCGCACTGGCGCGACGAGCGCGAGTATTTCCACGCGCACGGCCGCCAGCTCAAGGCTTCGCTGCGCGCGTTGCTGGGCTAGCCCGTAGCGGCGTCGGCGTTACGCGGCACGGCGAAGAAATCGCCGATCGCCGCCGCGACGTCCGCCGGCTGCTGCATGTGCAGGTGGTGCCCGCCCGGGATCACCACCAGTTCGCCACGCGGCAACAGGGCGACGCGACGGCGGCGCAGGTCATCGGGCAGGTAAGGCTGCGCCGGTTCGGCGAAGATCGCCCGCGTCGGGCATTCGATGCCGGCCACGAGATTCTCCACCTGCGCCTCGGTCATCCGCACCAGCGTCGGCAGGGTCAGGCGCGGATCGCTGCTCCAGGCGTAGCCGCCTTCGACCGCGCGCAAGCCGCGCTCGACCAGCAACCGCACCAGCGCCTCGTCCAGGCCACTGCCCGGCACGCGGCTGGCATGCAGGCGCGCCTGCACCGCGCTGTCGATGCCGGGGAACACGCGCAGGCGCTTGTCGCGGAGCGCGCGCTGCGCGGCGATCGCCTCGCGCATGCGCGCCACCGTGCGTTCGGGCACCTCGGCCAGCGCGCCCAGGGCTTCGATCGCCACCAGCCGCTCCACCCGTTGCGGGCAGGCCGCGGCGACCATGCTGGCGATGCCGGCGCCCATCGAATGCCCGAGCAGGGCGAACCGCTCCCAGCCCAGCGCGTCGGCCGCATCCAGCACCGAGGCGATGGCGCCGATGAAGGAATAGTCCGCGCCCGGCGGCAGCTGCGCGCTGCGGCCGTGGCCGGGCAGGTCGATCGCGACGAGATCGAGGTCGCCCAGGTACGGCGCCAGCGGCACGAAGCTCGCGGCGTTGTCGAGCCAGCCGTGCAACGCGAGCACGCGCGGCGCGCCGTCGCGGCCCGTGCGCAGGCCGGCGAGCGCGCCGAAGGCGGTGTCCATCGCGATCTCGCGCATCGTGCTCACGCGGCCGGGGCCGGCGTCGCCACGGGGGCGGCCGATGCCGCGGCGGCGACCGCATCGCGCACGACGGCCGCCAGCGCGCGCGCATGCGCGGCGCTGTCGTTGAGGCAGCCGATGTAGCGCAACTCGCCGCCGCGCGCGCGGAAGTCGTCCTTCAGCATCTGCGCGACTTCTTCCAGCGTCTCCAGGCAATCCACCGCGAAGCCGGGCGCGACCACGTCGACACTGCGGATGCCGCGACCGGCCAGCGCGACCAGCGTGTCGGCGGTCGCCGGCTCCAGCCATTTCTCGCGGCCGAAACGCGACTGGTAGGTGAGCGTCCACGATTCGTCGCGCAGGCCGAGCGCCGCGGCGATCGCGCGCGCGCCGGCTTCGCAGTGGGCGGGGTACGGATCGCCGTTGTCGGCCAGGCGCTGCGGCAGGCCGTGGAAGGAGAACAGCAGGTGCGCCGCATTGCCGTGTTCGGCCCGGTGCGCGCGGATCGATTCTGCGACGGCGGCGACCCAGCCGGCATCGAGGTGGTAATCGGCGATGAAATGCGCGACGGGCGCGCTGCCGTCTGCAGCGGCCGTCGGCTTGCCGGCCTCGACGAAGCCCACGTCGCGGATCGCGTAGCCCTCGGCTTCCACCACGTCGCGCACCGAGGCCGTCGTCGTGGTCGAGTACTGCGGGTACAGCGGCAGCACCAGCACGCGGCGGATGCCGTCGGCGCGCAATTGCCGCAGCACCTGCGCGAACGCGGGCGCGCCGTAACGCATCGCGTGCACCACCCGCCATTGCGGGCACTCGCGCTGCACCGCCTGCGCCAGCCGCCGCGTGTACGCCGCCAGCGGCGAACCGTCGGCCATCCAGATGCTGGCGTACTTGTGCGCGACGCGGTGCGCGCGCAGCGGCAGGATCGCCAGGTTCAGCACCGGCCACCACAGCCAGCGCGGCAGGTCGACCACGCGGCGGTCGGAGAGGAATTCGCGCAGGTAGCGGCGCACCGCGTCCGGCGTGGGCGCATCGGGCGTGCCGAGGTTCACCAGCACCACGGCGGTGTCGGCCTCGGCGGTGCGTGCATCAGCGGTGCCGGGGTTGCCGGTCGGAGCGCCTGCCGTGGAGGTGGGCGTGATCATCCGCATAGGATGACAGTCGCGCCGCCCCGGCGTCATCCGCGCGCGTCCGCGCCGCGATCGTTGCGTGCGCGCAGCTCCGGCTTCGTATCGCCCGCGTTCATTGCGCCATCAGTACCCTCCGGGCATCCCCCGCCGCCGGAGTCGTCATGTCGCGTGCCCTCCTCTCCAAGCTGTCGTTCGTCCCGCTCTCGCTCGCCCTCGCACTGGCCTTCACCGGCAACGCCACGGCCGGGCCCGAGGAGAACGACCGCGCGCGCAACGCGGTGCGCGTGCTCAACGAGGTGCAGCGCATCCCCGAATCGGCGATCCCGGACAAGCTGTTCGACGAGGCCCGGGCGATAGTCGTCGTGCCCGACACGCTCAAGGTCGGCCTGGTCCTCGGTGGCCGCCGCGGCCACGGAGTGGTGTCGGTGAAGAATCCCGACGGCAGCTGGTCCAACCCCAGCTTCGTGAAGCTCACCGGCGGCAGCATCGGCTTCCAGGCCGGCGTGCAGTCCTCGGACATCGTGCTGGTGTTCCGCGGCGAGCGCGGGCTGGATTCGATCGTCAACGGCAAGATCACCCTCGGCGCCGACGCCGGCGTCGCTGCGGGCCCGGTCGGCCGCAACGCGGCGACCGCCACCGACGGCCAGCTGAAGGCGGAGATCTGGTCGTGGTCGCGCGCGCGCGGCCTGTTCGCCGGCATCGCGCTCGACGGCGCGGTGCTGTCGATCGACGACGCCGCCAACCAGCTGGTCTACGGCGAGGGCACGACCCCGCGCATGATCTTCGAGGGCCGCACGCGCCAGCCGGCCGACGAGCAGGTGGTGGATTTCCGCGACACCCTGGAGGAGGCCAGCGCGCTGGCACGCGAGCGTCGCGGCGCGCGCGCGGCCACGCCGCCAGTCGCACCGGCCGCGGCGACGACTGCCCCGGCACAGCCGCCGATGCCGGCCACCGGCACGGAAGCCACGCCGGCGCCGTTCCAGGACGTGCCCGCCGACAGCGTGCGCACCGAGCCGTTGCCGGCCGAACCCGTCCCGCCCACCCCGCGGCGCTGAGCCCCGGCGCCGGCCACGCCGGCGTGACCGCTTACCGCTGCTCTCACGGCCACTGCGGTATCCTGCGCTCCTCCTAAACAGGGCAATTCCATGGGCGGTTTGAGCATTTGGCACTGGCTGATCGTGCTGGTGATCGTGGTGCTGGTGTTCGGCACCAAGCGCCTGGGCAGCGTCGGCAAGGACCTCGGTGAAGCGGTGAAGGGCTTCAAGAAGGGCATGCAGGACGACGATGACGACAAGAAGCCGTCGCCGCAGCTGCGCGACGGATCGCGCGACGAAAGCAGCACCACGTCGCAGCGCGACGACGAGCGCACCCCGCGCTGACCTTCCGACCCGCCGGTTGCGGCGGGCACCCGCATGTTCGACATCGGATTCGGCGAGATTTTCCTGATCGCGGTCGTGGCCCTGCTCGTGCTGGGCCCCGAACGCCTGCCCAAGGCCGCGCGCTTCGCCGGCCTGTGGGTGCGGCGCGCGCGCGCGCAGTGGTATTCGGTCAAGGCCGAACTGGAAAACGAACTCGCCGACGACGAACTCAAGCGCAGCCTGCGGCAGGCACGCAGCGACCTGCAGGACGCGCGCGATGCGCTGGCGCAGGGCGGCACGGCGCTGCAGCAGCAGTTCGAGGAAACCCGCGCCGGCCTGCGCGACGCCGTGCAGTCGAATCGCGTAGCGGATGACGACGGCGATGCGCACGCGCCGCCGGCGGACCCGGTCGCCGATGCCGAACAGGCCGCGCTGCCGTTCGACGACCACGACGGCACGCCCGACTCCCGCCCCACCGGCGCCGACGCACGCCACTCCGATGCCCGACGCTGACACCGGCCAGGGCGAAGCCCGCCTCATCGACCACCTGATCGAACTGCGCGCGCGCCTGCTGCGCGCGGTCACCGGGCTGATCATCGTCTTCGTCGCCCTGCTGCCGTTCGCCAACAAGCTGTACGCGTGGCTGGCGCAGCCGTTGCTGGCGAAGCTGCCGGCCGGCGGCCAGCTGATCGCCACCGGCGTGGCCTCGCCGTTCTTCGCGCCGGTGAAGCTGGCGTTCTTCACCGCGCTGTTCGTGTCGGTACCGTGGCTGCTGTACCAGGCCTGGGCCTTCGTCGCGCCGGGGCTGTACCAGCGCGAGAAGCGGCTGGCCCTGCCGCTGCTGGCCTCGGCGGTGTCGCTGTTCTACGCCGGCTGCGCCTTTGCCTATTTCCTGGTGCTGCCGGCGGTGTTCGGCTTCCTCACCAAGGTCACGCCGGAAGGCGTGGCGATGATGACCGACATCCAGGCGTACCTGGATTTCGTGCTGGTGATCTTCCTCGCCTTCGGCGCCAGCTTCGAACTGCCGGTGGCGCTGGTGATCCTGGTCCTGCTCGGCTGGGTGACGCCGCAGCAGCTGCGCGAGTCGCGCGGCTACGCCATCGTCGGCGTCTTCGTCGTCGCCGCGGTGATCACGCCGCCGGACGTGGTGTCGCAGCTGATGCTGGCGATCCCGATGTGCGTGCTGTACGAGATCGGCATCCTCGCCGCGCGCTGGATGACGCCCGCCCGCAAGTAACTCCCGCGTCCGGACAATGATGCCGCGCGGGCGGCCTGGGGCAATCAAATCGCCCGCGCTCTTGTTCGCCTCGCCCTACGAGACCACCGGCAGCACCGGCGGCACGTAGTCCAACGTCATGCCGAGCAGCCACAGCAGGCCCAGCACCAGCGGCACATGCACCAGCAACTGCACGAAGGTGAAGCCGACGATGTCGCGCGCCTTCAAGCCCAGCACGCCCAGCAGCGGCAGCATCCAGAACGGATTGACCAGGTTCGGCAGCGCCTCGGCGGCGTTGTAGACCTGCACCGCCCAGCCCAGGTGCACCTGCAGTTCGGTCGCGGCCTGCATCACGTACGGCGCCTCGATGATCCACTTGCCGCCGCCCGAGGGCACGAAGAAACCCAGCACCGCCGAGTACGCGCCCATCACCAGCGCGAAGCTGTCGCGCGAGGCAACCTGCACGAACAGCTCCGACAGCCGGTGCGCGAGGGTGGCGCCATCGGTGCCGGGCACGCCGGTCAGCAGCATCGCGATGCCGCCGTACAGCGGGAACTGCAGCAGCACGCCCGCCGTGCCCGGCACCGCGCGCGTCACCGCATCGAGGAAGCCGCGCGGCCGCCAGTGCAGCAGCAGGGCCAGCGACAGGAACAGCAGGTTGTAGGTGTTGAGATCGGCGATCGCGTTCGCGAACGGCTTGGCGGCGAACTCGCTGGCCAGCCAGCCGAAGGCGAGCAGCGACAGCAGCACGGTCAGCAGCGGGCTGTGCTCCAGCCATTCGCCCGGGCGCGTGCGCACCGGCGCCGGCGCTTCGTCGTGCAACGTTGTCGCCAGCTCCACGCCGCGCGCCGCGGCTTCGCCCGGCGCGGTCGCGTAGGCGACCAGCACCGACACGACGATCAACGCCGCGGTCAGCGCCAGCGACTGCCACAGGAAGATCGTCTGCGCGAACGGCAGCACGCCGGTGATCTCGAGCAGGCCGGGCGGCATGCTCGCCGGATTCGCCTGCAGCTGCGCTGCCGACGAACTGAGCCCCAGCGCCCACACCGCGCCGAGCCCGAGGTAGGCGGCGGCGCCCGCCGCGCGGTAGTCCATGCGCAGCTCGGTGCGTCGCGCCAGCGCGCGCACCAGCAGGCCGGCGAAGACCAGCGAGAAGCCCCAGCTCAGCAGCGACGTCAGCATGCTCACCGTGGCGACGAACGCGACCGCGCCGCGGCCGCTGCGCGGCCAGCGCGCCAGGCGCCCGATCAGCCGCGCCACCACCGGCGCCGTCGCCACCACGTAGCCGCCGATGACGACGAACACCATCTGCATGGTGAACGGGATCAGGCTCCAGTAGCCCTTGCCGAACGCCTGCGCGGTCGCCTGCGGCGTCGCCCCGCCGAGCAACGCGGCCACCGCGACGATCAGCACGCCGATCACCGCGAACACCCACGCGTCGGGAAACCAGCGTTCGGCGAAGGCGGCGCAGCGCAGGGCCGCGCGCGCCAGCCAGGGTTCGCGGCCGGCGCTCATCGCGCGCGCAGCGCGAAGTCGAGGGCGAAGCCCGCGAACACCACCAGCCCCACCCAGTGGTTGTGCAGGAAGGCGCGGAAGCAGCCGTCGCGGTCGCGCCCGCGCGCCAGCACGAATTCGTAGACGACCAGCAACGCGGCCACGCCCAGCGCATACCAGTAGTACGGCCCCAGCTCCGCGCGCCGCCCGACCAGGAACAGGGCGTAGAAGAACAGCGTGTACAGCACGCCCTGCGCGACCAGGTCCATGTCGCCGAACAGGATCGCCGTCGACTTGCTGCCCATGCGCAGGTCGTCGTCGCGATCGACCATCGCGTACCAGGTGTCGTACGCGGTCGACCACAGGATGTTGGCGACGTACAGCAGCCATGCGAGCGCCGGCACTTCGCCCTGGATCGCGGCGAACGCCATCGGGATGCCCCAGCCGAACGCCATGCCCAGGTACACCTGCGGCAGGTAGGTGTAGCGCTTCAGGTACGGATAACTCGCGGCCAGGACCACGCCGACGAAGCTCATCCAGACGGTGAGCCGGTTCATCGTCAGCACCAGGCCGAACGCGACCAGCATCAGCACCGCGAACAGCGCGAGCGCCTCGCGTCCGCGCACGGCGCCGGTGGCGAGCGGCCGTTGCTTGGTGCGCTCGACGTGCGGATCGAGCCAGCGGTCGGCGTAGTCGTTGATCACGCAGCCGGCCGCGCGCGTCAGCCACACGCCGAGGCTGAACACCACCAGCGTCCACCACGGCGGCACGCCCTTCGCGGCGAGCCACAGGCCCCACCACGTCGGCCACAGCAGCAGCAGCCAGCCGATCGGCCGGTCGCCGCGGACCAGCGACCAGTACTGGCCCAGGCGCTCGCGCCACCGCGGCACGGTCGGTGGAATCGGGGCGTAGTCGCGCTCGTAACCCATGCGTCGCACTCGTGGGATCGGGTTTGTGGAATCGGCCTGGATGCAGGCAGCGTGGGCATTGTCGCCGATCGCGCTGGAATTCCGGACCGGTGGGCCCGCGCTGCACTATGCCTGCGCCACGCGCCGGCGTAGGCTACTCAAGGACTTAGGGGAACGACATGGACATCCAGTCCAGGGAAGTCAGGATCACGGTGCAGGGTCTGACGTTGGGGATGTACGTCAGCCGGCTCGACCGTCCCTGGCTGGAAACCGCCTTCCTGATGCAGGGCATCAAGATCACGTCCGAGGACGAGGTCGCGATGCTGCAGCGCCTGTGCAACCACGTCTGGATCGACGTCGAACTCGGCGCGTCGCCGGACCCGCGCTACCTCGCCTTCGCCGAACCCGATCCGATCCGCCAGGGCCGCGCCGCCGCCGAGGTCGCGGCGCTGCGCAAGACGCGCTGGGAACCGCAGGTCGACGTCCAGGTCGAGCTGCGCCAGGCCGAAGTCGTGCACGCCACGCTGGCCGCGTCGATCGAAGAGGTGATGACCGACCTGCAGGACGGCAAGCGCATCGACCTGGACCGGCTCAAGGACGGCGTCGACGCGATGATCGACTCGATCCTGCGCAATCCCACCGCCTTCGTCTGGCTCAAGGAGATGAAGCGGCGCGACAATTACGCCTACCAGCACGCCATGGGCTGCGCGATCCTCGCCGCCAGCTTCGGCCGCCACCTCGGCCTGGAGCGCCCCGAGCTGCAGCTGCTGGCGCTGTCGGGCCTGCTCTGCGACGTCGGCAAGACCCGCGTGTCGACCGGGCTGCTGCACAAGACCACGCCGCTGCTGCGCGACGAGTTCGAGGAAGTGCGCAAGCACGTGGAGCACGGCCTGGAGATCATCGATTCCACGCCGGGGCTGTCGCCGAAGCTGCGCGAGATCGTCGCCACCCACCACGAGCGCCACGACGGCAGCGGCTACCCGTGGAAGCTGCACGGCAGCGACATCCCGATCTTCGGTCGCATCATGGGCATCGTCGACAGCTACGACGCGATGACCAACGCGCGCCCGCACGCCCCCGGCCGCTCGCCGCACCTGGCGGTGAACGAGCTGTACCAGCAGCGCGGCAAGCTGTTCCAGCCCGAGCTGGTCGAGCAATTCATCCAGAACTGCGGCATCTATCCGACCGGCTCGCTGGTGGAACTCTCCAACGGCCAGGTCGCGGTGGTCACCGACGTGCACAGCCTCAAGCGCCTGCGCCCGCGGGTGATGCTGCTGCTCGACGCCGACAAGTCGCCGCTGCAGCAGTTCCGCGTGCTCGACCTGGGCGAAGTCGACAAGGACGACAAAGGCCAGCCCTTGAGCGTGAAGAGCGGTTTGCCGAGCGGTGCCTACGGCATCGACCCGGTCGAACTGTTCCTGCATTGAGCGCGCGGCGGCACCCGATGGACCGACGATGAGCAGCATCGAGGACGACCTCACCGGCCTGCACAACCGCCGCAGCTTCCTGGCGTTGCTGCGGCGCCACGTCGGCCTGGCCAACGAGCGCAAGACCAACCTCGCGCTGGTGGTCGTCGACGTCGACGGCTTCGCCCGCCTGAATGCCGCGCACGGTTACGACTTCGGCGATCGCGCCCTGCGCCACATCGCGCAGCAGCTGCATACGATGGCGCGCACGCAGGACTACGCCGCGCGCATCGGCGACAACCGCTTCGCGCTGATCCTGCCGGGGGTGATGAACGCCGGCCACGCCGAGCTCGCCGTGCAGAAGCTGTTCCGCCTGTTCGAGGTGCCCTTCGACGGCGGCAACGGCCGCGTGCGCATGACCGCGACGGTCGGCGTCGCGCTGTGCCCGCTGCACGCGACGCAGGCCGAGTTCCTGCTGCTGCAAGCCGAGAAAAGCCTGGAGCTGGCACGCGCGACCGGGCAGCGCTGGTTGTTCCCGCCGGAAAGCGGCGACGACCTCGGCCTGTCCGAACTGTGGGACCTGGAGATCGAACTCGACGGCGCCGTGCAGCGCGGCGAGATGTTCCTGGTCTACCAGCCCAAGCTGCGCCTGCCCGACCTGGTCCCGATCGGCGCCGAGGCGCTGATGCGCTGGCGGCACCGCTCGCGCGGGCTGGTCTCGCCAGGCCAGTTCATCCCGATCGCCGAACAGACCGGGCAGATCAAGCGCATGACGATCTGGGCGCTCAACTCGGCGCTGCGCCATGCCGGCGAATGGAAGCTGCCGCACGTGCCGTTCGGGGTCGCGGTGAACGTGCCGCCGGAACTGGTCGGCCAGGACGACCTGCCCGACCTGGTCGAGAACGCGCTGAACCTGTGGGCGACGCCCGACGTGCAACTGGTGCTGGAAATCACCGAGCGCTCGCTGGTGATGGACCCGCGCCACAGCTTCCGCATCCTCTCGCGCATCCGCGACATGGGCGTGAAGATCTCGATCGACGACTTCGGCACCGGCTATTCGTGCCTGGCCTACTTCAAGGACATCCCCGCCGACGAGCTGAAGATCGACCGATCCTTCGTCTCCGGCATGCTGATCGACGCCACCTGCGCCGACATCACCTCGCTGATCATCGACCTGGCCCACCGCTTCGGCCTGCACGTCGTGGCCGAGGGCGTGGAGGACGAGGAAACCCTCGAAGCCCTGCGCGTGCGCAACTGCGACGTGGTGCAGGGGCATCTGTTCGCCAAGGCGATGGAGCTGGGCGATTTCTCGCGCTGGCTCACCGACTCCGGCGACGCCCTGCGCCGGGCGGTCTGAGCGCGGGAGCCGCAGGCGCCGCCGGCGCTGCTAGAATGCCGGTCCCGCGATGCCCGCCATCGCGCGGTTTTCATCAGGCGCCTGTAGCTCAGCCGGATAGAGTAGTGGCTTCCGAAGCCATTGGTCGGGGGTTCGAATCCCTCCAGGCGCGCCATCCCGCGACACCATCCCGCCAACTTTGCGAAAGCGCGAAGGGCGCGACGCGTGCGGCAATGTCGGCCCTGCGCCGCCGTCGATGGAGTCGTCCATGCCCCTCCGCTTCCCGTTCCTGCTGCTGGCGGGCCTGGCCGCCTGCGGCGGCGCGCACGCCCAGGCGAGCGCGCGCGAACACCTGGCCCCGCCGGGCTGGGAAGGCTCCTATCACGCCATCCACTACTCGCCGGTGGTGAAGCTCGGCGAACGCGTGATCGTGTCGGGGATTCCCGCCAGCGAAGGGAGCACCGAGGAAGAGAAGATCCGCTGGGCCTTCCGCCAGCTGCAACGGCACCTGGAAGCCGCCGGGGCCAGCCTCGAGGACGTGGTCGAGCTGCACAGCTTTCACGTCGCGCGCGACCACGCCGAATTCCGCGAACGCATTGCCGTGGTGCTGAAGGTGCACGGCGAGTTCTTCCGCGACCGTTACCCCGCCTGGACCGCCGTGGGCACCACCGCGCTGTATTCGCAGGATGCGCCGATGGAGATCCGCGCGGAGGCGGTGATCGGTTCCGGGCGCGCGGCCAAGGTGTCCATTCCCGTGCCCACGCCATGAGCATCGCGGACCGCTAAGGCACCCGCGCGCACACCCACGCCTCCACGTGCTGCACGCCGGCACGTTTCAGGGCGTCGGCCGCGGCGTGCAGGGTCGCCCCGGTCGTCATCACGTCGTCGACCAGTGCCACGCGGGCCGGCAGCGGCGCGTGCGGCGCCACCGCGAACGCCCCGCGCAGGTTGCGCCGGCGCGCCGCGGCGCTGAGTTCCGACTGCGGCGCGGTCGCGCGCAGCCGCTGCAGCAGGTCGACGCGCAGGGGCAGGTCGAGCGCGCAGGCGAGTGGGCGCGCCAGTTCCAGCGCCTGGTCGTACCCGCGGCGGCGCAGTCGCGCGCGGTGCAGGGGCACCGGCACCAACGCGTCCGGCCGTGGCAGGCCGGCGGTCGACTCGGCCAGCAGCTGCGACAGCAGCGCGCCTGCCGCCAGGTCGCGGTGGAACTTGAAGCGCGGCAGCAGGCGGTCGACGGGCGCGGCATAGACGAAGCCGGCGTGGACGCGGTCCAGCGCCGGCACCCGGCCCCGGCGCGCCAGGGCCGTCGCGCGGCGCAGGCAGTCGCCGCAGGTCTCCGCCGCCGGCAGCGGCAGGGCGCAGCGCGGGCAGGCGGTGTGGTTCCAGGGCAGGGCGTCCGCGCAGGCGGCGCACAGGTCCAGCCCTTCCAGTCCCGGCGCCGTGCAGACCTGGCACCGACTCGGCCACAGCAGCCGCGCCGCGTCCACGCGCAGCCAGTGCAGCCAGCGCCGGGTGGTCTGGACCGAGGGTCCGGGGGCCTCCGGGTTGCCGTCAACCCAGTGCGCGTCCGTTTGGTTGACAGGGAGGGCCATGGTTTCCAGACTGCCCGCCCGATCCGCCCACGTCTGTCGGAAAACCCCCATGCCTGCCGTCGGTAATTCGCCCGAACTTCGCCACGACTGGAGCCGCGAGGAAGTCCGCGCCCTGTTCGACCTGCCCTTCCCGGAACTGCTGCACCGCGCCGGCAGCGTCCACCGCGCCCACTTCGACCCGGTCCAGGTCCAGGTCAGCACCCTGCTGTCGATCAAGACCGGCGGCTGCCCCGAGGACTGCGGCTACTGCCCGCAGGCCGCGCGCTACCACACCGGCGTCGACGCGACCAAGCTGATGTCGACCGAAGCGGTGCTGGAGAAGGCCAGGCAGGCCAAGGCCGCCGGCGCGTCGCGCTTCTGCATGGGCGCGGCCTGGCGCTCGCCGAAGGACCGCGACATGCCCAAGGTCGCCGACATGATTTCGCAGGTGAAGGCACTGGGCCTGGAGACCTGCGCGACGCTGGGCATGCTGTCCGGCGAGCAGGCCAAGGCGTTGAAGGCCGCCGGCCTGGACTACTACAACCACAACCTCGACACCGCGCCGGAGTTCTACGGCGAGGTCATCCACACCCGCGAGATGCAGGACCGCCTGGACACGCTCGCGCACGTGCGCGACGTCGGCATGAAGACCTGCTGCGGCGGCATCGTCGGCATGGGCGAGCAGCGCGACCAGCGCGCCGGCTTGCTGCAGACGCTGGCCAACCTGCCGGCGCACCCGGATTCGGTGCCGATCAACCGCCTGGTGCAGGTCGAAGGCACGCCGCTGGCGGGTACCGCGCAACTCGACCCGTTCGAATTCGTGCGCACCGTCGCAGTTGCACGCATCCTCATGCCGAAGTCGATGGTGCGGCTGTCCGCCGGCCGCGAAAGCATGTCCGACGAATTGCAGGCGCTGTGCTTCCTCGCCGGTGCGAATTCCATCTTCTACGGCGAGAAATTGCTGACGACCGGCAACCCCGACACCGAACGCGATATGGCATTGTTCGGACGCTTGGGCCTGACGCCCATGCCGGTCGTTGAACAGGGGGAGACCGTGCACGCCGAGATTCTAGAGAGCGTCGAGCTCGAAACCGCGGACACGGCTGTCCGCGCCAAAACCATTCCCTGCGCGGTGGCCTGAGATGGCCCGCGCGTCCTGGCGTGAGCGCATTGCCGCGGCGCGGGCCGAGCGCGCGGCCGCGTCGCGCCTGCGCACGCTGCGTCCGGTCATGCATCGCGACGGCGCGCGCATGGAAGTGGCCGACGCCAGCGGCAAGCCACGCTCGTTGCTGAACTTCTGCAGCAACGATTACCTCGGCCTGTCGCAGCACTTCGCCGTGGTGAACGCACTGCAGGACGCCGCTTCGCGCGAAGGCGCCGGCGGCGTCGCCTCGCACCTGGTGTGCGGGCACCACGCGTTGCACGATGCGCTGGAAAAGGAACTCGCCGACTGGCTCGGCGCGCCGCGCGCGCTGCTGTTCGGCAGCGGCTTCATGGCCAACCTCGCCGTGGTGCAATCGCTGCTCGGCGACGACGACGTGTGCGTGCAGGACCGCCTCAACCACGCCAGCCTCATCGACGCGGCGCGCTTGGCCGGCTGCAAGCTGCGCCGCTATCCGCACGGCGATTCCAGCGGCGCGCTGCGACTGATGCGCGAAGCCGCCGACGGCGTGGCGATGCTCGCCACCGACGGCGTCTTCAGCATGGACGGCGACGTCGCCCCGCTGCGCGAACTCGCGCTCGCCGCGCGCGTGCAGAAGGCGCTGCTCTACGTCGACGACGCGCACGGCGTCGGCGTGCTCGGCCCGGACGGCCGCGGCAGCGTCGCCGAGGCGCAGCTGAGCGTCGACCAGGTGCCGCTGCAGCTGGTCACCCTGGGCAAGGCGCTCGGCGGCTACGGCGCGGCGGTGGTCGGCGATGCCGACCTGATCGAACACCTGGTGCAGAGCGCGCGCCCCTACATCTACACCACCGCCCTGCCGCCGGCGCAGGCCGCGGCGACGCTGGCGGCGGTGAAGCTCGCGCGCAGCGAGGACTGGCGGCGCGGCAAGCTCTACGACCTGATCGCCCACTTCAAGGACCGCGCGGCGCAGGCCGGGCTGGTGCTGCTGCCCTCGGAAACGCCGATCCAGCCGGTGATGTGCGGCAGCGATGCGCGCGCCCTGTCGATGGCGGCCACGCTCGAACAACGCGGCTACTGGGTCGCGGCGATCCGTCCGCCGACGGTGCCGGAAGGCCGCGCGCGCCTGCGCGTGACCCTGTCGGCGCTGCATTCGCACGCCGATGTCGATGGATTGGTCGATGCGCTCGGCCGCGCGCGCGACAAGGCCGAAGCCGAGGCGCGCGTCGCCGAGATGCTGCGCTAGCAAACACATTGTCGTCCCGAGCGAAGCGCGGGACCTGTTGTCATCGTCGTGGCGTACAGCAGATCCCTCGCTGCGCTCGGGATGACAGGTTTTCCGCCCACCCGCTCTCTTACCCAAGCAGACAACACGATGTACGTCGAAACGCGCGGGCAGGGTCCCGCGCTCGCCCTCATCCACGGCTGGGCCATGCACGGCGGCCTGTTCGCACCGCTGGTCGAACGCCTGCAGGACCGCTACACCCTGCACCTGGTCGACCTGCCCGGCCACGGCTACGCGCGCGACGACGACACCGCGCTGGTGCCGGAAACGCTCGCCGCCGAACTGGTCGCGCGCATCCCCGACGCCGCTTGGCTGGGCTGGTCGCTGGGCGGCCAGTTCGCACTGCGCGCCGCACTCGACCATCCGCACGCGGTGCGCGGCCTGGTCATGGTCGCGTCCTCGCCGCGCTTCGTCGTCGGCGAGGACTGGAGCCACGGCGTCGGCGCGCAGCTGTTCCGCGATTTCGGCGATGCATTGGCGAAGGATTTCCGCGGCACGCTGGAAGGCTTCCTCGCCCTGGAAGCGCTGGGCTCGGCGCATGCGCAGGACGAATTGCGCAGCCTGCGCGCGCAGGCGTTCGAACGCGGCGAGCCGGCCGCGCGCACGCTGCTGGAAGGCCTGCACCTGCTCGACAGCCTCGACCTGCGCAGCGAACTACCGATGCTGTGCGTGCCCAGCCTGTGGCTGTCGGGCCGCCGCGACCGCCTGGTACCCGCCGGCGCGATGCCGGCCGCGGCGGCGCTGGCGCGCAACGCGCGCAGCGTGGTGATTCCGCATGCCGGGCATGCACCGTTCCTCGGCGCGGCCGATGCGGTGGCGCACGAGATCGACACGTTCCTGCAGCAGCTGGCCTAGCCGGCGCGACCGGCAAAGTCCCCTCCCCCGACGCGAACCACAATAGCCACACCGCATGAGCGAACTGTTCGACCACCGCCAGGTCCGCCGCGCGTTCTCGCGCGCCGCACACCACTATGACGACGCCGCGGCACTGCAGCGCGAAGTCGGCGCGCGCCTGCTCGAATCGCTCGACTACTACGACGAGCGCGCGCAACGCGAAGCACAGGGCGGCAAGCCGCGCACGCCGCAGGTGGTGCTCGACGTCGGCTGCGGCCCCGGCCACGCCACCGCGGCGATGCAGCAGCGCTGGCCGAAGGCGCAGGTGCTCGCGCTCGACCTCGCCCTGCCGATGCTGCAGGAAAGCAAACGCAACGCCGGCGGCTGGCGCCCGTTCAAGCAGCGGCCGCAGGCGCTGTGCGCCGACGCGCGCGCCCTGCCGCTCGCCGACGGCAGCGTCGACGTGCTGTTCTCCAACCTGTGCCTGCAATGGGTCGAGGACCTGCCCGCGGTATTCGCCGGCTTCCGCCGCGTGCTGAAACCCGACGGGCTGATGGTGCTGTCGACGTTCGGGCCGGACACGCTGTGGGAACTGCACGATGCGTTCGCGCACGCCGACAGTGCGCCGCACGTGAGCCCGTTCGCTTCGATCGCGCAGTTCGGCGACGCGCTGATCGCCGCCGGCTTCAAGGATCCGGTGCTGGATCGCGACACGTTCCGCCTGCAGCACGATTCGCTGGCCGGACTGATGCGCGAACTGCGCACGCTCGGCGCCACCAATGCACTGAGCACGCGCCGGCGCAGCCTGACCGGACGAGAGCGCTTCAGGCGCGCCGCCGAGGGCTACGAAGCGCTGCGCCGCGACGGCAAGCTGCCGGCGACGTGGGAAGTGATCAGCGCGCACGCGTGGGGCCCGCAGCCGGGCACGCCGATCCGCGTCGGCGGCGTCGACGAAGTGGCGGTGCCGGTGGCGCGGATTCCGATCCGGAGGCGCGGATGACGCGTCCGGCGCGCAGCGTGGCGCTTGCGGCCGTGGCCATCGCGCTGCTGTCGGCGTTGTTCTTCACCTGCACCTACGTGCTCAACCGCGCCGCCGCCAACGCCGGCGGCCACTGGGCGTGGACGGCGGCGCTGCGTTACCTGATCACCCTACCGATCATGCTCGCGGTGATGCCGTGGCAGGGCGGGATGAAGCCGGTGTGGCGCGCGATCCGCGCGCATCCGGGGCCGTGGCTGCTGTGGAGCGGCGTCGGCTTCGTGCTGTTCTACGTGCTGCTCAGCTACGCCGCCGCGAGCGGGCCGTCGTGGCTGATCGCCGGCACGTTCCAGCTCACCGTCATCGCCGGCATGTTGTGCGCGCCGTTCCTCTACAGCGATGCGCGCGCACGCATTCCGCTGCCCGCGCTGGCGGCCGGCGTGGTGGTGGTCGCCGGCGTGCTGCTGATGCAGGTCGGGCACAGCGGCGGCCGCCTCGATCGCGCGGCGTGGATCGCCCTGGTCGCGGTGGCGATCAGCGCGATCGCCTATCCGCTCGGCAACCGCGGCCTGCTGCTGCACCTGGAACGCGCCGGCATCGAACTCAACGCGACCCAGCGCGTGTTCGGCATGACGCTCGCGAGCCAGCCGTTGTGGTGGGCGATCGCGCTATCCGCGTGGTCGACGACCGGCGCGCCACCGGCGGGGCAGGTGTGGCTCGCCGCGGGCGTCGCGCTCGGCGCGGGCGTGATCGCCACGGTGCTGTTCTTCCAGGCCACCGGCATGGTCCGCAACGACCCCACCGCGCTGGCCGCGGCCGAGGCGATGCAGGCGGCGGAGATCCTGTTCGCCACGCTGATCGGCGCGCTGTGGCTGGGCGAAGCGTGGCCGCACGGCCGCGCGCTGTGGGGCGCGGCGCTGGTGATCACCGGCATCGTCGCCTTCAGCATCGTCGCCGCGCGCGCCGCCGCGGGCGACCGCCACGCCACCCAGGAACTGCGCAGCGATCGCGGCGCGTAAGAGATTTCAGCGCGCCGGGGCGCCCGCTTCGACGCGGAAGATGATCCGCCCTTCGTACGGCGTGCCCAGCGCGCGCGCACGGTAACCGAGCGCGGCGAAGCGCGCCTGCAGCGCCGGCCACAACGCCTGCTTGCACACCCAGACCGCGTCGGGCTCGTGCGCCCCCAGTTCCTGCGCGAGCGATTCGTCGTAGATCGGGTTGAACGCCGGCTGCGCGAGCGGCTCCAGCGACAGTTTCTCGACCTCCGCGTCGAGGTGCAGGTGCAGGCCGTAGCGCGCCATGTCCTCGACGAAGAGCACTTCGTGCACCGGCGCACCCGCGCGTGCGTGGATCGCCTGCGCCCACTTCGACGCATCCTTGTGCGTGGGCCACAACGCGCCACCGAGCTTGAGCGCGAGCAGCACGCCCGCCCACGCGAGCCACGGGCGCCAGCGCAGCGCCTGGCCTTCGCCCTGCCATTGCGCCGCGACGATCACCGCCAGCGGCAGGAACAGCGGCAGGATGTACAACGGCATCCGCGAACGCGCGATGCAGAACACCAGCAACGGCAGCAGCAGCCACAACGCGAGCAGCAACGCCGGCGCATCGCGTTCGCGCAGCAGCGGGTCGCGCCAGCGACCGATGCGCGCCGGCAGCGCGCGCAGCCAGCGCAGCCACGCCGGCGTCCACGGCAGGCTGCCCAGCAGCAACGTCGGTGCGTACACCAGCAGCCAGCCGTACCACTCGCCGTGGCGGCCGAAGCTGTCGCTGGCGACGCGGTTCACCACTTCGCTGCCGATGAAATAGCGCAGCAGGCCCGGATGGTTCGCGACCACCGCGACGTACCACGGCAGCGCCAGCACCCCGAACAGCAGCAGCCCCGACCACTGGAACACGCGGCTGCGCCGGCGCGCCGGCATCAGCTGGTCGAACGCCAGCGCGGCCAGCAGGTGCACCAGCGCCGGCGGCCCCTTGGCGAGGAAGGCGAGCGCGAACGCCACCCACATCAGCGCGGTCCAGCGCTTCGCATACCGCGCATCGCCAAAGCGCGCCTCGACGAAGGCCCACATCGCCGCGCCCGTGCACGCGGAGAGCACGTAGTCGGTGGTGATCATCTGCGCGGCGCCCACGGCGAGCGGCATCGTCGCGTAGGCGGCCGCCGCCACCGCTTCGCTGCCGGACGCCAGCCGCCGCGCGGTGCGCCAGGCGAGCCACACGCACAGCAGGTAGGCGAGCGCCGAGGGCAGGCGCGCGGCGAAGGCGTTCTGGCCGAAGCTGGCGACGCTTGTGGCGATCGCCCAGTACGTCAGCGGCGGCTTGGTCCAATGGCCGACTTCATCGCTGCGGCGCGGGTTCAACCAGTCGCCGCTGTCGAGCATGTTCAACGCGACGTTGGTGTAGCGGCCTTCGTCCGGATCCCAGATGCCGCGCGTGCCGAGGAAGCCCAGCGCGAGTACGAGCGCGACCACGGCGAGCCAGAACGACGTGCGGCGGACATCGAAGAAGGCTCGCGGCATACGGCCTCGGCACGAAGCAGGGTGGAGGGAAGCCCGCGCGTCGTGGCGCGGGCGATCAGGCGTGGGCGAACAGGCCCGCCAGCGCCTCCAGGTCGACGTTGCCACCGGACAGGACGATGCCCACGCGCTGGCCGGCGAAGCGTTCGCGCTGCGCGAGCACGACGGCCAGCGCGATCGCCGACGAGGGTTCGATCAACTGCTTGGTCCGCTGCCAGAACAGCTGCAGCGCGCGCACCGTGGCCGCGTCGTCGGCGAGCAGCACGTCCACGCCGTGCTGGCGCAGCAGCGTGAAGTTCGGCGCGCCGAGCAGCCCGCGCAGGCCGTCGCAGATCGTGTCGGGCACCAGCTCGGTGACGCGCGCGTTGCGTTGCAGGGAGGCGTGGCCGTCGGCCGCGCCCGTGGGCTCCGCCCCGTACACGCGGGTCGCCGGGGCGACGGCGGCGGCGGTGATCGCGGTGCCGCCGAGCAGGCCGCCGCCACCGAGCGGGGTGACCAGCGCATCGAAGCCGCCGTCGTGGCCGAGCAGTTCCAGCGCGGCGGTGCCCTGGCCGGCGATCACGCGCGGGTCGGTGTAGGGATGCACCAGTTCGGCACCGGTGGCGGCCTGCACCTGCGCGCACATCGCCTCGCGCGCGGCGAGGGTCGGCTCGCACGGGTGCAGGGTCGCTCCGTACGCGCGGATCGCCGCCATCTTCGTCGCCACCGCGTTGTGCGGCACCACCACGTGGCAGGGGATCCCGCGCGAGCGCGCGGCCAGCGCCAGCGCCGCGCCGTGGTTGCCGGAGGAATGCGTGACCACGCCGCGTCCCGCGGTCGCCGCGGGCAGCGACCACACCGCATTGCACGCGCCGCGGAACTTGAAGGCACCGGCGCGCTGCAGGTGTTCGGCCTTGAAGTGCAGTTCGCAGCCGGCCAGCGCATCCAGCGAACGCGAGCGCAGCACCGGCGTGTGGTGCGCATGCGGGGCGATGCGCGCCGCGGCGGCGAGGACATCGTCGAAGCCCGGCAGCGGAACCGGCGCAGGCTCGCGCAGCGGCGGGGCGGCGGTGAGGTCGGGAACGGTATTCATCGCGCAGATGCTACCGCCCGCGGATGACGCCTTCACCCGCACCGCGACCGGGCCGGAAAATTAAGCCCGAGTTCAAAGCGCGGGCCGGAAGCTGGCGCACACACCCTGGGGGGTATCCGACATGATCCGCAAACTTCTGCTTCCCGCCGTGCTCGTGGGGCTGCTGGGCGGCTGCGCCAGCTACGGCTACCGCGACGGCTACTACTACGGCCAGCCCAACGTCGAGTACCGCTACCACGACGACTACTACGGCTACCCCTACTACCCCGGCTACTACCCGTACGCCCGCTATCCGTACTACGGCTATCCCTACTACCAGCGCCGTCCGTACTACTACTACAACAACCCCTACTACTACCCGCGCCCGAAGCCGCATCCCGGCGGCGGCCACGACGGCGACGGCGACCACGATGGCGACCACGACGGCGGCAGCCGCCTGCCGATCTGGCGCGACCCGGAGCGCCGCGGCGACCGCACCGGCGACCGGCGCGGCAACGAAGGGCCACAACCGCTGCAGCGCGCGGAAGGCAATCGACCGCCTTCAGCCACGCGCCGTGACGAGCCGCGCCGGGAAAGCCGCAACGACGGACCGCGCCGGCAACCGGCCCAGCAGCGTTCGCAGGACGGCCGGCGGCGCACGGTCGATAGCGAGGAGCGGTGATTCCGGCGGCAATTCCGTAAGCGGCAGCCGGTCACACAACCGGCCGGGCCCGACGCTTGCGTTGCCCCGGGAGTGACGGCAAGCTGCAGGCACTGACCGGTTGCGTCGCATTTAGACGTTGCGGGCCCAGTCGATGGTGGCAAGCGCCGATGTCGGCGTCCGACGAAGAATCACGGATCCCCCCTGTTCCGCCTTCGTTGGACGCCGGCTCCCCTCCGCGCCGGCGCGCAACGGGCCCCGCCCCTCACTCCGCTGAACAGGCCAACCGGCGCTCCTTGGGGCCTGCCCGGTGCCAACTCCGTCACAGTTCCGGATCGCGCGCATAAAAAAGGGGTCGAACGTCCCCCGACATTCGACCCCTGTGCTTCCCCGCGAGCGCTTGGCCAGCCCCTGTTCCAATTCCGACCGGCGCTTAGCGCCTGCCCCGCTGGGTGCAGGACAGGTATCGCAGGATGCGTGCCAACTTTTCCCGGACGCGCCGCCGGCGGCGCCCCGCCGGCCGGCAAGCACCTGATTGCTCAAGTAAAATCGCGTTCCCTCCGGCGATATCCCAGCGTGACCCACAGCGTGTCCCAGTCCTTCTACCAGTACGACGTGATCGTGGTCGGCGGCGGCCACGCCGGCACCGAGGCCGCATTGGCTTCGGCGCGGGCGGGTGCGCGCACGCTGCTGCTCACGCATTCGGTGGAGACGGTCGGCGCGATGAGCTGCAACCCGGCCATCGGCGGCATCGGCAAGGGCCACCTGGTCAAGGAGATCGACGCGCTCGGCGGGATCATGGCGCGCGCCGCCGATGCCGCCGGCATCCAGTGGCGCCGGCTCAACGCGAGCAAGGGTCCGGCGGTGCGTGCGACGCGCTGCCAGGCTGACCGTTCGCTGTACCGCGCCTTCATCCGCCGCGCGGTCGAGAGCCAGCCCAACCTCACCCTGTTCCAGTCCGCGGTCGACGACATCCTCTTCGACGCTGGCAAGGTCACCGGCGTGGTCACCCAGACCGGCCTGACCTTCACCGCACCCGCGGTGGTGCTCACCGCCGGCACCTTCCTCGCCGGCAAGGTCCACATCGGTCCGACCACCTACGCCGCCGGCCGCGCCGGCGATCCGCCCGCGGTCGCCCTTGCGCACAAGCTGCGCGAAGGCCCGTTCGTGGTCGACCGGCTCAAGACCGGTACGCCGCCGCGCATCGACGGCCGCACCCTCGACTACTCGGTGATGGAAGAACAGCCCGGCGACGATCCGCGCCCGGTGATGTCCTTCCTGGGCTCGCGCGACGACCACCCGCCGCAGGTCTCGTGCTGGATCACCCACACCAGCGAGCGCACCCACGACATCATCCGCGGTGCGCTCGACCGTTCGCCGCTGTACACCGGCCAGATCGAAGGCATCGGCCCGCGCTACTGCCCCTCGATCGAGGACAAGGTGGTGCGCTTCGCGGAGAAGGCCAGCCACCAGATCTTCGTCGAACCCGAAGGCCTCACCGTCGCCGAGATCTATCCCAACGGCATCTCCACTTCGCTGCCGTTCGACGTGCAGCTGGAGCTGGTGCGTTCGATCCGCGGCTTCGAGCACGCGCACATCACCCGCGCCGGGTACGCGATCGAATACGACTTCTTCGATCCGCGCGGGCTGAAGACCACCTTGGAAACCAAGGCGATCGACGGCCTGTTCTTCGCCGGCCAGATCAACGGCACCACCGGTTACGAGGAAGCCGCCGCGCAAGGATTGCTGGCGGGCGTCAACGCCGCGCGTTCCGTGCGTGGCGTGGAAGGCTGGAGCCCGCGCCGCGACGAGGCCTACCTCGGCGTGCTGGTCGACGACCTGATCACCCACGGCACCTCCGAGCCGTACCGCATGTTCACCTCGCGCGCCGAGTACCGCCTGCAGCTGCGCGAGGACAACGCCGACCTGCGGCTGACGCCGGTGGGCCGCGAGCTCGGTCTGGTCGACGAGGCGCGCTGGGCGACGTTCGACGGCAAGCGCGAGGCGATCGAGCGCGAGAACGCGCGGCTCGCTTCGGTATGGGCCGCGCCGAACAACGCGCTCGGCCGCGAGATCCACGCCACGCTCGGCATCGAGATCACCCGCGAGACCAGCGCACGCGACCTGCTCAAGCGCCCCGAACTCGATTACGCGAAGCTGATGGCGGTCGCCTCGCTCGGCCCTGCGGTCGACGACGCCACGGTGGCCGAACAGGTCGAGATCGGGGTGAAGTACTCCGGCTACCTCGACCGCCAACGCGAGGAAATCGAGCGCCAGCAGCGCCACGAGAACACGGCGATCCCGGCCGGCTTCGATTACGCCACGGTGCGCGGGCTGTCGGCGGAAGTGACGCAGAAGCTGCAGCGCGTGCAGCCGCAGACGGTGGGGCAGGCGCAGCGGATTCCGGGGATGACGCCGGCGGCGATTTCGCTGCTGCTGGTGCATCTGGCCCGCGTCGGTCGCAGCCGGGTGGCATGAATCAACGCGCGCTGCGGCGCGTTCTGGCATCGTCGTTGCCCAAGTTAATCGCGGCGCGCCACGCAACGACCTCCCCGCAGCCGTTACGCTAGGGGCATGAAAACGCGCCCCGCCGCCCTGCTGCTCGCCACCCTGCTGGCCGCCTGCAATCACCAGGCCCCACCGACCGCGTCGGCGGATACCGCCAATGCGCAAGACAGCGCCGCCACGGCGTTCGCACCCAAGCCATGGGCGCTGCCCGTTTCGGCCACCGCCGCACAGCCCGACCTGGTGGCCACGCCCGACGGCCGCCTGCTGCTGTCGTGGGTCGAGCCGCAGGCGCACGGCCACGCGCTGAAGTTCGCGTACTACGCCAACGGCGCCTGGAGCGCGGCGCAGGAGATCGCGCGCGGCGAGGACTGGTTCGTCAACTGGGCCGACACGCCGCACGTCGCCGTCACCCGCGACGGCGCGCTGTGGGCGCACTGGCTGCAGAAGTCGGCGAACGCGAGTTACGCCTACGACGTGGTGCTGTCGCGCTCCGCCGATGGCGGCCGCACCTGGTCGCCGCCGCTGCGCGTCAACGACGACGGCAAGCCGGCCGAACACGGCTTCGTCTCGTTGTGGCCGGCAGCCGACGATCGCCTCGGCGTCGCCTGGCTCGATGGCCGCGAAGCCGGCGGCGAAAGCGAAGGCCACGACGGGCACGATGGTGGCGGCGGCGCGATGACCCTGCGTGCCGCCGCGTTCGACGCGAAGCTGCAGCGCTTCGACGACACCCGCGTCGATGCGATGACCTGCGACTGCTGCCAGACCGACGTCGCGATGACGGCGCGCGGGCCGCTGCTGGTGTTCCGCGACCGCACCGACGCGGAGATCCGCGACATTTACGCCACGCGCCTGCAAGGCGGTGCGTGGCGCACGCCGCAGGCGGTGCATGCGGACCAGTGGCAGATGCCCGCGTGCCCGGTGAACGGCCCGGCCGTCGCCGCGCGCGGCGACGACGTGCTGGTCGGCTGGTACACCGCGGCGAACAACCTGCCGACCCTGAAGCTCGCCCGTTCGCGCGATGCCGGCGACCGCTTCGGCGCACCGGTCGTGCTCGACCGCGGCGAAGCCGTGCAGGGCCGCATCGACGTCGCCTTCGATGGCGACACCGCCTGGGCCGCGTGGCTGCGCGAAGACCGCAGCGGCCAGTCGCTGCAGCTCGTGCGCTACAGCGCCGACCTCTCGCGCGAACTGCAGCGCATCGAAGTCGCGAAGCTGCAGGGCCGCGGCCGCGGCACCGGCTTCCCGCAGCTGGCGTTGCACGACGGCGTCGCCCATCTGGTGTGGACCGACGTGGTCGACGGTCGTCCGCAACTGCAGGGTGCGGTGATCGCGCGCTAGCTGCTTCCTCGCGTCGTGCCGCGGCCGTCACGCGCGCTGCACGACGACGTTGCAATCGCGCGGGCTACTGCGCCGCGTCGACGCGGGTGGACTGCAAGGCGCGCGCGTACGCCACGGTCAAGGTGAACCCTCGCGTCCGGCCACAACCGACGGCGCTGCCGCCGGCCGTCACTTCTCCTTGCGCCAGTTCACCGACGCGCGGTTCTCCAGCGTGCTCGATTCGATCTGGATGTCGAAGCCCTTGCGCAGCAGGTACTTCAGCGTCAGCACCTGGCCGGTGCCGAGCAGCGACACGCCGTAGCCGACGTACAGGCGCGGCGACAGGTACTTGCCGACGCCGAGCACGCTGCCGCCGAGCGCGCGGCTCTCCATCACGCCGGCGTCGTCGAGACCGATCTTCGCGCCCAGCTGCGAGGCGAGCAGGCTGCCGCCCGCGGACAGCGCCGCGCCCGCGGCGTTGAGCTGCTTGCTTTCGTCGTTGCTCGCGCTCGACAGCGGTCGGCCCAGGGCGAGGTAGGACAGCGCCTCGGACTGCGAGGTGGCCGGGTTGCTCCACACCTTCGCCTGCGGTGCGGCGGCGCGCCCGGTCACGTCGATGCCGGCGGTGACTTCGCCGACCTCGCGTTCGGCGCGGATGTTGAGGATCGGATCGGCGACCGGGCCGCCCGACCAGACCAGTTCGCCGCGGGTGATCTGCAGCTTCTGCCCGTAGGCGGTGTAACGACCGGCGACGTCGAGGCGGCCGGACGCGACCATCTCGCGGCCGGGGCGCGCGCGCGCGCGCAGCTGCCCGGACAGCGTGCCGTCGAGGCCGAAGCCGACCAGCTTCACGTCGTCGCCGAGCGCGATGGTGAGGTCCATGTCGAGCGGCGAATCGCCGGTGTCTTCCGGATCGACCGGATCGAGCACGACCACGTCGGGCGAGGCGGACACGCCTTCGTCCAGGCGCTCCAGGTCGATGCGCGCCGACGGCACGGTGACGGTGCCACTGACCTGCAGCGGCTGCTTCGCCGCATAGCGCACCTGCACGTCGGGATTGGCGACCGCGCGCAGGTCGCGCGTGTCCGACAGCAGCACGTTGTCGCCCTTGACCGTGAGCACCAGCGGCGTGTCGTCGCCCTGCCAGCCGAGCGAGCCGTCGATGTTGAGCACGCCATCGCCGGAACGCACGCTGCCGGCGATGCGCGCGGTGCCGTCGGGCAGCGCATCCAGGCGCACGTCGCCATCGCGCAGCTGGATCGCCAGCGCCGGCAGTTCGGTGCTGAAGCGGGTCAGGCGCGCGTTGCCGCCGAGCAGCGGCTTCGCCCGCGTGCCGCCGAGGCGGACGCGGCCCTCGAGCTTGCCGGTCGGCTCGACGATGTCCGGCGAGAACAGCTCCATCCAGGTGAGTTCGTCGGTGTCGATGCCGATCTCGCCCGACAGCGGCGCGTAACCGTCCCAGCCGGTGGCGATGCGCGCGTCGACGCGGCCGTCGTCGTTGAGCGTGCTGTGCAGTTCGGCGGCGATGCGCTGCGGATCGAAAGTCGCGGTGAGGTCGAGACCTCCGTAGCGCACGACCTCGGTGCGCGAGCGTTCGCTGAACTTCATCCCGCCGCCGGCCGAGGTGACGTGCGCGCTGCCGCGCCAGCTGTTGCCCACGGGGCGCAGCTGCGCGGTGAGCGCGATGTCGCCGCGCACGATCCACGGACGGCGGTCGCCGCGTTCGGGCAGGTAGGGAATGAGCAGGGTGAGCGGCAGCGCGTCGCCGCGCAGGTCGAGGCCGCGCCGCGGCCAGTCGGCATTCGCGCACAGCGAACCGCCGCCGCTGGAGGCCAGGCAGGCGTTGGACAACGCGCCGCTGCGGCCGTCCCAGCGGAACTGCGCCGGCTGTTGCAGGCGCCACGCCGCGCCCTTCACCGGCGCGAGCTGCAGCGAGGCCAACGCGCCCTGCCAGGTGTTGCCGCGCTTGGCCGCGTTGCCGGCGAGCGCGAGCGTGCCGATCCCGCCGCGCGCCTCGCCCTGCACTTGCAGGTTCTCCACCGCGCCGCGTGCGTCCAGCGTCAACGCTTCCAGTGGCGTGCCGACATCGAGCCCGCTCGCACGCAACGCCAGTGCACCGTTGCCGCTGCGCCACGGCAGCCGGCCCTGCGCGCTGAGGTGGTCGGCGCGGTAGCCGGCGTAGCTCAGGCCGTTGCCGGTCAGGTCGGCATCGATGTCGGGCGCGTTGCGTGCGCCGCTCAGCTTGAGCGTGCCCTGCAGCGTGCCAGCGCCGTCGGGCAGCAGGTCGTTGAGTTGCAGCGGTGCGAAGCGCGCATCGATGGCGAGGACGCTGGCGACCTTGCCCTTCGCCTCGATCCGGCTGCCGCCGAGCGTGAGCGCGACCTCGCCCTCGTAGCTGTCCTGCCCGGCCGGCGTCGCCGCGCCGCGCATCAGGAACTTGCCGCGGCCCTGCAACGGGCGGCCGCGCAGGCGGCCGTCGAGCTGCGGCGCGTCGACCGCGATGTCGAGGCCGCCGTCGTTGCGCGTCTGCCCGCGCGTGCTGAAGCGGCCGCGCAACGCGCCCGGCCATTCCGGCGCGAAGTAACCGGGATCGAAGCCGGCCAACGTCGCATTGAGGTTCCAGCCCAACGCCGGCTGCCAGGCGACGGTACCGGCGGCCTCGAGCGCACCGCTCGGCATCTGCGCGCGCAGGTTCTTCAGGGTCATCCCGGCGTCGTTGCCGCGGCCGTCGAAGAACACCAGCGCCTGCTCGCCGTCGCGCGTCAGCGTGGCGCGGCCGATCGCGGCCCAGGCCTGCAGCGTGCCGGCGATGCCGAGGTCGGCGTCGGCTTCGATCAGTGGCGTGTCGCTGGCGGCCTGCGCCGGCGTCTTCGCCGTGGTCGCCGCGCCGCCCCACTTGAGGTCGCGCGCATTCACCGCGAAGCGCAGCGTCGCGTTCTCCGGATCGTTGAAGTCGGCGCGGCCGCGCAGCACCGCGGTGCCGTCGAACAGCTGCAGCGCCAGCGGTTTGGCTTCGAGCACCTGGTTCTCGATGCGCAGCTTCGATGGCAGCACGCGCGCGCTGAAGCCGCCCTGTGCCGCATCGCCCTGGGTGAACTCGCCCTGCAGGTTCATCTCGCCGCCGACGCCATCGGCGTCGAAGCGCAGCGCCAGCGGCGCGTCCGACGGCTTGCCTTCGGTCAGCAGCGCGACGTCCAGCGCTTCGGATTGCGCGTGCAGGCGCCAGCGCGGTTGCTCCTTGCCGTGCAGGGTCAGCGTCGCGCGCACCGGGCCGGGCGCGCGACCGGCCACGCCGACGTCCATGCGCGACAGGTCGCCGCGCGCGACCAGTCCCAGCCGCGGCGACGTGGTGCCCGCGTCGGCCGGCAGCACCGCAGTCGCGACCAGGTCCATGCGGTAGTCGGCGCTCGGCACGTAGTCGCCGTGCAGGGTGAAGCGGCCACGACTGGTATCGGCCTGCAGCGATTCGACGTGCAACTTGCCGGGACTCGCATCGAGGCCGCCACGCAGGCGCTGCACGTCGATGAGCAGCTGCCGCTCCTGCGTCACCACCAGACCATCGATGCGCACGTCGTCGGCCTGCAACGCCAGCGGCGGGTTGATCGCGGGCAGCGATTCGGGCCAGCGCGGCAACTCGAACGGCTCATCGCTCTTCGGGATCTCCAGCGTCGCGCCTTCCAGCTGCAACGCGTCCAGGCGCAGGCGGCGACCGAGCAGCGGCCGCAGCGCGGGATCGAGCACGACGCGCCTGGCGGTGAACTCGAGCAGGCGCGGATGCGCCGGATCGCGCCGACCGTCCTTGTCGGCGAGCACGTACGTGAAGCGCACGCCGTGCAGCACCAGCGGCCCGGACGCCGGGCCCTCCGCGCGCTGCCACGCGAGGCTCGCCTCGGCCGGCAGGCGTTGCCTGATCTGCGCCAGCAGCACGTCGCGGCCGCCGACGGTGTCGAGCAGCCAGTACAGCAGCGCGGCGAAGCCCAGCGTCAACGCGCCGGCGACGATGCTGCTGCGGATCGCCAGCCAACGCAGGCGCGCGCGGCGCTTGGCGCGCAACTCGGCGATGCGCGCTTCGTGCGCGTCGCGCTCTTCCGCCGTCAGCGTCGGCCGCTTCGTCGCCATCACAGGTCCGCGCCGATGTTGAGGTAGATCTCGTACTGCGAATCCGGGTCGTACAGGCCGTGGGCGATGTCCAGGCGCACCGGGCCGACCGGCGAGCGCCAGCGCAGGCCGATGCCGACGCCGGTGTGGAAGTCGGGCCGGTCGTCGTCGAAGGCGTCGCCGCTGTCGACGAACGCGGCCGCGCCCCATTCCTCGTTGAAGTAATGCTCGAACTCGACCGTGCCGGTGAGCACGTTCTTCGCGCCGAGCGCGTACTTCTTGCCGGTGTCGGTCACCAGCGTCGGGCCGACTTCGCGGAAGGCGTAACCGCGGATGCTGCGATCGCCGCCGGCGAAGAAGCGCAGGCTCGGCGGCATGTCGACGAGGCCGTTGGTGAAGGTGTAGCCGGCCTCGCCGCGCAGGATCAGGCGATTGCGTTCGCCCAGGCCGCGGTACCAGCGGCCCATGCCCCAGGCCTGCAGGAAGCTCGCGTCCGAACCGAGGCCGTTGAGGCCGCCGCGCAGTTCCAGGGTGAGGCCGACGGCGTCGCGCGGGAACAGGCGGTTGTCGGCGTCGATGTATTCGCCGCGCAGCGAGGGATACAGGAAGGTCGCGTAGTTGTAGACCACCGGCGCCAGTGCGCCGTTGCCGTCGTCGGGCTCGCTGACGTAGGCCCAGCGTTCGCGCAGCGCGTGCAGCGAGGCGACGGCGTTGAGGCGGTCGTTGACCTGGCCGCTGCGGCTGCCGACCAGTTCGATCTTGCGCGTGTCGATGTAGTCGGTCTGCTCGTCGTAGTGCTGCGCGCTGACCGTGTACCAGCCGTCGAGCCAGGCGAACGCGGGGATGCGGTACTGCACCGTCGCGGTCTTGCGCTTGGCCGCCCAGTCGACCTGGCCGAGCAGCTTGTGCCCGCGGTCGTTGATGTAACGCCGTTCGACGCCGAAGCGCACGCCCGCGCCGCTGTCGGTGCCGTAGCTCAGGCCCGCGGTGTAGATGCTGCGCTTGGCCGGCGTCAGCGTGACCTTGACCGGCACCTGGCCGTCGACGGCGTCCTGCGGTTGCGGCTCGATGTCGATGCCGGCGAAGTAATCCAGGCGCGCGAGCGATTCGCGGAAGCGGTCGAGCTTGCCCTGGTGGTAGTAGCTGCCTTCGTCCCAGTAGACCAGGCGCTGGATCAGGCTGTCGCGGATGATGTGGCGCGGCGCCTGCACGATGCTCATCGGGCCCATGTCGTAGCGCTGGCCGCTGGTCCACACCAGGTCGATGTCGGCCGCGTGTTCGGCGCGCGTCACCGATACCTGGCGCGAGGCGAAGTCGGCGTCGAAGTAGCCGCGTTCGGCCAGGCGCCGGGTGATGCGCGCCTTGCTCGCTTCGTACAGCGCATGGTCGAACACGGCGCCGGGCATGGGCTGGAACTTGCCCAGGTCCTCGCGCAGGTACTTGTCGCCGTTGCCCTCGCCTTCGATGGCGATGTTGGAACGACGCACGGTGACCGGCTCGCCGAGGTCGACGGTGATCGTCACCGTGACCGGCGCGGTGTTGGCGCGGCGCTCGCCCGGCGCCGGGGTTTCGCTGGCGGCGGTGGGAGTGTCGCCGTCGGTGTCGGCGTTCGCGGCGGGCGGCGTGGTGGGGGTGGCCGTCGTCTCGGTTGCCGGTGTCGCGGGCGTCGCGATTGCGGCGGGAGCTTCGCCCGGTGCCGGCGCAGTCGTCGCCGGTGCTGGCGCCGCCGGTACGTCGGTGCCGACCACGGTGGTCACGCCGGCGCGGGTGCGCTCGACGGTGATGCGCGGCGAGTAGTAGCCGAACGGCTCCAGCGCCTCGCGCGTTTCGTTCTCCGCTTCGCGCAGCAGGTAGGCGAGGCGGCGGCCGGAGAGGTCCTTGCCGATCGCATCGACCAGCGACAGCGACACGCGCACGTTCAGCGCCATCGTCTCGTCGACCCCGCGGATGTCGACCGCCGTCACCGTCGCGGCCTGCGTACCGCCGGCGACGAGCAGGAACAGGGCGCCGGCAGTGAGCAGTCGGGGGAGACGGGGCATCGGGCGAGGATAACCGGCGAGGATCAAGAAGCGATTAACGAAATTCGTTCGCCTGCGTTTTTCTGACTCCCTCCCTTTCGCCATAGGCGAAGGGGAGGGTTGGGGAGGGGTACGAGCGCGAAGCGTGAGTGCTTTGTCTTTAGCTCTCTTCCGCAACGACACATCAAAGCAAAAGCGCTCGCGCTTGCGGCGCTTGCCACCCCTCCCCAGCCCTCCCCTGCGCTACGCGCAAGGGAGGGAGAAGAACGCGTCAGATCGACAGGTGCTCGATCGCCGCCACGCTGCCGAGGCGATCGCTGAGGCGCTTGAGCAGGGCGAGGCGGTTGTTGCGCACCGCCGTGTCGTCGACGTTGACCATCACGCCGTCGAAGAACGCATCGACCTGCGGGCGCAGGCGCGCGAGGCGGCCGAGCACGGCGACGTAGTCGCGGGCCTGCAGCTGCGCGTCGGTGTCGGCGATCGCGGCATCCACCGCGGCGCCGAGTTCGCGTTCGGCCGCTTCGGTGTAACGCGCCGGATCGACCGCGGTCGGCACTTCGCCTTCGACCTTCTTCAGGATGTTGCGGATGCGCTTGTTGGCCGCGGCCAGCGCCTGCGCTTCGGGCAGCGTGGCGAATTCGGCAATGGCCTTGAGGCGACGATCGAAATCGAGCAGCGAGGCGGGACGCAGCGCGGCGACGGATTCGAACTGCTGTACCGGAACGTTCTGGTCGGCGTAGTAGCTGCGCAGGCGGTCGAGAATGAAGGCGTAAACCTCCAGCGCCAGAAGTGCATCGTTCGCCATCGCTCCACCGCCAACTTGGGTGGAACTGACTTTGACGCCCTTGGCCTCTGCCTTCTTTGCCTCTTCAGTTTGTCGATGCGCTGCCGTAAACAGGACGGAGTGCGACGCCGCGTCAACAGCAGTCACTAACAGCTCATCAAGAGGAATCTCGATGCCCCCTTCGATAAACGTACGTGCAAGGCCCAATGCATTTCGACGCAGGGCAAATGGATCTTTGTTGCCGGTGGGCTTGAGATCCGAAACAAACCCGCCCGCCAGCGTATCCAGCCGCTCGGCGATCGCCAGCACCTGCCCCAGCTTCGACGGCGCGATCGCATCGCCGGCGAAGCGCGGCATGTAGGCCTCGTCGATCGCGTTGGCGACCTCCAGCGGCTGGCCCTCGACCGCGGCGTAGTAGCGGCCGGCGATGCCCTGCAATTCGGGGAATTCGTTGACCAGGCGCGACTGCAGGTCGGCCTTGGACAGTTCCGCGGCGCGGCGCGCCAGCACCGGGTCGACGCCGACCTGCGGTGCGATCGCCTCGGCCAGCGCGGCCACGCGCGCGACCTTGTCGGCGACGGTGCCGAGCTTGGCCTGGTAGGTGACGGACTGCAGGCCCTCGGCCATCGCGGCCAAGCCCTGCTTCATGTCCTCGACGAAGAAGAACTGCGCATCGGCGAAGCGCGGGCGGATCACCCGCTCGTAGCCCTTGCGCACCTCGGCTTCGTGCTTCGATTCGATGTTGGCGATGCCGATGAAGCGCTCGCTCAACTTGCCGTCGGCGTCGAGCACCGGGAAGAACTTCTGGTTGGCTTCCATCGTCGCGATCAGCGCTTCCTGCGGCACGGCGAGGAAATCGCGGTCGAAGCTGCAGGCGATCGCCTTGGGCCATTCGGTAAGGCCGTTGACCTCCTCGAGGATGCCCGCGTCGATGCGCGCGACGCCGCCACCGGCCTGCGCGGCATGCTCGACCTCGCTGACGATGCGCGCGCGGCGCTCGTCCGGATCGACCAGCACCTTGGCGCCGCGCAGGGCTTCGACGTATTCGCCGGCCTCGTTGATCCACACCGGCTTGTCGTGCAGGAAGCGGTGGCCGCGGCTCATGCGGTCGGCGCGGATGCCGAGCACTTCACCGGGGACCACGTCCTTGCCCAGCAGCAGCACCAGCCAGTGCATCGGCCGGGCGAAGCCGTAGTCGTGGTCGCCCCAGCGCATCGGCTTGGGGATCGGCATCGCGGCGATGGCTTCGTTGATGATCTCCGGCAGCAGGTCCGCGGTGGCCGCGCCCGGCTTCACCGCACGGTGCACGAAGCGTTCGCCCTTGGCGTCGCTGGTCTTGTCCAGCGCGGTCCATTCGACCCCGGCCTTGGCGGCGAAACCCTGCAGCGCCCTGGTCGGTTCACCGTTCGCGTCGAGCGCGATGTTGAGGTACGGGCCGAGCACTTCCGAGGCCTGTTCCGGCTGCTCGCTGGCGACGCCGGGCAGGCGCACGGCGATGCGGCGCGGGGAGTACAGCGGCTTGGCTTCGCCGCGGTCGAAGGCGATGCCGCGCTTGCCCAGGCCATCGAGCACGCCGTCGAAGAAGGCCTGCGCGAGCCCGGGCAGGGCCTTGACGGGAAGTTCCTCGGTGCCGAGTTCGATCAGCAGCGGGAGCATCGGCAGGGACTGCATGTTCATCACGCGGCCTCCTGCGGGTGCTTGGATTTGTTCAAGCCCGGGAAGCCGAGTTTCTCGCGCTGCGCGTAGTACGCCTCGGCCACGCCCTGGGCGATCTTGCGCACGCGCAGGATGTAGCGCTGGCGCTCGGTGACCGAGATCGCGCGGCGCGCGTCGAGCAGGTTGAACGAATGCGAGGCCTTGCAGACCTGGTCGTAGGCCGGCAGCGGCAGGCCGAGTTCGATCAGCTTGAGCGCTTCGGCTTCGCAGGCGTCGAAGCGGTGGAACAGTTCTTCCACGTTGGCGTGTTCGAAGTTGTACGTCGACTGCTCGACTTCGTTCTGGTGGTAGACGTCGCCGTAGGTGACCGGCGTGCCATCCGGGCCATGGGTCCAGATCAGGTCGTAGACGTTGTCGACGTTCTGCAGGTACATGCACAGGCGCTCGAGGCCGTAGGTGATCTCGCCGAGCACCGGGCGGCATTCGAGGCCGCCGGCCTGCTGGAAGTAAGTGAACTGGGTGACTTCCATGCCGTTCAACCACACCTCCCAGCCCAGGCCCCAGGCGCCGAGGGTCGGCGATTCCCAGTTGTCCTCGACCAGGCGCAGGTCGTGCACCAGCGGGTCCACGCCCAGTGCCTTCAGCGAATCGAAGTACAGCTCGACGATGTTGTCGGGGCTGGGCTTCATCACCACCTGGTACTGGTAGTAGCGCTGCAGGCGGTTGGGGTTCTCGCCGTAGCGGCCGTCGGTGGGACGGCGGCAGGGCTGCACGTAGGCGGCGTTCCACGGCTCCGGGCCCAGCGCGCGCAGGAAGGTCGCCGGGTGGAAGGTACCCGCGCCGACTTCCAGGTCCAGCGGCTGGATCAGCACGCAGCCGCGCTCGGCCCAGTAGGCATTGAGGCGCTGGATCAGCTGCTGGAACGTGATCGGTGACGGCAGCGGCGCGCTGGCTTGTGACATGGGTGCGGAAAGGCCGTGGGGCAAAGCGCGGTAGTATAGCTACAGGCC
Organism: Lysobacter terrestris; assembly: GCF_014489475.1. GTDB lineage: Bacteria > Pseudomonadota > Gammaproteobacteria > Xanthomonadales > Xanthomonadaceae > Agrilutibacter > Agrilutibacter terrestris. The sequence goes on along the minus strand of NZ_CP060820.1, from coordinate 1,654,871 downwards.
TTGATCCCCTTGGCTTTTCTGCCTTATTCCGCCGTCGTGAACGCTCCTTTCCTGATCCTCGAAACCGGCCAACCGGTCGCGTCCATGCGCCGCCATCGCGGCTTCCCGCACTGGATCCGCGTCGCCGCCGGACTCGAAGCCGACGAGGCGGTGGTGGTGAACGTCGAGGCCGGCGAGGCGCTGCCGTCGCGCGAGGGCTTCGCCGGTGCGATCGTCACCGGTTCGGGCGCGATGGTCACCGACCGCCACGACTGGAGCGAGCGCTCCGCGCAGTGGCTGCGCGACGCCGCGCATGACGGCCTGCCGTTGTTCGGCATCTGCTACGGCCACCAGCTGATCGCGCACGCGCTCGGCGGCGAGGTCGACTACCACCCGGCCGGGCGCGAGATGGGCACGGTGCAGCTGGAGCTGCACCCGCAGGCCGCGCACGACCCGCTGTTCGCCGGCCTGCCGCGCCAGTTCCCGGCGCAGGCCACGCACCTGCAGAGCGTGCTGCGCCCGCCCGCCGAGGCGACGGTGCTGGCGAAGTCGGACCACGACGCCTGCCACGCCTTCCGCTGGGGCGATCGCACCTGGGGCGTGCAGTTCCATCCCGAGTTTTCCGCCACGCACATGCGCGGCTACGTGCAGGCCCGCGAAGAGGCGCTGACCCGCGAGGGTCGCTGCCACAAGCAGGTCGCGCGCGGCGTCAGCGCCACGCCGCACGCGCGGCTGGTGCTGCGCCGTTTCGTGCGCCACGCGCGCGGACTGGCGCGCTGAACCTTGCAATCGTCGTCCCGCGGCCGCATCGAGCGGCCGCGCCTTTTCTCTTGGAGATGTTCCGGTAATGACCACTCGTGCCAATGGACCGCTGGCTGGCCTGGCCTGGCTCAAGCGCGCCTTCAGCGCCGGGCGGCATAACCCGCGCGCGATCTTCGGCGGCGCCTCGCTGCTGATGGTGGCGGCGCTGGTGCCGGGATTCCTGCAGGCCTTCGCGCATGCGCTGCTGCAGCCCGGCCCGGGCGTCGCGGCGGTCCTTGCGGCGCTGACCACCCTGCTCGCGGTGGTCCTGCTCGGCCCGCTGATGGGCGGCTACCTGCGCGTGATCGACGCCAGCGAGCACGGCCGGCCGGCGCACGCCTCCGACGTGCTCGCGCCGTTCCGCGACGCGCGCGACGCGCGGCGGATGATCCTCTTCAGCCTGGTCATGCTGCTGGTGCAGCTGGGCGCGCTGTCGCTGCTGTGGGCCGTGTTCGGCGGCGCGCTGCAGAACCTGCAGGAGTGGTACCTGCGCGTGGTCGAGCTGCTGCAGGCCGCCAAGCCCGGGCAGCCGGCGCAGCTGCCGGCGCCGCCGGCGGGGCTGGGCGGGCTGTTCAGCCTGGCCGGGCTGTGCGCCCTGTTCGTGGGCGGGGTGTTCGCGGTGGGGCTCGGCCAGCTCGCATTGCGCGGGCAGGGCGTGGCGGCGTCGGTGTTCGCCGGCCTGTCCGGCGCGGCGCGCAACCTGCTGCCGCTGCTGGTGCTGGCCGCGGTCGCCCTGGCCCTGATGATGGCGGCGGGCGTGGTGCTGGCGCTGGTGGCCGGCATCCTCGGCCTGCTGCACCCGGTGCTGGCGCTGGTGGCGTTCCTGCCGCTGTACATGCTGTTCGTGCTGAGCCTGTACGTGGTGATGTTCGGCGTCGTCTACCACCTCTGGCGCGACGTCGCCGGCGACGCGCCGACGGCCGCGGGCGGCATCGAAGCCTGACCCGCCGACCCGGCCGCAGCGACCGCCCCGCGCCGAAAACTCGCGCCGGCCCCGCGCTTCTGGAATAATTCGCGCTCTTTGACCCGCCGGGCCGGCTCGATCCATGGCCCGGGAACACGTCTTCAGGCATCGCTGCAGGAACCGCCCCTCGTGCGCAATTACGACCTCGAATTCCTCAAGAAATTTTCCATGGTGATCGGCTTCCTGGTGCTGGTCACGATGGGCCTGATGGTCGGTGCCTACTACGTGCACCAGCAGCTGCCGCCGGAAGTGAGCCCGGTCGCGGCCAAGCGCACCCAGGACCGCATCGCCCCGGCCGGCTCCGTCTATGCGGGCAGCACCGGCGCCGCCGCCCAGGCCGCCGCCACGGCCGCCGCTGCGGCTGCGGCCGCCTCGCAGGTCGCCTACGGCGGCACCACCGACGGCTCGGTGATCTTCGGCCAGCTGTGCACCGGCTGCCACACCTCGGGCGCCGGCGGCGCACCGACCCTGGACAAGGCGCATTGGAGCGCGCGTATCGCCCAGGGCACCGAAACCCTGCACAAGCACGCGATCGAAGGCTTCACCGGCAGCGCCGGCGTGATGCCGGCCAAGGGCGGCAACCCGGCCCTGACCGACGAGCAGGTCAAGGCCACGGTCGACTGGATGATCGGCAACCTGAAGTAAGGTCCGCCGCACCCGCAACGACGCCGCCTCCGGGCGGCGTTGTCGTTTCCGGGCCGCGCAACCACGCCCGCAACGACCGCCCCCGTAGAATGAACGCCATGGACGCGCCCCCGTTCCCCACGCAATCGACGCCCCTGGTCCTGCCCGGCCCCGCCGGCGACCTGGAAACCGCGGTCGACCTGCCCGAAGGCCCCGTGCAGCCGATCGTCGCGATCGTCTGCCACCCGCTGCCCACCGAGGGCGGCACCATGCACAACAAGGTGGTGACGATGGCCGCGCGCGCGCTGCGCGAATCCGGCGTCGCCACGGTGCGCTTCAACTTCCGCGGCACCGGTGCCTCGCACGGCCATTTCGATCACGGCCAGGGCGAGTCGGACGACCTGCGCGCCGTCGCCGCCTGGGTGCGCGCGCAGCGCCCCGACGCGGAGCTGTGGCTGGCCGGCTTCAGTTTCGGCTCCTACGTCACCCTCAAGTGCGCGGCCGAACTGCGGCCCGGCATGCTGATCTCGATCGCCCCGCCCGCCGCCGGCCGCAGCTGGGACTTCGGCGCGATCACCCTGCCGGACTGCCCCTGGCTGATCATCCAGGGCGACGCCGATGAAGTCGTCGATCCGCAGGCCGTCTACGCCTGGCTCGATGCCATCCGGCCGCAACTGCGCCTGGCGCCGGAACTGGTGCGCATGCCCGACACCAGCCACTTCTTCCATCGCCGGCTGATGGACCTGCGCGGCGCGATCAAGGCGGGCGTGCGCCCGTACCTGCCCAACCCGGTGGCGGACTGAGCAATGCAGGCAATGCCCGACGGCGGGACGACGCGCCGGTGACCGATTCCACCCTGCTGCCCTCGCAGCGCTACGCCCAGGGCGTCGCCCGCGGCGACTGGAACGACGATCCCGCGCAGCACGCCGCCCTGCGCGAACTCGACCGCCTGCACGCGCTGCTGCTGCAGCCGGCGAAGCGCGGCCTGTTCGATTCGCTGCTCGGCCGGAAGCCGGAGACGCCCACCGGCCTGTACCTGTGGGGCGGCGTCGGCCGCGGCAAGACCTTCCTGATCGACCTGTTCTTCGATGGCCTGACGATCGCGGAAAAGCGCCGCACCCACTTCCACCGCTTCATGCGCGAAGTGCACGCCGCCCTGCGCGAGCACGCCGGCGAGAGCGACCCGCTGGCGCAGATCGCCCGCGAATGGCGCCGCGACCTGCGCGTGCTGGTGCTCGACGAATTCTTCGTCAACGACATCGGCGACGCGATGCTGCTCGGGCGCCTGCTCGAACGCCTGTTCGCCGAAGGCGTGGCGCTGGTGACCAGCTCGAACACCGCGCCGGCCAACCTGTACGCGCACGGCCTGCAGCGCGAGCGCTTCCTGCCGGCGATCGCGCAGCTGCAGGCGCACACGGTCGAACTGCTGCTCGACAGCCCCAACGACTACCGCCTGCGCGCGCTGACCAAGTCGCCGGTGTACCGCACGCCGCTGGATGCGCAATCCGACACGTGGCTGGCCGCGCGCTGGCGCGAACTCACCGCCGGCCTGCCGCAGGATCCCTGCGTGAATGCCGCCGGCCTGATCGAGATCGACGGCCGCGAGATCCCGGTGCGCGCGACCTGCGAAGGCCACGCCTGGTTCGACTTCGCCGCGCTGTGCGAGGGCCCGCGCGCGGCCGGCGACTACATCGAGATCGCCACCGAACACCACACCGTGCTGCTCGGCGACATCCCGCAGCTGGACGACACCCGCAACGACGCGGCACGCCGCTTCGTCCACCTGATCGACGAGCTGTACGACCGCCACGTCAACCTGGTGTGCACCGCGGCGGCCGCACCGACCGCGCTGTACGTGGGCAGCAAGCTCGGCCACGCCTTCGAACGCACGACCTCGCGCCTGATCGAGATGCAGTCGGCCGAATACCTGGCGCTGGAACACCGCGGCTAGTTCTTCAGCGCGGCGGGCCGGCGCAGGCTCAGCGCGATGGTCGCGCCGATGATCAGGGCGACGCCGGCCAGCGATGCCAGCACCGGGACCTTGACCACGTCGAGCAGCAGCATCTTCGTGCCGATGAAGACCAGCACCAGCGCGAGCCCGTACGGCAGCAGGTGGAAGCGGTCGGCCATGCCCTGCAGCAGGAAGAACATGGCGCGCAGGCCGAGCACCGCGAACACGTTCGAGGTCAGCACGATGAACGGATCGTCGGTGATCGCGAAGATCGCCGGGATCGAGTCGACCGCGAAGATCACGTCGGTGATGCCGATCAGCACGATCACCACGAACAGCGGCGTGTACCAGCGCGCGCCATCCTTCAGCACGCTCAACGCGCGGCCGTGGTAGCCGGGCGTGAGCCGCAGGTGCCCGCGCATCCAGCGCAGCGCCGGGTTGGCGTCCAGGTCGGGCGCCTTGCCGGCGGCGAGGAACATCTTGATGCCGGTGAACACCAGGAACGCGCCGAACACGTACAGGATCCAGTGGAAGCGCGCGAGCAGCAGCGCACCGGCGAAGATCAGGATCGCGCGCAACGCGATCGCGCCGAGCACGCCGATCACCAGCACGCGCTGGCGCTGTTCCTCCGGCACCGCGAAGTACGAGAACAGCATCAGGAACACGAAGATGTTGTCGACCGCGAGCGATTTCTCGACCAGGTAACCGGTGAGGAATTCCAGCGCGACCTGCGCGCCCGCCTCGGCGCCGGCTTCGCGCCCCACCCACCACCACAGGCCGGCGTTGAACAGCAGGGCGAGCGCCACCCAGCCCACGCTCCAGCCCAACGCTTCCTTGAACGTCACCTTGTGCGGACCGCCGTGGCGCATGAGCACCAGGTCGACCAGCAACGCGACCACGACCAGTGCCGCGAACGCGGCCCACAGCATCGGGCTGCCAATGGATTGCATCTGAAGATCTCCGGAAATGAAAACGCCTCGTGGCCGCAGGCCGCGAGGCGTCTATCCAGAGGAAGGGGACGCTTCGCCGCTTGCGGCGAAGGTCTTGCCCGCAACCGCGTTGCGGTTGCCTGCGGGACCGGGGCGTGAGCCCGTAATGACGATCCGGCAGCGGGAGCTACTCCCCTTCGACCTGCAGCATAGCAGAGCGTCGCGGCCGCCCCGCTTTGCCCATGCCGGCCACTGGCGCGCTGCCGGTGCGGCGTTCCGACGCGTGCCCTCGATCAGGCCGCGCGCTTGCGCAGGCGCAGCAGCGCGTAGGTCGCGACCAGCGCCGCCAGGGCGATGCCGATCGCCAGCCATTCCTTGCGCGTCAGCGTCGCCGTGATCGCCACCATCGCCGCGATTGCCAGCAGCGGGATCGCGAAGCCGCCGGGCAGCACGAACGGCGCATCGCCGCGTTCGCGCAGGTCCAGCGCCTGCGCGCGCCACGCGGCCAGGCTGACCAGGCCGTAGACGAGGCAGATCGCGCCGCCGGAGATCAGCGCCAGCGCGTCGAAGTTGCCGGCGATCGCCAGCACCCACGCCAGCAGCGCGTGTGCGGCCAGCGCCCACAGCGGCACGCGATGCGCCGCGCTCACCGTGCCGAACATGCGCGGCAGGTAGCCGTCGCGGCCGAGCGCGAACACCAGGCGCGCGGTGCCGAACAGGTTGCCCATCAAGAAGCCGGTCATCGAGATGCACGCGGTGGCCAGCAGCAGCACGCGGCCCGGCCCCCACAGCGCCCCGGCGGTGTCGGCCACCGGCACGCCGCTCTGCGCCAACCCCGCGCCGAGCAGGCCCTGGCCGACGATCTGCAGCGCGAGGTAGAGCAGGACCACGAGCAGGATCGCGACCATGGTCGCGCGCGGCACGTCGCGCGCCGGGTCGTTGATCTCGCCCGACGGCACCAGCGCGGTCTCCATGCCCGAATACGCGAACATCACCAGCACCATCGACGCGCCGAGTGCGCCCCACGACGGCACGTCGCCGATCGCGAAGCTCACCTGCGACCAGTCGACGAAGAACACGCCGATGGCCGCGAGCAGGAACAGCGGCGTCAGCTTCAGCGCCGCCAGCGTGGTGATCGCGCGCGCGCCCAGCTTCACCCCGAAGGCATTGAGCGCGAACAGCGCGGCGTACACGAACGTCAACAGCAACGCGCGCGGCAGCGGCGGCGCGAACGCGGGCACCAGGTTCGCCACCTGCACCGACAGTGCCGCGGCGACGCCGGCGCTGGAGGTGAAGTTGCTGATCCACATCAGCGCGCCACCGACGAAACCGGCGAACGGGCCGAAGGTCGCGCCGAGGTAGCTGTACGGCCCGCCGGTCACCTGCACGCGGCTGCCGACCGCGGCGAAGCACAGCGCGATCGGGATGATCGCCAGCGCGCCGGCCACCAGTGCCAGCGGCGCCGCTGCGCCCATCTGCGTCGCCAGCGCCGAGGGCATGCGGAAGATGCCACCGCCGACGATCACGTTGATCACCGCCGCGGTCAGGGCGAAGGTGCCGACCGCGCGCAGCAGCGCCGCGTCGCCTTGCAATGCCGTCGTACGGGAAGACGCGGACTCGTTCATGCGGCAGCCACCGGGCGGAGTTGCCGCAGGGTCGCACGCGGACCGCGCCGCCTCCAAGTGCGGCCGCAGCATCTGCTCATGCACTGGCGCCGTTCGCGGAGCTACAGGCTGCGCAGGAAGCGGTCCACCGTCGCGGTGTAGGCCGATGGCTGGCCCAGTTCGGCATTGATCGCGCCGTGGCTGAGCGCCTGCGGCGACGCCTGCGCACGGCGCCCGAGACGCGTCGCATGGGCGACGAAGTCGCGCGCCTGCGCGCACGATTCGATGCGGCGCGACGAGCACACGGCGAGCAACGGCACGCCGGGTGCGCGCAACTGCGCATACGGCGAGGTGGCGCGCCAGTACGCGGGGTCGTCGCCGAAGGCCTCGTCGTAGAGTCGCCCGTGCGATGCCGCCATCAAGCGCGCGGTATCGAGCATCGCACTGTCGAGCAGGACCGCGCCGCGGACCGGGCGGGCGTTCGCCTGCGCGAGCAGGTCGGGCGACGCCGCCAGCAGCGCGCTCAGATGCGCGCCGGCGGAATGGCCCATCAGCACGAAGCGCCCGGCATCACCGCCCCACTGCGCGCTGTCGCGCTGCGCGGCCGCGACGGCGGCGGCGACGTCGCGCGCCTGCAGCAGCGGATCGGCCGCGGGCAGCATGCGGTAGTTGGCGGAGATCACCACGTAGCCCTGCGCCGTCCAGTGTTCGACCTTCGCCGCGACCACGTTCGCCGCGGCCTTGTCGCCACGCTTCCAGCCGCCGCCGTGGACGAGGAACAGCGTGGGCGCATGCGTCGCGCCGCGTGGCGCGTACACGTCGTAGCGCTGGGCCGGATCGCTGCCGTAGGCGCGCTCGCGCCATACCCGCACGTTCGCGGGAAGCGCCGCCGGGTCGACCGGCAACGTGCGGCGCAGCGCCATCCGCTCGGCGAGCCGTTCCCCCACGCGGCCGCGCGCGGCGGCGTCTGGCACGGCCGCGGTGGCGGCGATACCGACGGCGACGCAGAACGCCGCCAGCCACACCGATGGATTGCGCATCGCCTGCATCGTCGTTCCCCGTGCTCCGTTGTCGAAGCCAACGCAGGACGGCGCACGGCGTTGACGCAGTCCGCCAATGGCCACGGCAGGCACGGGCCGGCGCCGGCTTTGGCGGTAGCATCGGGCACTTTCCGCCGCCGGAGTGCGCCATGCGCCGCCTTGCCGTCCTGCCCCTCGCGCTGTGCGCGCTCGCCGTCCATGCCGAAGACGCCCGATTGACGCCGGCGCAGCGGCCGGAGGTCGCCGCGGCCGCCCAGGCCGAGCAGGCCAAGGTGGTCGCCTGGCGCCGTGACTTCCACCAGCATCCCGAGCTGTCCAATCGCGAGGAACGCACCGCGGCGAAGATCGCCGAGCACCTGCGTGCGCTCGGCCTGAAGCCGCAGACGGGGATCGCCCACCACGGCGTGGTCGCGATCATCCAGGGCGGCAAGCCGGGCCCGAAGGTGGCGCTGCGCGCCGACATCGACGCACTGCCGGTGACCGAGCAGACCGGGTTGCCCTTCGCCTCGAAGGTGACCGACACGTTCAACGGCCAGAGCACCGGCGTCATGCACGCCTGCGGCCACGACGGCCACGCCGGCATCCTGCTCGGCGTCGCCGATGCGCTGGTGGCGATGCGCAAGGACCTGCCGGGCTCGGTGATGCTGATCTTCCAGCCGGCGGAGGAAGGCGTGCCGCCGGGCGAGAACGGCGGCGCGCCGATGATGCTGGAAGAAGGCGTGTTCAAGGCCTTCAAGCCGGACGCGATCTTCGGCCTGCACGTGTTCTCGACCCTGCAGGCCGGGCAGATCGGCGTGCGCCAGGGGCCGATGCTGGCCGCGTCGGACCGCTTCACCATCAAGGTGCACGGCCGGCAGACGCACGGCTCGCGGCCGTGGGGCGGGATCGATCCGATCGTCGCCACCGCCGACATGATCGGTACCGCACAGACCATCGTGTCGCGCCGCACCGACCTGGCCAAGCTGCCGGCGGTGGTCACCTTCGGCACCGTGCACGGCGGCATCCGCTTCAACATCATCCCCGACGACGTCGAGGTGACCGGCACGATCCGCACCTTCGACCCGGGCATGCGCGAGAAGATCTTCGCCGACCTGAAGAACGTCGCCGAACACGTCGCCGCCGCGCACGGCGCCACGGTCGAGGCCAAGGTGCCCGATGCCAAGGGCAATCCGGTAACGATGAACGACGCCGCGCTGACCGCGCGCATGCGTTCGAGCCTGGAAGCCGTCGCCGGCAAGGACAACGTGGTCGAACCGCCGCTGCAGATGGGCGCGGAGGACTACGCGTACTTCGCCCGCGAAGTGCCGTCGATGTACTTCTTCGTCGGCGCCACCGCCAGGGGCATCGATCCGATCACTGCGCCGAGCAACCACTCGCCGCAGTTCAACATGGACGAGTCGGCGCTGGACCTCGGCCTGCGCGCGATGCTGCAGGTGACGCTGGATTACCTGCACGGGACTGGCACGCCGTAATCGTTGCCGGGAGCCACGTCCCCTCACCCTGCCCGCTTCGCGACTAACGCGACGCGGTCCCTCGCTCTGCCCCCGGCCCTTGCGCATGGCGCAAGGGCGTTCAGTCGGGCGTGCGCCAGTGGCGCACAGGCGCCCGCCTTCACCCCGCAAGCGGGGCGAGGGATGCAGTTGCAAACCGATGCGCACGCACGAACTTGACCTTCTCCCCGCCTGCGGGGAGAAGGTGGCGCGCAGCGCCGGATGAGGGGCGCTTTTGCTTGCTCCGCTACAGGATCGGCGCCAGCCCCGCGCCGAACGCGGTGAAGATGCGCGTCATCACCGACTTCAGGCCGAGGTTGACTTCGGGGAAGTCGCCCACCGCGCGGTAGCAGGCGCTGAAGCCCGGATTGCCACGCGGCAGCGGCTCCGGACACGCCGGGCCGGGGACGAATTCGTAGCTGGTCGCATAGCGCGTCGGCCACAGGTCGAATATCGGCAACTGCTCGGACAGCTTGCCGATCGAATAATCGAGGCCGGAGAACACCGGCGGCTTCTTGCGCGGCGCGATCACCCAGGCGTTCTCCGGCGCGGTGTCGCGGCGGATGCTGGCGGCGAGCGCATGGGCGAAGGCCTCGTCCTCGATCACCACCGCGCTCTCGGTGTTGTAGTTGTCGCCGCGCGGATCGAAGTTGTGGGTGCCGATCACGCCGATGCGCTCGTCGATCACCAGCGATTTCGCGTGCAGGCCGAGGCGCGGGCCGGCGCGTTCGAGCGGCACCGGCTCGTTGGCGCGGCGCCGGCTGTAACGCTTGGCGGCGTACTCGCGCGAAAGCGGCGCGCTGTAGGGGCGGTAGATCACGCTGCGGCGGTCGTGCATGTAACCCGGCGCCGCATGCGCGGAGCCGAAACCCGGGCCCGGCCGCGCCAGGGCCTCGCTCGGGCCATGGCCGGGGTGCGCCGGCGGCGACCCGGCGGCTTCGGGCGTGCCCGGCGTTCCGGCGCCGGTGGCGGCCACGTCGACCGGCGCATCCTGCGGGAACGGCTTGTACTCGAAGATGTCGAAGCCGAACTCGCGCAGGTAGCGGCGCTTGTACTTGTACGACAGCGCGTAGGCGATGAAGGCGTCGGTCGAGGCCAGCGAGTTGGTCGACACCATCACGCGCGGCCGTTGCGTGCGCTCGCGCGCGTGCATGCGCCGGAACATCGCCTGCGCCGGCTTCGACATCACCAGGTAGGGCGTCTGCAGCAGCACCTCGCTGCGCGCGCCTTCGATCAGTTCGCGCAGCGTGTCCGAGGTCCACTCGCGGTCGCGGCCCTTGCTGCGCTGCTTCATCGGCGTGTCGGAGACGAAATGCACCTCGCCGACCGCGATGGCCAGGGCGGCCACGCGTTCGCCGATCAGCGCCGCATCGGCGGCGTCGCGGCGCATCGCCTGCGCGCGTTCCGGCTGTTCGAACACCGGCGCCGGCAGCACCGGCACGCCGCCGTCGATCAGGCGCTTGCCGACATCGCGCAGGTACTCGACCGGCTTGGTGCGGGTGTCGTTCCAGAAGGTGACGAAGGCCGTGTCCATGGTCGCCGCCACCGGGCCGGCGACCAGCAGGTCGCGGTCGCGGAAGTTGAACTCGCGGTCCCAGTCGTAATAGTCGTCCTGGTAGTTGCGGCCGCCGGTGATGCCGACCGCGCCGTCGACCAGCAGCATCTTCGAATGCATGCGCTGGTTGAGCTTGCGCCAGCAGCAGGCGGCGGCGATCGCGTACTGCGGGTAGTTGATGCGCGCGCGGTCGAGCACGGGGTTATAGATCCGCACTTCGAGGTTGGCGTGCGCGCCGGCGAGCGCGGCCAGCGTGTCCACGCGGCGCAGCGCCGAGAGCTGGTCCAGCAGCAGGCGCACCTTCACCCCGCGCCGCGCGGCCATCAGCAGTTCGTCGAGCACCAGCTGGCCGGCGTCGTCCTCGTCGAAGATGTAGGTCTGCAGGTCGATGCGCGTGGTCGCGGCGCGGATCAGGTTGATGCGCGCGCGCAGCGCGTCGGTGCCGTGGTCGAGGATGATCGCGTAGTGGCGCGGCTGTTCCGGCGTGGATTCGGCCAGCGCGCGCGCGGCGAGGTCGCGCAGCGGCGAGGGCTGCGCGCAGCGGTCGAGGCGGTCGCAGTCGACGGCGACCGGGCGCGCGGCCGCCACCACCTGCGCACTGCGTTCGCGCTGCGCCGGCGACAGGCTGGCGCAGGCGGACAGCGCGAGCAGACAGGCGGCGAGGGTGAAGCGGGGCAGCAGATCCATGGGCAGCACGATTCCGGGGGCCGCGGTCGGGGCGGCGTGAAGGCCGGCGGGATGGTGCAGGGCCGGCGGTTCGAGGGCGGACGATTCTAGGGCGGAGCGGCCTGAACGCGGACCCGCAGACGGAAATTCACGTCGTCGGTCAGCGCCCAGCGCCAGCTTTCCACGCCGTAGTTCATGCGCAGCACCCGCCCCTGCGCGACCACGTCGCAGTCGCGCGCCGGCCGCGCGCAGGTGCCGGGCGCGAGCACGAAGGCCTCGCGCCGGCTGACCCCGTGCATGGTCAGGGTGCCGTGGAGCAGGCCGCCGGCGTGCAGCAGGTCCATGGCGTAGGGATCGGAACGGAACTCCACCCACGGGTGGTGCTCGGCATCGAGGAAGCGGTCGCCGCGTGCGAAGCGGGTGTAGCGACGCGACCCGGTGACCTCCACCGCCGTCGTCGCCAGGCGGATGCGCACCTCATGGCGGCCGTCGGGCAGCTCCACGACTTCGCCGTCGTAGCGCGGGAAATGCCCGGTGATCACCTGGCCCCAGCGGGTCTCCAGGTCGAAGTCGATGCGGCTGCGCGCCTGGTCCAGGGCCTGCGCGCCCGCCGTCGCCGGCAACAGCCCCGCGACGGCAACCAGCACAATCAGCACGCCATGCAACACGACGTCGTCGCGGTCACGGCCACCAGAAGGCGCTGAGCTGCGCCACGCCCGGTTCCAGCGCGGCGCCGACCGGCAGGGTGAGCACGGCGATCCCGGCCGGCGGCATGCCGCGGTACTCGCCGGTCTGGCCGCTATGCATCAGCGCGGTGAGCTGCTCGAAGCCGGGGTTGTGCCCGACCATCAGCAGGCGCTCGGATTGCGCATGCGTGTCGGCCAGGCTGATCAGCGCGCCGGGCGTGGCTTCGAAGATCGACGGCTCGATGCGCTGGTCGACGTAGCCGATCGCGCCGAGCACCGCTTCCAGCGTTTCGCGCGCGCGCCGCGCCGGCGAACACAGCACGCAGTCGGGCACCAGCCGGTTTTCGGCGAGCCAGCGACCGGCGGCCTCGGCTTCGGCGAGGCCTTCGGCCGACAGCGGTCGGTCGAGGTCGGCCTGGCCGGGTGCGGCCGGTTCGGCGTGGGCGTGGCGGAGCAGGATCAGTTCGCGCATGGAAGGCCGGTCCGGTAGCGATGGGAAAGGAAAAGGGGAGCGGTGCAGCAGGGCAAGAACCAACCGGCGCCGTGCTCCTGCGTCACTTCTTCAACCACTTCAGCAACGGCTGCCAATCGGCCTGGTGCTCGCGCACCTGCGCGGAGTGGTAGTCGAACAGGCTCTTGCCCAGCGCGGTGGTCACCACGTAGCCCTGGCTGTCGCGCAGCTGCGCCACCAGCGGGTACGGCCACTGCTTGAGCAGGTCCAGCGCCTGCTGCGAGACGTTGGTCCACGGCTTGAGCTTGTTGCCGACCAGGCCGACGCGCAGCGTGCCCTTGCGCACGCGCGGGTGCCTGGCCAGCGAATCGAGGAAGGGCACGGTCGCTTCGATGTCGAAGGTCGAGGGCACGATCGGCACGATCACCGCGTCGACCGTTTCCAGGAACGGATCGAGCTCCTCGGCCATGGCGCCGGCGGCGCCGTCGACGATCACCCGCTGGGTGTCCTCGGGCACGTGCTTGCGCCAGCCCCGGCGGCGGGTGCCGTCGAGGGCGAGTACGGCGCTGTCGAGCCCGGCGCGCTTCTGCGCCCAGCGTGTCGAGGAGGCCTGCGGATCGGCGTCGACCAGCGCGGTGCGCAGGCCCTCGAGCGCCGATTGCGCGGCGAGATGGGTGGCGATCGTGGTCTTGCCCGCGCCCCCCTTGGAACTGGCCACCAGAACGGTCTTCATCCAACCCCCTCTTCGGCGCATCGTGCCCGCAGCGTACAACGGCCGGACGGCGGCGGTCACCCGCACGGCCGGCGGGGTGGCGCTATCCCCCACCAGCGGGCACTCCACGACCCGCGCCGGGGCTCACGTGTGCGGACCACGTCCGCGCGGCGCGCCGGCACGGCGGCGCCCGTCGCGTACGGCCATCGCCGTGGGCGCGGCCACGGCCGGCCGCTATGATCGCGGGCCCGCGCATGAACCGGCGACGCGAATGTCTGACCTGCAGGACCTGGTAGCCCTGATCCGCGCGAACACGCCGCTGATCGTGATCGAGACGCGCGACGAGACGCGCGTGGTCGAACTGTTCCGCCAGGCGCTGATGCAGGTGTGGCGCGCGCTGCACAGCTGGTCGATCACCGAGGGCCTGCGCCGCATCGACTTCGACCGCGAGGAGCCCACCGACGTCGCCCCGGACGCGTCGGCCACGCTGGCGGCGATCCGCGCCGCCGAGCAGCGCGGCATCTACCTGCTGTTCGATTTCCATCCCTACCTGGGCTACGCCAGCACGCAGCGGCAGCTGCGCGACATCGCGCAGCGCCACGACGGCCAGCCGCACGTGCTGGTGCTGATCGGCCACGAGGTCAAGCTGCCACCGGAACTGGACGCACTGGCAGTGCGCTACGCCACGCAACTGCCCAATGCGAGCGCGCGCCTGAAGATCGTGAAGGAGGAGGCCGAGGCCTACGCGCGCGAGCACGGCGGCCGGCGCGTGGAGGTCGATGGCGAAGCGGTGCAGCAGATCGTGCGCAACCTGCGCGGGCTCGACCCGGTCGACGTGCGCCGCATCGCGCGGCAACTGATCTACAACGACGGCGCGCTGCACGCCGGCGACCTGCCGCAGCTGGCGAAACTGAAGTTCGAACTGATCAACCGCAGCGGCCACCTGCATTTCGAATTCGACAGCGCGCGCATGGACGACGTCGCCGGCGCGCGCCGGCTGAAGCGCTGGATCGAGCAGCGCCACAGCGTGTTCCTCGGCGCCGAGGCGCCGCCCGGCCTCGACCCGCCCAAGGGCGTGCTGCTGCTGGGCGTGCAGGGCTGCGGCAAGTCGATGCTGGCCAAGGCCGTCGCCTCGGGGTTCGGCGTGCCGCTGGTGCGGCTCGACTTCGGCACGCTCTACGACAAGTACCACGGCGAGACCGAGAAGAACCTGCGCGCGGCGCTCGCCTCGGCCGAGCAGCTCGAGCCGTGCGTGCTGTGGATCGACGAGATCGAGAAGGGCGTCGCCCACGATGCCGGCAACACCGACGGCGGCGTGTCGCGGCGCGTGCTCGGCTACCTGCTGACGTGGATGGCCGAGCGCCGCTCGCGCGTGTTCCTGGTCGCCACCGCCAACCAGATCGATGCGCTGCCCGCCGAACTGCTGCGCAAGGGCCGCTTCGACGAGATCTTCTTCGTCGACCTGCCCGATGCCGCCACCCGCGAGCAGCTGTTCGCGTTGCACCTGCGCAAGCGCAAGCTCGATCCCGCCGGCTTCGACCTGGCGGCGCTAGCCGCGGCGAGCGACGGGTTTTCCGGCGCGGAAGTGGAACAGGCGATCGTCGCCGCGCTGTTCGCCGCGCACGCGGCGCAGGCACCGCTGGCGGATTTCCAGCTGCGCGCGGAACTCCGGCAGACGCGGCCGTTGTCGGTGCTGATGGCCGAACAGGTCGAGGCGCTGCGCGAATGGGCGCGCGGACGCACGGTGCCGGCCGACTGACTGACCGCGCCTACGCGCCCCACTGCGCCCACAACGGCAACGTCAGCAACGACAACAGCAACCCATACCCCACCATCGCCGCAGCCAGGCGCGGGGCGAGGTTGTGCGCGATCGCCAGCGCGCCGGCCGTCACCATCGACGGCATCGCCGCCTCCAGCACCGTCGCGCGCGCCATCTCGCCCTGCAGCCCGAGCAACGGCACCAGCACCACGGCGAGCGCGGGCATCAGCGCCAGCTTCAGCAACAGGCCGGCGGCGAGCGGCTTGAGCTCCTCGCGCGGCAGCGTCAACCGCACCGACAGGCCGATCGTCAGCATCGCCAGCGGCAGCAGCGCCTCCGACAGGCGCTGCAGGCCACCGTCGATCCACGTCGGCGGCGCGGCAGGCATCACCGTGAAACCGGCCACCAGCGCCCACAACGGCGGGAACTTCACCACCCGCAGCAGCATGTCGCGCGGCGACGGCCGGGCATCGCTGCCGTAGCGCGCCAGCACCCACAGGCCGAAGGTCGACAGGATCAGGAATGCGCCGAACTGGTCGTACACCACCGCGTACGGCAACGCGTGCTCGCCGATCAGCGCGCGGGTCAGCGGATAGCCGAGGAAGCTGGTGTTGCCCAGCGCGACGGTGAGCAGCAGCACCGCGCGTTCCTCGTCGCGCAGCTTCAGCCAGCGTGCCACCGCGCCGACGGCCAGGATCGTCGCCAGCAGCAACAGCCACGGCACCGCGGCCACGCCGAGCAGGGCCGGTTCCAGCTGCAGGCGCGGCGCGTAGCGCAGCACCGCAGCTGGCAGGCACACGTACAGCACCACCAGGTTGAGGGTCTGCGCCGCGTTGTCGGGCAGCACGCGCAGGCGCTGGAAGGCGTAGCCCAGCACCAGCATCGCCAGCACCAGCGCGAAAGCATCGAAGGCCATCGGCAATTCCGTCAGGGAGTCATCACCACCGGCAACGCATCAGGCCGCGGCCAGGTCGAACGAGATGCTGATGCGTTCGCCGCCGCCCTGGTACGGCAGCGTGCGGTGGAACAGATACGACGGGAACAATAACAGCGTCCCGGTTTCGGGCAGCACCTGACGCAGTGCGGTGTCCGGCCACGCGGGCAGGCCGGCGTGGGGACGGCCGAATTCGATCCAGCCCGCATGGGCCGGATCGTCGGCGCGGATCGCCGCGGGCAGTTCCACGTAGTACGCCCCCGACAGCCACGAGTCCTCGTGGATGTGGGTGTCGATGTAGCCGCTCTGCGCAGCCTGCGTGGCCCACACGTGGATCACGTAGGCGTCCGGAATGTTGGCGAGGAAGGCATCGGCCGCGCCGGCGTCGCGTTGCGCGCGGCATGCGGCCACGAATCCGGCGATGGCGTCGCGCAGGCGCTGTTCGAAACCGGCGATCGCCGGCGTGCGATCGGCGAGCAGGTCACCGCTGAGGTACGCGCCACGCGCCGCCAGCCCGGCGGGCTCCCAGCGCTGGCGGCTGTGGGTGCGGATGTCGTGCGCGAGCGCGCGATGGAACGCGTCCGGGTCGGTGAACCCCGCCGGCGTCGGCAACGCCAGCGCATGCACGTGCCGCTGCAGGCCGATGAAGTCGATCGCGACGTCGAGTTCGCCGGCGGCCGCACGCGCCAGGCCCAGGTGCGCGATGGTGCGCTGGTCGTCCGGGCACCGCTGCAGGGCCTGCGCGAGCACCGCCTGCGCCTCGCCCGCGCGGCCGTCGCGCAGCAACGCGATGCCGTGCTGGCGCGCGATGTGGGGCAGGTCCACGCCCGCCTGCCGCGCCGCCGCGTAGATCGCCGCGGCTTCCGCGGTGTGGCCGTTGCCCATCAACTGGTCGCCGAGGGTTTCGATCGTGTCCGCGTCGTGCGGCGCCAGCCGGTGCGCGTGGCGCGCATGTGCTTCGGCGCGCAGCGGATCGCCCAGCTTGCGCAGCAGCACCGCGGCATTGCGATACGCTTCGGCCAGGCCGGGATCGAGTTGCAGCGCGCGCTCCGCGGCCAGCAATCCTTCGCGCAACGCGTCCTTGTCGAACAGGTTGGACAGCAGCGCCGCCAGCGCCTGGTGCGACGCCGCCCGCTGCGGTTGCAACTGCAACGCCTGCCGCGCGGCATCGATCGCGGCGGGATAGTCCTGCAGGCGCCCCAGCGCCGCGGACAGGTTGTTCCAGGCTTCGCCCCATTGCGGCGCGGCCACCGTCGCGGCGCGGAAGGCCGCGGCGGCGGCTGCGAAGTCGTTGTCGAGGAAACAGGCGGTGCCATGACGGAAGGCGACGCGCGGCTCGTCCGGCATCGCCTGCATCGCCTGCTGCAATAACGGCCGCGCCGCCTGCGCCCGCCCCTGCTGCAACAGCCAGCTGCCGTAATCGAACGCCGTGCCGGCATCGCCCGGTCGCAGTGCATGCGCCCGTTGCAACGCCGCCCCCGCGTCGCCACCCAGCGCCTGCCGTGCCATCGCCAGCATGCGCCAGCCGTCGAAGTTCGCCGGATCGCGCGCCACGACCTGGGCGCAGGCGTTCTCCGCGGCAGCGGCGTTGCCCGCGCGCAACGCGCTCCACGCCGCGCGCAGCAACCCGGCGATGTCGGCGGCCTGGCTCATGCCATCCACGCCACGCGGCAATCGGAAACGCGTTGCGCCACGCTCAGTACCCGGCCGCCTGGCCGTCCTTGCGCGATTCGCTGGCGCCGATGTAACCGCCGTGCGGGTTGACCATGATCGCCTGGTAGCCGCCGTACGGACCGTCGGCGTAACGCACCGAATGCCCCTTGCGCATCAGCGCGCGCACGGTCTCGTAGGCGAAGCCGGATTCGAGGTCGAGCTCGCCGCCGTCCGTCATCGCGGTGGCCTGCCCGGCCGGTTCGGTGGAACCGTCGTGCTGGATGCGCGGCGCATCGCCGGCTTCCTGCAGGTTCATGCCGAAGTCGATCAGGTTCATCAGGATCTGCGCGTGGCCCTGCGGCTGCATCGCCCCGCCCATCACGCCAAAGCTGAGCCACGGCTTGCCGTTCCTGGTCACGAACGCGGGAATGATGGTGTGGAACGGCCGCTTGCCCGGCGCGAACGAATTGGGGTGGCCGTCCTTCAATACGAACTGTTCGCCGCGGTCCTGCAGGATGAAGCCCAGGTCCGGCGGCGCCATGCCGCTGCCCATGCCGCGGTAGTTGGACTGGATCAGCGAGACCATCATGCCGTCGGCGTCGGCGACGGTCATGTAGATGGTGTCGCCTTCGTTGAGCTGCGGGATCACGCCGGGCTCGGCGGCCTTCATCGCCTTGTCCATCGCGATCAGCTTGCCGCGCTCGCGTGCGTAGTCCTTGGAAATCAGCTTCGCCACCGGCGTCTTGTAGAAGTCGGGATCGGCATACGAAGCCGCGCGATCGGCGAAGGCGAGCTTCTTCGCCTCGGCGAACAGGTGCACGTGTTCGGGGCTGCCGAAACCGTACTGCTTCAGGTCGTAGGGTTCGAGCAGGTTGAGGATCTGTAGCGCGGCGATGCCCTGGCCGTTCGGCGGCAGTTCCCACACGTCGTAGCCGCGGTAGTTGGTGCTGACCGGCTCGACCCATTCGCCGTGGTGGCTGGCGAGGTCGTCGTAGGACAGGAAGCCGCCGTTGGCCTTGAAGTAGGCGTCGATCGTGCGCGCGATGTCGCCTTGGTAGAACGCGTCGCGGCCGCCGCGGGCGATCTTCTCCAGGGTGCTGGCGAGATTGACGTTCTTCCACATCTCGCCGGTGCGCGGACCACGGCGCTTGCCGTTGTCGTCGACGGTGAACTGCTCGGCGAAGCCCGGCCACTTCGACAGCGTCGGCACGCTGCGGCCCCAGTAGTACGCGATCACCTCGTGCACCGGATGGCCTTCGCGCGCGTAGCGGATCGCCGGCGCGAGGTCGTCGGCGATGGGCCTGCGGCCGAAGCGGCCGTGCAGGGCGAACCATGCATCGACCGTGCCCGGCACGGTGACCGGCAACGGCCCGTGCGCGGGGATCTCGGTGAGGCCGCGCTTGCGGAACTCGGCCAGCGTGAGCGACTTCGGCGAGCGGCCCGAGCCGTTGTAGCCGTAGAGCTTCTTCGTCTTCGGATCCCACACGATCGCGAACAGGTCGCCGCCGACGCCGTTGCCGGTCGGCTCCATCAGCCCGAGCGCGGCATTCGCGGCGATCGCCGCATCGACGGCGCTGCCGCCGGCCTTCATCACGTCAAGTGCGACCTGCGTGGCGAGCGGGTGCGAGGTCGCGGCCATCGCATGCGGCGCGTAGACCTCGCTGCGCGTGGCGAACGGCTGGCCGGTGATGCGGTCGGCGCACATGGCGGTGAGGGGGAGCGTGAGGGCGAAGCCGAGCAGGAGCTTGCGCATGGACGGAATCCTGGGCGGAAGCCGGCATCCTAGCGCCGACGCATGCTTGCTGCCGTGCCGGACATGGCAGTGCGTCCGTTATGCGGGATACCGCTCCGCCACGAACAGCTTCAGCCGCTCCGCCGCGGTTTCCACCTGCGCGAAATGCGGCAGGATCGCCGGCCATTCGCCGGAGTGGCCGGCGGCTTCCAGCGCGGTGGCGGCGTGGGCGAGTTCGTCGGCGCCGACCAGGCGCGCGGCGCCCTTGATCTTGTGCGCCTGGCGGGTGATCGCGGGGATGTCGCCGTCCTCGCGGGTCTTTTCCAGCAGCGCGAGGTCCTGCAGGGTCGCGTCGAGGAATTCGCGCAGCACCGCCGCGGCATCGTTGTCGTCGCCGCCGCTGAGTTCGCGCAGCGCGGCGTAGTCGAGCAGCGGCGGGGCGGCGTCCAGCTGCGGGAATCCGCCCGCGGCCAGCGCGGCGCCGGCGTTCGCCGTTTCCGTCGCGCCGGCAGCGTCGGCGTCCGTTTCGTCGGCGACGGTGTGCGGCAGCCAGCGCTGCAGCGTCGTCGCCAGCACCGCCACCGCCACCGGCTTGGCCAGGTAATCGTCCATGCCCGCGCCGAGGCAACGTTCGGCCTCGCCCTTCAGCGCCGAGGCGGTGAGCGCGATGATCGGCGTGCGCGCGAGGCCGCTGCGTCGTTCTTCCTCGCGGATGCGCCCGGCCAGGGCATAGCCGTCCATCTGCGGCATGTGGATGTCCGAGAGCACCAGCGCATAGCGGCCGCTGCGCCAGCGCTCCAGGCCCTGCACGCCGTCCTCGGCGGCTTCGCTGGCGTAGCCGGCCAGCGCCAGCTGGCGCGCGATCACCATGCGGTTGGTGGGATGGTCGTCGACCAGCAGCACCAGGCTGCGTTCGCGCTCGGCCTCCGCCACCGTCGGCAGGCGGCGCGGGCGGAAGTCGGCGCGCTGGCCGCTGGGCAGCGTGTCCGTCGGCAACTCGTCGGCCGCGGCGCGCGGCAGGGTGATCGCCAGGCGCATGGTGGTGCCGATCTGCGGCACCGAATCCATCGTCACCAGGCCGCCCATCAGCTCGCCCAGGCGCGCGCAGATCGCCAGGCCCAGGCCGGTGCCGCCGTAGCGCCGGGTGGTGTCGCCCTCGGCCTGCGCGAACGGCTGGAACAGGCGCTGCTGCGCTTCCGCGCTGACGCCGATGCCGGTGTCGGTGACGCGGAAGCTCAGCAGGTCGGCGCCGAGCGGGTGCGCCGGATCCGGCGCGGCCTCGCCGCGCCATTCCAGCGCGACCTCGACGCCGCCGCTGCTGGTGAACTTGACCGCGTTGGAGAGAAAATTGCCGAGGATCTGCCGCAGCCGCAGCGCGTCGGCGCTGTGCGCGGGGCCGATGCGCTCGTCGATCTCGCAGGTCAGCGACAGGCCCTTGCTCGAGGCGGCGCCGGTGTAGTTGGCCGCGGTGCTGCGCACCACCGCGGCGAGGTTCACCACGCTCGGCGAGATCTCCAGGCGCCCGGCCTCGATCTTCGAGAAGTCGAGGATGTCGCCGATGATCTGCAGCAGCGACTGCGAGCTCTGCTGGATCACGTTGAGCGCGTGGCGCTGGTCGTGGTCGAGCCGGGAATGCGCGAGGATCTCGATCATGCCGGTCACGCCGATCATCGGCGTGCGGATCTCGTGGCTCATCGCAGCGAGGAAGGAGGACTTGGCGCGGTTGGCTTCCTGCGCGCGCGCCTCGCTGGCGCGCAGGTCGGCTTCCAGCTGCTTGATCCGGGTGAGGTCGACGGCGACGCCGAGCAGGCCGTTGCCGCCGTGCAGTTCGTCGGGGATCACCGCGAGTGCGAGCAGCGCGTGCACGATGTGGCCGTCGCGATGCAGCATCAGGGTCTCGGTCGGCGGCATGCCGACTTCGGCCGCGGTGCGCAGCGCGCGCCAGTCCGGGGGCACGGGCTTGCCGGTGCGTTCGCTCAGCAACTGGGCCAGGCGCGCGTAGCTGTCGGCGGGCACCAGCGCCGGGGCGAAATCGCCGACGCTGTCGAGCATCGGCGCGTCCTTGCCGATGAAGTCTTCGGCGCGGTGGCCGAACAGGCGCTCGGCGCCGGGATTGAACAGGAAGTAGCGTCCCTGGCTGTCGATCGCCGCGATCGCGGTGGGCGCGGCGTCCATCAGCGAGCGCTGCAGCGCCTCGCGGCGGGCGAGTTCGGCATTGACCCGTTCGTTGCGCGCGAGCTGTTCGGTCAGCGAGGTCTCGAAGCCGAGCACGTCGCGGCGCATCTCCAGGAACGCGTCGGCGACCATGCCCAGCTCGCCGCTTTCCGGCAGGTAGCGCGGCATCGCCGTGTAGTCGTGCTTGCGCATGCGCCGGGCGAGGAAGGTCAGGCTCTCAACGCCGCGGTAGGCGTTGCGCAGGATCGTGCGCCCGATCAGCGCGACCACCAGCAGCGTGGCCAGCGAGATGCCGATGCGCAGTGCGCTGACGCGGCGGTTATCGCGCAGGTTGCGATTCACCACCATGTCGGCCTTGGCCGTGGCCAGGTTGGACAGGATCTGCAGGCGCGCGGTCACCGGATCGATCGCCGGGAACAGCCGCGTGTCGGCGAAGCGGCCGAGCGCGTGGATGTCCTGGCGCTGCAGGATCGCGTGCAGCTCCACCATCGCCGCGTCGGCGGCCACGCGTTCGCGCGCGGCGGCGCGGAAATGCACCACCTCATCCGGCGTACGCGGCAACCGCTGCAGCGACGCCCAGCTGGCGTCGATCCGCGCGCGCGCCGCGTCGACCGCCGCCACGCCCTCCTCCCAGGTGATCAGGTAGTTGCGGGTGCGGAAGGTGGTGCCGATGACGTCGAGGCCGTAGGCGTCGGAGACGGTCTTGATCTCGCGCCGGGCGAGCAGCGATTCGCCGCGCAGCGCCAGCAGCGATTGCCGCGCGCGGTACTGGGCGACTTCGTCGAGCACCAGCACCGTCGCGCCGGCGAGCAGGAACAGACCGAACAGCGCCCACAACTGCTGGCGGAGGCCGTAGCGGGCAAGCAGCGCGCGCACTGCTCAGGTCCTGCCGGTGCGGTGCGGGCCGGCCACGCCGCCTCAGTACTCGGGCCGGCGCCAGCGCCCGAGCGCGGCGGCCACGTCGCTACCGGGCACGGGCGAGGAAATCAGGTTGCCCTGGGCCATGCCGCAGCCCAGTTCGGCGAGCATCTGCCACTCCTCCACCGTCTCCACGCCTTCGGCGACGACGTCGAGCTGCAGCTTGCGGGCGAGGTCGAGGCTGGCTTCGATCACCGCGCGCTTGCGCGGCTGGTGGTGCGCGCCGGAGACGAAGCCCTGGTCGATCTTGAGTTCGGTGAAGGGGATCTGCGACAGCTGCGCGAGCGATGAATAACCGGTGCCGAAGTCGTCGATCGACAGGCCGAAGCCCTTCAGCCGCAGTCGCGCGAGCACGCCCAGCCCGCGCGCGGCGTCGGCCATCACCGAGCTCTCGGTGATTTCCAGCACGACCTCGCTGGGCTCCACGCCCTGCCGGCGCACGATGTCCTGGTAGCGGTCGGCGGCGCTTTCGTCGGCCAGCAGTTGCGGCGAGACGTTGATGGCGAGGTTCAGGCGCACGCCGTGCTGGTCCCAATGGCGCTTCCAGCGGCACGACTGGGTGAGCATGTGGTCGGTGAGGTCGCCGACCAGGCCCTCGCGCTCGATCAGCGCGACGAAGTGCGCGGGGCGGATGATGCGGCCGTCGCGGCGACGCCAGCGCGCGAGCGCCTCCACTGCGACCGGCCGGCCGTTGCCGAGTTCCACCTGCGGCTGGAACCACGGCTCGATCTCGTTGCTGGCCAGCGCGTCGCGGATCGCCTGCACGGTGACCTCGACGACTTCATCGTCGTCGTAGGCGTGCAGCTGGTCGTCGTAGCTGGCCAGCACGTGGGCGAGCTTGTCGCGGGTCAGCGGCTTCTCGACGCTGCCGAGCACCCGCAGGCCGTAGGCCCGGGCCATGTTCTGCACGGTATTGAGCAGGGCCGGATCCAGCGCGCTGGCGACGACCACCGCACGCGCCAATTGGCGCTGGGCGACGTGGCCGATGAATTCGATGCCGTCCATGCCGGGCATGTCGAGGTCGACCAGCAGTACGTCCGGTGGCGCGCCGATCCCTTCCAGCAGGTGCAGCGCGCTGTGGCCATCGGCGGCTTCGCTGAGTTCGCCGATGCCCAGGTCGGTGAGCAGGCGCAGCGCCATCCGGCGCTGGAAGCCGTGATCCTCGACGACCATGACGCTCAGTTCCGACAAGGACATCGTGTCCGCCCCCTGTAAGCCGGCTCCGGTCGCCGCGAGCTGCGGCGCTACCGGTCCCTCTCCGGCCCGACCCACTTTAGCGGTAGCGACGGGGGTTGTGCGACTGTCGTCACGTTGTACGTCGCCGCGCGTGCGGCGACGCCGCCATGCGCCGCGGCATGGCGGAGCTGACTACGCCCGCGGGTGGCTTACGGCCATTGCGGCGGATTGCTCGCCCACGCCGCCTGGACTTCGGCCAGCGTCGCCCGCTCGGCGTCGCGCCAATCGGGCAGCAGGCGCGGGAAGTTGGCCGGGTCGCGCCACAGCTGCGGCTCGGTGCGCACCGCCGCGGCGTACCACTGCACTGCCTGCTCCTTCTGGCCGGCGCTCCACAGCGCGAGCGCCAGCGTCGGCGGCACCCAGCTGGCGTTGCTGCGGCGCGCGCTGACCAGCCGCTGCCACTGCACCAGCGCGCCAACGGCATCGTTGCTGCGGTAAAGGTCCCAGCCGTAGTTCCACACCAGCGGCCGCCACATCGCATCGTTCTCGCTGATGCGGGTGAAGGCGCGGCTGTACAGCTCCCGGCCCAGGTCGGTGCGCCCGCCGTCCATCGCCAGGTGCGCGAGCTGCGCGTGCTCGGCCTTCGCGCGCGGATCGCGCTCGATGGCCTTCAGCAGCTTCTGCACGGCGGCATCGCCGGATTCCTTGACCGCGACCACCGGCCGCGTGGTCGACGGATCGGCGTCGAAATAGAACTCGGCCGGCTTGCCCAGCGACTGCGCATGCGCGCCGCCGGCCGCGGCCAAGCCCGCGATGAGCAGGCAAAGCGTACGAATAGACATATCAAGATCCCCAGTTCCCGCCGGCATCGTACCGCCGTCGGCGGCGGCGGGCATGTCCCGCACGCGGCGCGACTTTGCCGGATCTGGCGCTTCGCGGGCGCGAGCCGGCGCCCGTTCCGCCGGGCTCAGGGGGTGGCGCCGCCCCGCTCCCGCAAGTGCTGCAGGTACCAGCTCGCCGCGCCGATGACGCCAAGCCGTTCGTTCTCGATCAGCCACACCGGCACGCGCTCGAGCACCGCGCGCATCGCGCCCTTGTCGACCAGGCGGCTGCGGAAGTCGCTCTGCGGCAGGAAGTCGGCGAGCTGCGGCACGATCCCGCCGGCCACGTGCACGACCTGCGCGCTGCTGACCATGGCGAGGTCGCCGATCACGCTGCCGAGCAGCGCGCAGAAGCCCAGCACCGCCTCGCGCGCGAGCGCATCGCCGCGGCGCGCGGCGTCGCTGATCGCGGCGGGCGCGTGCAGCTGCGGCGGCGTGCCGTCGAGCGCGCACAGCGCCTCGTAGAGGTTGCGCAGGCCCGGGCCGGAGAGCAGCTGCTCGGTCGCCACGTGCCGGCCGCGCCGCTGCAGCCAGCGCAGCACCTCGATCTCGCGCGCGGTACCGGGCGCGAACGCGGCCATGCCCGCTTCGCTCGGCAGCACCACCAGGCCCCGCGGCTGCGGGAGGCACACCGCGGCGCCCAGGCCGGTACCCGGCCCGATCACCAGCGCCGGCCCGGGCGCGGCCTGCACCACGCCCGGCGTGAGCAGGCGCGAATCGGCCGGCGCCAGTTGCTGCGAGCCGTACGCGGCCGCGGCAAAGTCGTTGATGACGTGCAGCTCGCGCAGGGCCAGCTCGCGGCGCAGGTCGCCCAGGACGATGCGCCAGGGCAGGTTGGAGTTGATGACTTCGCCGTCGAGCACCACCCCGGCGCTGGCGATGGCCATGCGTTCGAAGTCGGCGCGCCCGAAGCCCGCGGCGTGGCCGGCGACGAAGTCGGCGAGGATCGCGCCCAGGCCGGGGTAGTCGCCGCATGGATACCGGCGGTAGGCAAGCACGGCCGGACGACCGTCGTCGCCGGACTGCACCAGCGCGATGCGCGCATTGGTGCCGCCGACGTCGGCGGCGACGAAGCGCTGCCGGGCGGCGCTCATGGACGCGCTCCGCATGCCAACCGGCGCCCATCGACCCGCCCTGCCCTCGACTGCATGCCACCGCTCCACCCGTCCCGGAAGGTCCGCGACGTTAGCAACAATCGCGGCACGATGGACCCGCACGGCGCCAGCGTTTCGCCGCGCGGCCATTGCGACGGCGCGTGGCGTATGGATCAATCCGCGCGCCGCACCCGCCGATCAGCGAGACTGTCCGCCATGAACGCACCGCCCCGCCCGCTCGTCTTCCGCAACGGCCAGGTGCTGACCGAGCGCGGTTTCGAGCGCGACGTCAGCGTGGTGGTCGAGGACGGCCACATCGTCGCGCTGCTGCCGGGCGAGGCTGCGACCGGCGCGCAGGCGGTCGACCTGCAGGGCGGCTACCTGGTGCCGGGCTTCATCGACACCCAGGTCAACGGCGGCGGCGACGTGCTGTTCAACGACACGCCGAGCGTCGACGGCCTGCGTCGGATCGCCGCCGCGCACCGCCGTTTCGGCACCACCGGGCTGATGCCGACGCTGATCAGCGACGATGTCGCGGTGATGCAGCGCGCGATCGCCGCGGTGCGCGAGGCGATCGCGCAGGACGTGCCCGGCATCCTCGGCATCCACCTGGAAGGGCCGTACCTCGCCGAAGCGCGCAAGGGCGTGCACGACCCGCACAAGTTCCACAGCCCCGATGCCGGCGAGCTCGACCTGGTCGCCTCGCTCGGTGTCGGCCGCACCATGCTCACGCTGGCACCCGAGCGTTTCGCACCCGGGACCCTGCGCGCGCTGGCGGCGCGTGGCGTGATCGTCTGCGCCGGCCACACCGCGGCGAGCAGCGAACAGCTCGCCGCCGCCTTCGCCGCCGGCGTGCGCGGCGTCACCCACCTGTTCAACGCGATGACGCCGCTGCTCAGCCGCGACCCCGGCGCGGTCGGCGCCGCGCTCGCCGATGCGGGCAGCTGGTGCGGGCTGATCGTCGACGGCCACCACGTGCACGACACCGCGCTGCGCGTGGCCATCGCCGCCAAGCCGGCCGGGAAGATGCTGCTGGTGACCGATGCGATGCCGCCGGTCGGCGGCAAGCGCGCGGACTTTTCCCTGTACGGCGTCGCGATGACCTGCCGCGACGGCAAGTGCACCACCGCCGACGGCACCCTGGCCGGCTCGGCCCTGGACATGGCCACGGCGGTGCGCAACACCGTGCAGCGGCTGGGGCTGCCGCTGGCCGAGGCCTGCCGGATGGCCTCGGCCTATCCGGCCGATTTCCTCGGCCTGGGCGGCGAGCTGGGCCGGATCGCCCCCGGCTACCGCGCCGACCTGGTGGCGCTGGACGCCGCCCTGCAGGTCCGCAGCAGCTGGATCGCGGGCCAGGCCTGACCCCGGACCCCGTCCCCGCCTGCGGGGGAGGCGCTTTGCGGGCCAAGGCCGGTCGGCCCCGGCTGTTATAATTCCGAGTCTTTGCTCGGGACTTTGCCCGCGACCTGCCGGTCGTGGGGCGCAGTGCCGGGTGTACCGCAGCCACCCGCGGCCCCCGCCGCGCGCCACGAGTCACGCCCCATGACCAGCACAGCCGAACTCAGCTCGCCGTCCTCGGCCAATACGTCGCTCACCAACTCGGTGGTCGATCCCGACTACACGCTGGATCACAAGTACAGCCGCGTCGAAGGCCGCATCTACCTGTCCGGCGTGCAGGCGCTGGTGCGCCTGCCGCTGATGCAGCGCCTGCGCGACCAGGCCGCGGGCCTGAACACCGCCGGTTTCATCTCCGGCTACCGCGGCTCGCCGCTGGGCGGCTTCGACCTGGAGCTGTGGCGCGCCAAGAAGCACATGGAGAAGGCGGGGGTGAAGTTCACCCCGGGCCTCAACGAAGACCTCGGCGCGACGATGGTGTGGGGCTCGCAGCAGACCAACCTGTTCCCCGGCGCGAAGGTCGATGGCGTCTACGGCATGTGGTACGGCAAGGGCCCGGGCGTGGATCGCTGCGGTGACGTGTTCAAGCACGCCAACGCCGCCGGCACCGGCAAGTTCGGCGGCGTGCTCGCGCTGGCGGCCGACGACCATGCCTGCCGCTCCTCGACGCTGCCGCACGGCTCCGAACACGAATTCGTCAGCGCGATGATGCCGGTGCTCAACCCGGCCGGCGTGCAGGACATCCTCGACATGGGCCTGGTCGGCTGGGCGATGTCGCGTTACACCGGTCGCTGGGTCGGCTTCAAGACGATCGCCGAGACCGTGGAGTCGTCGGCGTCGGTCGACGTCAACCCGCTCGCGCTCGACATCGTCATCCCCACCGATTTCGAGATGCCCGACGGCGGCCTCAACATCCGCTGGCCGGATCCGCCGCTGAACCAGGAAATGCGCCTGCACCAGTACGCGGTGAAGGCGGCGCAGGCCTTCGCCCGCGCCAACCGCATCGACCGCATCGTGCTCGATTCGCCGAACGCGCGCCTGGGCATCATCACCACCGGCAAGTCCTACCTCGACGTGCTGCAGGCGCTGGAATACCTCGGCCTGGACGCGCGCGCCTGCGCCGACCTCGGCATCCGCGTCTACAAGGTCGGCATGACCTGGCCGCTGGAACCGGTCGGCCTGCGCAACTTCGCGCGCGGCCTGCAGGACATCCTGGTGGTCGAGGAGAAGCACGCCTTCATCGAAAGCCAGATGAAGGAGTCGATGTACAACTGGGACGGTGGCGGCCGTCCGTCGATCGTCGGCAAGTACGACGAAAGCGGCGAGTGGATCCTGCCCAGCACCGGCGAACTCACCCCGGCGCGCATCGCCGGCGTCATCGCCAAGCGCATCCAGAAGTTCCACAACACCGAGCACATCGAGAACGTGCTCAAGTGGATGGCGGAGAAGGAATCCGAACTCGCCTTGCCGCGCGCGCAGTTCCCGCGCGTGCCGCATTACTGCTCGGGCTGCCCGCACAACACCTCGACGGTGGTGCCGGAAGGTTCGCGCGCGCTGGGCGGCATCGGTTGCCATTACATGGTCACCTGGATGGACCGCAGCACCGACACCTTCACCCACATGGGCGGCGAAGGCGTGACCTGGGCGGGCCAGTCGGCGTTCACCGACACGCCGCACGTGTTCCAGAACCTCGGCGACGGCACCTACTTCCACTCGGGTTCGCTGGCGATCCGCCAGTCGATCGCCGCCGGCGTCAACATCACCTACAAGATCCTCTACAACGACGCAGTCGCGATGACCGGCGGCCAGCCGGTCGACGGCACCCTGACCGTGCCGCAGATCGCACACCAGGTGCGCAGCGAGGGCGTGCAGACGATCGTGCTGGTCTCCGACGACATCGCCAAGTGGACCTCGTGGAACCAGCCGGGTCGCGAGCTGTTCCCGGCCGGCGTCGAGTACTACGACCGCAAGGAACTCGACGCGGTGCAGAAGCGCCTGCGCGAAGTGAAGGGCGTGTCCGTCCTGATCTACGACCAGACCTGCGCCACCGAGAAGCGCCGCCGCCGCAAGCGCGGCAAGATGGTCGATCCGCAGAAGCGGGTGATGGTCAACTCGCTGGTGTGCGAAGGCTGCGGCGACTGCGGCAAGAAGTCGTTCTGCGTCTCGGTGCTGCCGAAGGAAACCGAATTCGGCCGCAAGCGCGAGATCGACCAGTCCAACTGCAACAAGGACTATTCCTGCGTCAACGGCTTCTGCCCGAGCTTCGTCACCGTCGAAGGCGGTGGTCTGAAGAAGAAGAAGGGCAGCAACGCCAAGGACCGCCTCGCCGATCTGCCGATGCCGACCCTGCCCGCGCTCGACCAGCCCTGGAACATCCTGCTCACCGGCGTCGGCGGCACCGGCGTCGTGACCATCGGCGCGCTGCTCGGCATGGCCGGGCATCTGGAAGGCAAGGGCTCGACCGTGCTCGACCAGACCGGTCTCGCGCAGAAGGGCGGCGCCGTCACCACGCACATCCGCATCGCCAGGACGCCGGCCGACATCCACGCCGTGCGCATCGCCGCCGGTGAAGCCGACCTCGTGCTCGGCTGCGACATGGTCGTGGTCAACGACTACTGGGTGCTGTCGAAGATCCGCACCGGCCGCAGCAACGTCGTGCTCAACAGCTACGAAGCAATGCCGGGCACCTTCACCACGCGTCCGGACATGCAGTTCCCGGCCACCGACATCGTTTCCGCGATCTCCAAGGCGCTGGGCACCAGCGAACAGGCCGCCGAACGCCTGCACGTGGTCGACGCCACCCAGCTCGCCACCGCGCTGCTCGGCGACGCGATCGCGACCAACCTGTTCATCCTCGGCTATGCCTGGCAGCAGGGTCTGGTGCCGATCGCGTTTGATTCGCTGATGCGCGCGATCGAACTCAACGGCGCCGCGATCGAGATGAACAAGACCGCGTTCGCCTGGGGCCGCCTGGCCGCGATCGATCCGACCGCCGTGGCCGAAGCCGCCGGCCTGATCCGCAACGCGCCGACCGCCGCCGAAGCGACCCCGCACGAACTGCCGATGCTCAAGGCCGGCGAGTGGGAAGGCCACGAGTGGGGCGCGAATGCCGCGCCGCTCAAGACCCGCGACGGCGACGAGCTGCGCCACGTGCCGGCGCACGCCAGCAGCGGCGACACCGTCGCGTTCCTGCCGCTCGACGACGCGCGCCTGTCGCGTTCGCTCGACGAGCTGGTCGCGCGCCGCGTCGCCTTCCTCACCGACTACCAGGACGCCGCCTACGCCAAGCGCTACAGCGACTTCGTCGCCAGGGTGCGCGCGGCCGAGGAGAAGAAGGCGGCGGGCTCGACCGACCTGACCGAAGCCGTCGCCCGCTACGCCTTCAAGCTGATGGCCTACAAGGACGAGTACGAGGTCGCGCGCCTCTACACCAGCGGCGACTTCCAGAAGAAGCTGGAGCAGCAGTTCGACGGCGACTACAAGCTCAAGTTCCACCTCGCCCCGCCGCTGCTGGCGAAGAAGGACGCGCAGGGCCGCCTGATCAAGCAGGAATTCGGCCCGTGGGTGTTCACCGCGTTCAAGTGGCTGGCCAAGGCCCGCCGCTTCCGCGGCACCGCCTTCGACATCTTCGGCAAGACCGAGGAGCGCAGGATGGAGCGCCAGCTGATCGTCGACTACTTCGCGACGGTCGACGGCCTGCTCGGCAAGCTGGATCGCGGCAACGTCGACCTGGCGGCGGAGATCGCCTCGATTCCGGAGCACATCCGCGGCTACGGCCACGTCAAGGAAGACCACCTGCACAAGGCCAAGGCGCGCGAGGCCGAGCTGCTGAAGGAATGGAGCAACCCGCTGCGGATCGTGAAGGTCGCCTGATCCACGGCATGTACCGATTTGAGAAAAGCCCCGCTTCGGCGGGGCTTTTTCTTTGTCCTCTTTGATGCTCCATCAGGACGAACGCTTCTCCCCGCCTGCGGGGAGAAGATGCCCGAAGGGCAGATGAGGGGCGGCGAGCACTGCGAGCTGCTGTTACTTACGCCGTGCTTTGAGTCAGAGCCAAAGGCAGAAGCAGCTCGCTGCGCTCGCCCCCTCACCCGCCTTCGGCACCCTCTCCCCGTCGCAGGCGACGGGGAGAGGGAGATCGGACAGCTCAACGGCTCAACGCCGCCACACCAGCGTGCGGTTGTTCGCCGGCATCGCCACGTCGGCGACCAGCGCCAGGCCGATGTTGCGCGCCAGCACGTCCACCGCCTCGAAGTCGCGGATGGCCGAGCGCGGATCGCGCGCCTGCAGCCACGCATCGAAGTCGCGGTTGCTGTCGCTGCTGTACTCGCCGCCGTAGTTGAACGGGCCGTACACCGCCAGCACGCCGTCGCTGCGTGTGAGCACGCGATCGACCCCGGCGAAAAACGCTTCGACTTCGGCCCAGCCCATGATGTGCAAGGCGTTGGCGCTGAACACCGCATCGAACGTTGCCGGTGGCCACGCATCGCGCACGTCGAGCACGAGCGGCGCCGGCGTGTTCGCCAGGCCGGCCTCGTCCAGCCAGGCGCGGATGCCGGCGAGGTTCTCCGCGACGTCGGAGCACTGCCAGGCCAGCCATGGCATCGCCGCGGCGAAATGCACGGCGTGCTGGCCGGTGCCGCTGCCGATCTCCAGCACGCGCCGGCGCGATGCAAAGTGTTCGCGCAGCACGGCGAGGATCGGATCGCGGTTGCGTTCGCAGGCGGGGGCGTAGGGTTTCGCGGTCACGGTCGTGGGCCCGGGCAGGGCCCCGCACGCTACACCCTGCGCCCGCTCTCGCGCATCAGCGGGTCGAAACGCTCCCAGCGCAGCCGACTGCGGTAGACCTTGGTGCTCGGGCGCCATTCCACCGCGCCTTTCGAGACCAGCAGCGTGCCGAAACGCGCGCCGTCGCGCTTCACCACGAACTCGATGTCTCGGCCCCAGCGCGCGCGGGGACGCTGAAGGTGACCGCGTGCGCCATGTCGCGCTCCTGCCTGCGGCGCTGCCGCATGGACGCGATCAATCCCCCGTGCGGGGGTGCGCCGGGGCTGTCCGTCCGCACGGTGCGATCGGCGTTTGTTTTCTCATGGGCGGCATTCGCGGCCGCCGGAACGCGCTCCACATGGTCTTCAACTCGCTGACCTTCGTGGTGTTCTTCGCCTGCGTGCTGGTGCTGCACCGCCTGCCGCTGGGCTGGACCACGAAAAAAATCAACCTGCTCATCGCGAGCTACCTGTTCTACGCCGCCTGGAACCCGCCGTTCGTCGTGCTGCTGTGGGTGTCCACGGTGGTCGACTGGTGGGCGGCGAAGAAGCTGGTGAATGCGCAGAAGCCGGCCTCGCGCCACGCGTGGATGCTGCTGTCGGTGGTGGTCAACCTCGGCATGCTCGGCTACTTCAAGTACGGCGGCTTCCTGACCGCCAACTTCGCCGCGTTGCTGGCCTCGCTGGGCGTGGCCTGGCAGCCGCCCAAGCTCGACATCGTGCTGCCGGTCGGCATCTCCTTCTACACCTTCGCCACGCTGTCCTACACGCTCGACATCTACCTGCGCCGCGCCAAGCCGGCGAACAATGCCCTCGACTACGCACTGTTCGTGACCTTCTTCCCGCACCTGGTCGCCGGACCGATCATGCGTCCGACCGAGCTGGTGCCGCAGTTCGCGCAACCGCGGCGCGCGAGCGGCGAGCAGCTGTACTTCGGCCTCGCGCTGATGACGCTGGGCCTGTTCCAGAAGGTGGTGCTCGCCGACGGCTTCCTCGGCCCCGCGGCCGAAGACGTGTATTCGCCGATGGCCGGCGCGCCGGGCGCGCTCGACGCGTGGATGGGCACGCTGGCCTTCAGCGGACAGATCTTCTGCGACTTCGCCGGCTACTCGACCACCGCGATCGGCGCGGCGATGTGCCTGGGCTTCGCGATGCCGGACAACTTCCGCTTCCCGTACGCAGCGGTGGGCTTCTCCGACTTCTGGCGGCGCTGGCACATCACCCTGTCGGCGTGGCTGCGCGATTACCTGTACATCCCGCTGGGCGGCAACCGCCACGGCGCCGCGCGCACCTACTTCGCGCTGCTGGCGACGATGCTGCTGGGCGGGCTGTGGCACGGCGCGAGCTGGACCTTCGTGGTCTGGGGCGGGCTGCACGGCCTGTACCTGGCGGTCGAACGCGCGCTGCGCACGCGCTTCGCCGGCTACGCGCCGGGGCCGCTCGCGGTGTTCGGACTCGGCCTGCTCACCTATGCGCTGGTCAACATCACCTGGGTGTTCTTCCGCGCGGAAGGCTTCGGCCAGGCGTGGACGGTGCTGCGCGGCATGTTCGGCGGCAACCCCGGCGCGGCGCCGATCCTGCACACCGCGCAGCTGACCACGGTCGCATTGATCGTGACCGGAATAGTCATTGCGCACTGGCTGATGCGACGCCGCACGCTGGAGGCGATGCTGGCGCAGCGGCATCCCGTGCCGTTGGCGGCGTGCATGGGCGTGATGGCGTTCGCCGTCGCCGCGACGCAGGGTTCGGGCAATGCCTTCATCTATTTCCAGTTCTGACGCAGGCGCCACGATGGTCCCCGACGGCACCGCCCCGCGCGAATCCCTCGCCCGCGAACGCTTCGAGCGCCCGGGCTTCGTCCGCCTCACCGCTTCGGACCGCCCCGGCGTCGCCCAGCCGGTGCCCGAACGCGACATCCCGCCGCAGCCGTGGCGGCGGATCGTGTTCGGTGCCTTCGCCGTGTTCCTGCTGTTGCTGGCGGCGTGGGAAGGCTACTGGCGCGACTTCGGCGCCACGCCCGGCTACCGCAACAGCAACGGCGCCTGGGCCGAGCAGCGCCGCCGCATCGACGCGGGCGAAGGCGGCGGCACCGTGCTGGTCGGCTCCTCGCGCGTGCTGTTCGACGTGCAGCTGGCGCAGTGGCAGGCGATCGCCGGCGAGCGGCCGATCCAGCTCGCGCTCGAAGGCACCTCGCCGGTGCCGGTGCTGGAGGATCTCGCCGCCGATCCGAACTTCACCGGGCGCCTGCTGGTCGGCGTGGCCCCGGAGCTGTTCTTCAGCGGCTTCGCCTACCGCGGCGAGGCGATCGCCCACTACCACCGGCAGGGACCGTCGCAGCGCAGCGGCCACTGGTTGTCCAAGCGCCTGCTCGAGCCCTACTTCGCCTTCTACGACCCCGACTTCGCGTTGCCGACGGTGTTGCTGCGCCAGGACTGGCCGTTGCGGCCGGGCCTGCGCCAGGACATGCCGGTGCGCAAGCTCATGGAGATGGGGCCCGACCGCGACACGCACATCTGGGGCAAGGTCGAAACCGATCCGGACTATCGCGCGCTGACGCGCCGCGTCTGGCTGCACCGCCTGCAGGGCCCGCCGCCGCCGATGTTGGACACGCCGGCCAAGCTGCAGAAGGTGGTCGCCACCCAGATCGATCGCGCGACGAAGGCGGTGGCGACGCTGCGCGCGCGCGGCGTGCGCGTGGTGTTCGTGCGCCCGCCCAGCACCGGCGCGTACTACGCCTTCGAACGAAAGGTGCTGCCGCGTGCCGCGACCTGGGACGTGTTGCTGCAACGCACCGGCCTGCCCGGCATCCACTTCGAGGATTACCCGCAGCTGCAGGGCTACGAGCTGCCCGAGTGGTCGCACCTGACCCGCGCCGATGCGAAGCGCTACACCGTCGCGCTCACGCCGCTGGCCATGCGCGAGTTCGAACGGCAGGAGCGCGCCGCGACAGCGACGACGACCGCGGCGCGCTGAGGCGCGTACAGGCGTCGAACGCGCGTCACGCCTGTTCATCGCGCACGGCGGCCGCGTCGTATTGCCGCGCTGCGCGCAGCGCGCGCCGGAGTCGCGCGTTGACCCGTGGCAAACGAACGCGCTGCCACACTCGCGGCTCCGTCCCCCAGGAGTCGCGCATGTTCCGTCCCACCCTTCCCCTCGCCGCCGCATTGCTGGTGCTGCTGTCGGCCTGCGCCAGCACCGGCGAGTCCAGCGCCTCGGCGGAGGCCACCATGGCCGCGGACGCGCAGACCGCCGCGACCGATACAACCACCACGGGCGCCGCGGACACCACGACCACCAACAGCACCGTGGGCGGCTGCAATGCCGACGCCGCGCGCAGCGTCGTGGGGCAGATGGCATCGCCCGACGTCATCGACCAGGCGCGGCTGGCCGCCGGCGCCGAAACCGCACGCACGCTCAAGCCGGGCCAGGCGGTGACCATGGAGTTCAACGGCAACCGCCTCAACCTCGACGTCGACGCCGGCAACACCGTCACCAACGTCCGTTGCGGGTGACGCGCAGCGTCCAAGTCCGCGCCGGCGATGGGGCCGAAGCTGCCGCCCCGGCTCCATCGCCGCCGTAGCCGGCTCGCCCGCGTGCGCGGGACGCCCGATTCCACGGTGTTTCCACGGCATTTCCGGCGATTCCGACGGCTGGCATCACCCTTGCATGATGCAGGTGCATGCGTCGTTCAAGCTGGATCATCGTTGCCGCCCTTCTCGCGCTCGGCCTGTGGCTATGGCTGCAACCGCACGCGTCCGCACCCGTCAGCAGCGCCGGTGCGCCTGCCAGCGCCCCGGTCGCGACCCCGCAGGCCGTGCCGGCGCCGCCAGCGACCCGCGCGGACGCACCGGCCGCGGGTTATCCGGCCTTCCTGCCGACCGAGGCGCATGCGGTCCTCGCGCGCATCGCCCGCGGCGGTCCGTACGAATACCGCCAGGACGGCGGCGTGTTCCAGAACCGGGAACGCCGCCTGCCCGCGCAGCCGCGCGGCTATTACCGCGAGTTCACGGTGGAGACGCCCGGCTCACGCGATCGCGGCGCACGCCGCATCATCACCGGCGGCCAGCCGCCCCGCGAGTACTGGTACACGGATGATCACTACCGCAGCTTCCAGCGGTTCGAGGTGGCGCCATGATGGCGGTTGACGTCCGCGAGGTACTGGCCGATCCCGCCCAGGGCGGTGCCTACTTCGTCGATGCGCGCGAAACCGCCGCGCTCGCCGCCGCCGCGCGCGCACTCGACTTCATGGTCACCCAGATCGACCTGGGCGGCGTTCGCGGCAAGGACGACATGCTGGCGCGCTTCGCCGCCGCGCTGGAGTTCCCGGCCTGGTTCGGGCGCAACCTGGACGCCCTGGCCGACTGCCTCGGCGACCTGTCGTGGATGCGCGCCGAGGGCTACGTGCTGCTGCTGGAACACGGCGACGCGTGGCGCCAGGCCGACGACGAGAACTTCGCCACCCTGCTCGACATCCTCAACGAGGCGGCCGCCGAATGGGGCGACCGCGGCGTACCGTTCTGGGCGCTGATGCCGCTGCCGCAGGACCAGCTCGACAAGCTGGCGTTCTAAGCGCGCACAGCGTTTACGCCGGCTGCGGCACCGCCTGCGGCGCGCGCGCGAAGCGCCACGCCATGCCCAGCGCCACCACCAGCAGCAGGCCCGCGGCCCAGAACGGCGCGCCCGGCTGCTGCGCCGGCGCATGGTCGCCGATGAACCAGGCAAAGATGCCGGTGTAGAACTGCGGCGCGAGGATGCCCGCCAGGCTCATCAGGCTGCTCAGCGCGCCCTGCACGCGGCCCTGCACGCTGCGGTCGACCTGCTTGGTCACCAGCGCCTGCGTCGCCGGCATCGAGAAGCCCCAGAACGCCATGACCGGAATGCCGACCAGGAACAGCATTCCCGTCGGCGCCCAGCCGTAGATGGTGAAGCCGACGATGCCGGCGCACAGGCCGACCATCAGCGTGCGCCGCTCGCCCCACGCCGCGACCGCGTGCCTGACCAGCACCGCCTGCACGATCACCCCGCACACGCCGACGATCGCGAGCACGCTGCCGACCGCTTCCGGGCCCCAGTGGTAACGGTAGTCGGCGAACAGCACGAAGATGTTCGGATAGACGAAGTGGGCGAGGTTGAGCAGGAACACCACCGCCGCCAGGCCCCAGATCTGCGGGTAGCTGCGCAGCAGCTTGAGCGAGCCCAGCGGATTGGCGTGGCGCCAGTCGAACGTCGGCGAGCGGTGCTCGCGCGGGTGCGACTCGGGCAGCACGAACCAGCCGTAGATGAAGTTGCACAGCGCCAGGATCGCCGCGCCCCAGAACGGGAAGCGCAGGTCGATCACGCTCAGCCAGCCGCCCAGCACCGGGCCGACGATGAAGCCCAGGCCGAACGCGGCGCCGAGCATGCCGAACGCCTGCGCGCGCTTTTCCGGCGCGGTGATGTCGGCGATGTAGGCGTTCGCGGTGGTGAAGCTGGCGGAGAACACCGCCGAGATTACCCGCCCCACCAGCAGCCACGGCATCGAATTGGCCAGCGCCATGAAGATGAAGTCGACGCCCAGGCCGAAGCACGACAGCAGGATCACCGGACGGCGGCCGTAGCGGTCCGACAGCGCGCCCTGCACCGGCGCGAATACGAACTGGATCGCCGAGAACAGCACCCCGAACACGCCGATCCAGTGCGCGGCGCTGATCGTGCTGCCGCCGGCGAACTGCTTCACCAGCAGCGGCAGCACCGGAATGATCAGCCCGAACGCGAGGATGTCGATCAGGACGGTGACGAAGATGAAGATCAGCGCGGCCTTGCGCGCGCCGTGGTTCGGTTCGGTCACGGGAACGATTCGGAAAAAGCGAGGCGCGGAGTTTAGCGCGCGGGGGTTTCAGTTCCTGAGACGCGAGTTGCGTTGATCCGGAGCATCGCCTTGCCCTTCTCCCCGCGATAGCGGGGAGAAGGTCGAAACGGGCGACAGCCCGTTGAGGGAAGGGCGGATGAAGGGCGCTCTTCGCCCCGCGCACGCCCCCTCACCCTGCGTTGCTGCGCAACGCTGTCCCTCGCTCTGCCCCCGGCCCTTGCACGTAGCGCAAGGGCGTTCAGTCGGGCGTGCGCCAGTGGCGCACAAGCGCCCGCCTTCACCCCGCAAGCGGGGCGAGGGAGGCCTCGCGCTGTGCGAACGCGGCGAAGAAGAACCCGAGCCAGAACTCTAGAAACAGTTTCAATTTCAACCACTTATCCGCGCAAAAACTAATTTGCCGCGGCGCACAAAACATGCTCTATTCGGGTCATCCAGGGAGTCAGGCCGGACGGACCGCGCAAGCGAACCGCGGCCTGCCGTCCGCGCCATTCGAGGAACGCCGTACCGCACCACCGACAGGGACATCCGCTCCATCGCTGCACGCCTGCGCTTCGCGTCGTCCGCCACCCGCTTCACGGAATCACCGAGGAACGCCATGGACCCCAGCCCCGCACCGGGCCCGCAAGGTTTGTACGACCCGCGCGACGAGCGCGATGCCTGTGGCTTCGGCCTGATCGCGCAACTGGACGACGCGCCGTCGCCGGCGCTGGTGCAACGCGCGATCGCGGCGCTGGTGCGGATGACCCATCGCGGCGGCGTCGCCGCCGACGGCCTCAGTGGCGACGGTTGCGGCCTGCTGATCCGCAAACCCGATGCCTGGCTGCGCGCGCTGGCCGCCGAAGCGAACATCGCCCTCGGCCAGCTGTACGCCGCCGGCCTGGTGTTCCTGCCGCACGACGCCGCCGCCGCCGCGCGCGTGCGCGACACCCTCGCCACTGCCTTGCGCGAAGTGCAGCTCGCGGCGGCCGGCTGGCGCGTGGTCCCGGTCGATCCCGGCGCCTGCGGCGAACGCGCGCGCGCCGCGATGCCGCGCATCGAACAGCTGTTCGTGGTGCCCGCGCTCGACATCGACGGCGCGCGGCCCTCGCCGGAGCGCTTCCAGCACGCGCTCTACCTCGCCCGCCGCCGCGCCGAACAGCGCCTGCACGACGTCGCGGACGCCTACGTGGTGTCGCTGTCGGCGCACGCGATCGGCTACAAGGGCATGGTCCTGCCCGACCGCCTCGCGCAGTTCTATCCCGACCTGCAGCGCCAGGAGCTGGCCAGCAGCGCGGTGGTGTTCCACCAGCGCTTCTCCACCAATTCCGCGCCGCGCTGGCCGCTGGCGCAGCCGTTCCGCCTGCTCGCCCACAACGGCGAAATCAACACCATCTCCGGCAACCGCGCCTGGGCACGCGCACGCGCGCACGAGTGGCGCACACCGGCTTCTGCCGAGAATCAGCTCGACCCGCGCGAGTTCGATCCGGTGATCAGCAGTGATGGTTCGGATTCGCAGTCGCTCGACAACATGCTCGAGCTGTTGCAGGCCGGCGGCTGGGACCTGCTCAAGGCGATGCGCATCCTGATTCCGCCTGCTACTCAATCACTTGAGTACAAGGACGCCGACCTCGCCGCGTTCTACGACTACTACGCGATCAATTCCGAACCGTGGGACGGCCCGGCCGGCATCGTCACCACCGACGCGCGCTTCGCCGCGTGCACGCTCGACCGCAACGGCCTGCGCCCGGCGCGCTGGGTGAAGACGTTCGATCGCCATTTCATGATCGCCTCGGAAGCCGGCGTGTTCGACATCGCCGAGCGCGACGTCGAAGCCAAGGGCAAGCTCGGCCCCGGCGAGATGATCGCCGCCGACCTGGCGCAGGGCGTGGTCCTCGACAGCGAGGCGATCGACGCGATCAACCGCGCGCGCGCGCCGTACAAGCGCTGGCTCAAGCAGGGCATGACCTACCTGCACAGCGAGCTGATCGATCCCAGCCTCGCTGCCGAACCGTTCGACCACGAGACGCTGACCCGCTTCCAGAAACTGTTCCAGCTCACCCGCGAGGAACGCGAGCAGGTGCTGCGCCCGCTCGCCGAGACCGAGCAGGAAGCGGTGGGCTCGATGGGCGACGACGTGCCGATGGCGGTGTTGAGCCAGCAGGTGCGGCCGCTGTACGACTGCTTCCGCCAGGCCTTCGCGCAGGTGACCAACCCGCCGATCGATCCGTTGCGCGAGGACTGCGTGATGTCGCTGGCCACGCAGCTGGGCCAGGAAGGCAACGTCTTCGCCGACGGCGTGGACGGCGACGCGGGTGCCGCGGCCGTGCGCCACGTGCTGCTCAACTCGCCGGTGCTGTCGCAGCGCAAACTGCGCCAGCTGCTGGCGATGCCGCCGTTCGCCGACGCGCACGCGCTGGTCGACCTCAACTTCGCCGCCGACGAAGGCCTGGAAGCCGCATTGCGCCGCGTGTGCGCGCAGGCCGAACAGGCCGTACGCGACGGCGCGATCCTGCTGCTGTTGAGCGACCGCTACCCGCAGCCCGACCGGCTGATGGCACACGCGCTGCTGGCCACCGGCGCGGTGCACCAGCACCTGATCCGCGTCGGCCTGCGCTGCAAGGCCAACCTCGTGGTCGAGACCGGCACCACGCGCGACCCGCACCACTTCGCCTGCCTGATCGGCTGCGGCGCCACCGCGGTGTACCCGTACCTCGCCTACCAGACCCTGCACGACCTGGGCGTACGCGGCATCCTCAAGACCAAGCACAACGAGGTCGCGCAGATCGGCCGCAGTTACCGGCGCGGGGTCAAGAAGGGCCTGCTCAAGATCATCTCGAAGATGGGCATCGCCACCATCGGCAGCTACCGC
Organism: Lysobacter terrestris; assembly: GCF_014489475.1. Lineage (GTDB taxonomy): Bacteria > Pseudomonadota > Gammaproteobacteria > Xanthomonadales > Xanthomonadaceae > Agrilutibacter > Agrilutibacter terrestris. The sequence continues at coordinate 1,614,240 of NZ_CP060820.1, read as the reverse complement.
GGCGCGCAGCTGTTCGAGATCATCGGCCTCGACCGCGCCGTGGTCGACCTGTGCTTCAGCGGCACGCCCGCACGCATCGGCGGCGCCGGCTTCGCGGCGTTGCAGGGCGATGCGCAGCACCTTGCCGACCATGCGTGGAACGCCAACGCGTTGCCGGAGATCGGCGGCCTGCTCAAGTACCTGCCCGGCGGCGAATACCACCTGTTCAACCCGGACGTGGTCACCACGCTGCAACGCGCGGTGGCCACCGGCGAATGGAGCGACTGGCAGCGCTACGCGGCAGCGGTGAACGAACGCCCGGCCGCGGCGCTGCGCGACCTGCTGCAACTCAGGCCTGCCACGACCCCGATCCCGCTCGAGGACGTCGAACCCATCGCCGCCATCGTGCGCCGCTTCGACACCGCGGCGATGTCGCTGGGCGCGCTGTCGCCGGAAGCACACGAGGCACTCGCCATCGCGATGAACCGCCTCGGCGGACGCAGCAACTCCGGCGAGGGCGGCGAGGACCCCGCGCGCTACGGCACCGGCAAGGTCTCGAAGATCAAGCAGATCGCCTCGGGCCGCTTCGGCGTCACCCCCGAATACCTGGTCAACGCCGAAGTGCTGCAGATCAAGGTCGCACAGGGCGCCAAGCCCGGCGAAGGCGGGCAGTTGCCCGGGCACAAGGTCAACGAACTGATCGCGCGCCTGCGCCATGCGATGCCGGGCATCGGCCTGATCTCGCCGCCGCCGCACCACGACATCTATTCGATCGAGGACCTCGCGCAGCTGATCTTCGATCTGCGTCAGGTCAATCCGCAGGCACTGATCTCGGTGAAGTTGGTCTCGCACGCGGGCGTGGGCACGATCGCCACCGGCGTGGTGAAGGCCGGCGCCGACCTGGTCACCATTTCCGGCCACGACGGCGGCACCGGCGCGAGCCCGCTGTCGTCGATCCGCTATGCCGGCACGCCGTGGGAACTGGGCCTGTCGGAAGCGCGCCAGGCACTGCTTGCGAACAACCTGCGCGAACGCGTGATCGTGCAGGCCGACGGCGGCCTCAAGAGCGGCCTCGACGTGGTCAAGGCGGCGCTGCTCGGCGCGGAAAGCTTCGGCTTCGGCACCGCGCCGATGATCGCGCTCGGCTGCAAGTACTTGCGCATCTGCCACCTCAACAACTGCGCCACCGGAGTCGCCACGCAGGACGAGGCGCTGCGCCGCGACCATTTCACCGGCCTGCCCGAGCGCGTCGAGAACTTCTTCCGCCTGCTCGCGGAAGAAGTGCGGCAGTGGCTGGCGCAACTGGGGGTGCGTTCGCTGGGCGAGATCGTCGGGCGCGTCGACCTGCTCGAACAGGTCGACACCGGCAACGAACGCGGGCGCACCCCCGACCTCACGCCGTTGCTCGCCCACGATGGCCTCGTGCACGGCGGCCACTGCGGTGCGCCCGCACCGGCACCGGCAGCGACGGGGCTGGGTGCGCAACTCGACGCCGACCTGGCCGACGCGATCACGCACCTGCGCGGCGGCGAATTCGCCTACGCCATCGCCAACACCGACCGCAGTATCGGCGCGCGCCTGTCCGGGCGCATCGCCCGCGCGCACGGCAACCACGGCATGGCCGATGCGCCGATCACCGTGCGCTTCCGCGGCGTCGCCGGGCAGAGCTTCGGCGCGTTCAACGCGGGCGGCCTGCACTTCGAACTCACCGGCGAAGCCAACGACTACGTCGGCAAGGGCATGGCCGGCGGACGCATCGTGCTGAAGCCGTCGGCGGACGCACGCTACGACACGCGCCTCGCGCCGATCCTCGGCAACACCTGCCTGTACGGCGCCACCGGAGGCGAGCTGTACGCCGCCGGCCGCGCCGGCGAACGCTTCGCGGTGCGCAATTCCGGCGCGATCGCGGTGGTGGAAGGCGCCGGCGACCACTGCTGCGAGTACATGACCGGCGGCGTGGTTACCGTCCTCGGCCGCACCGGGCTCAACTTCGGCGCCGGCTTCACCGGCGGACTCGCCTACGTGCTCGACCTGGAGCGCGACTTCGTCGACCACTACAACCACGAGCTGATCGACATCCAGCGCATCACCGAGGACGGCATGGAGAACTACCGCTCGCACCTGCGCGACCTGCTGCTGGCGCACGCACAGCACACCGGCAGCGCGTGGTCGCAGCGCGTCGTCGAGGAGATGCGCGACTTCCTCGGCAAGTTCTGGCTGGTGAAGCCGAAGGCGGCGAGCCTGGAGGCGCTCGCCGAGAATCTGCGGAGGGCGGCGTGAGCAAGATGGAAGCGAAGAAGACCACCGCCAAGCCCGTGTTCGGCTTCCGCGAGCAGCCGCGACAGATGCCGGCGCGCATTCCGCTGGCGCTGCGCCAGGACGGCGACTGGGGCGAGCTGTACGGCCGCTTCGATCACGCCGAGGCGAAGAAGCAGGCCGGTCGTTGCCTCGACTGCGGCAACCCCTATTGCGCGTGGAAGTGCCCGCTGCACAACTACATCCCGCAATGGCTGGAGCTCGCGCGCCAGGGCCGCGTGCAGGAGGCCGCGTCGCTGTGCCACGAGACCAACCCGCTGCCGGAGATCTGCGGCCGCGTGTGCCCGCAGGACCGCCTGTGCGAAGGTAGCTGCACGCTCAACGACGGCTTCGGCGCCGTCACCATCGGTGCGGTGGAGAAGTACATCGTCGATGCCGCGCTCGCCGAAGGCTGGCGCCCGGACCTGTCGAATGTCATGGCCACCGGCAAGCGCGTGGCGGTGATCGGCGCGGGGCCCGCGGGCCTGTCCTGCGCGGACCGGCTCGCGCGCGCGGGCGTGGCGACCACCGTCTTCGATCGCTACGAAGCGATCGGCGGCCTGCTCCATTTCGGCATCCCCAGCTTCAAGCTCGACAAGACGGTGATGCGCGCACGCCACGAGATCCTCGACGGCATGGGCGTGCAGTTCCGCCTCGGCGTGGAGGTCGGTCGCGACGTCAGCATGGACACGCTGCTCGATGAATTCGACGCGGTGTTCCTCGGCCTCGGCAGCTACCGCTACACCGACGGTGGCCTGCCGGGTCAGGATCTGACCAACGTGCTGCCGGCGTTGCCGTTCCTGGTGCAGAACGGCCGCCTGGTCAGCGGCCTGCACCCGGAAGGCGCACCGATCGCGGGCTGGGAAGACCACATCGCCCTGCCCGACCTCAAAGGCAAGCGCGTGGTGGTGCTCGGCGGCGGCGACACCGGCATGGACTGCGTGCGCAGCGCGGTGCGCCTGGGCGCGGCGAGCGTGAGCTGCGTGTACCGGCGCGATGAAGCCAACATGCCCGGCTCGGCGCGCGAGGTCGCGAACGCGCGCGAGGAAGGCGTGCAGTTCCTGTTCAACCGCCAGCCGTTGGGCCTGCTCGGCACCGAGCACGTCACCGGCGTGCGCGTGGCCGACACCGTGCTCGGCGAACCCGACGCGCGCGGCCGTCGCAACGCGGTGGTGGTGCCGGGCAGCGAATCGGTGCTGGCGGCGGACGTGGTGATCATCGCGTTCGGGTTCCAGCCGGATCCGCCGCAATGGCTGGCGGCGCACGGCGTCGAGCTGGAGCGCGACGGGCGCATCCGTGTGGGCAAGGAGCGTTCGCGCTGTGGTGGTGGTTGCAGCGGTGCGACGGCAGCGGACACGTTGCTGCCGTTCCAGAGCACGCATCCGAAGGTCTTCGCCGGCGGCGATGCGGTGCGTGGGGCGGATCTGGTGGTGACCGCGGCCTACGAAGGGCGTGAGGCGGCGGCGGCGATCGTGCGGGCGCTCAAGAGCTGAAAAGCGCCGCGATTCACTGCCATCAGCCGCGCGCGCGGCTTCGACGGCGCCGCGGCTGATATTCAGTCGCGGGCGGGCCGCGAATACAGATCGATGATCTCGCCGATCGCGTCCTCGCACACCCGGCAGAAACGCTCGCTGCGGCTGAACATCGTGCACTGCATCTGCGAGCGGTAATACCCGCTGGCCTGGTAGTTCGCACCTTCGAACGCACCGATCACGTCGCGGTTGGGCTGGCGCGCGATCAGCGCGTCGGTGAACTTGCGTTCCTCGGCGAACAGCGCACTCATCTCCGACTCCGGCCGGTTCGCCTTGCGCAGGGCAACGCGTCTGGCCTGGTAGTCGCGCTGGTAGGTCTCGAACTCGGCTTTCGGCCACGGCGTGGGCAAGGGCGTGGTCGCGGCGACGTGGCGCTTCCATTTCAACTGCGCCGGATCCAGCAGCGCGGTGACGTTGGGTTCCCACGGCTCCGGGCGCTCCTCGCCCGCGGCGTAGGCCACCGGCGAGGTGTAGTACTCGTCGGCGAGTGCGGCGAAGTGGTGGCCGAACTCGTGCACGAACAGGTAGTTCGCCCAGTCGTTTCCGGCCGCCGCGGTGCTGAACTGGCCGAAGATCCCGCCGCCGCCGTAGGTCTCGTTGTTGACCAGGATCTCGATGAACTCGTTCGGCGCGTACTGCGCCAACTCGCGCAGCGCGCGGTTGTCCAGCGTGAGTACGTAGCGCTCGCTGCCGAAGATGTCGTAGCGCGTGCCCAGCGGCGACTCATGGAACGTCCCGGTCGACGGCCGCGACACCCCCGACTCGCGCGTGGGCACGGCCAGCGCCCAGACGTTGAAGTCCTGCGCGCGTTCGCGGAACGGCGACACGCTGAACATATGGTCGGCAAGGCGACGCGCGTCTGCTTCGAACTTGCGCAGCTCGCCCTTGGTATAGCCGTCGCCGAGGATCAGCAGGTCGACCTTCCCGGCGGAGGGGCCGTTGTGGCGGATCGCGATCGGCGTGGCCGGGGCGGGCCGCTGCTCGCGCAGCACCTCCATCGCGGCCGGGTCGATGTCGGCGCTCCACACCAGCGAGAACTCGTTGCGCTCGTCGCGTTCGAGCACGCGCACGCGCACCGGCCGGTCGGGCTTGGGGAAGCGCAGCGATTCCTGGAAGCCGCGACTGAGCTTCTGCGCCTCGTCGGTCGTGCGCCATTCGCCGAAGATGGTGCTGTAGCCGCGCGAGTACAGCACGCGGTTGGTCTTCGGATCGACCACTTCGAAGCGGTTGAGGCCGCGGTTGCTGTCGTCCAGCGGGCGCGCGGGATTGCCCGGCCACGGCAGCGGTTCGATCACCACGCGCTCCAGCGCGTACTGCGCCGACAACGCGTTGCCGCTGTGCACCAGGTCGACGCGCAGGGTGGGCGGGGCGGCTGCGACGCCGGACGCGGCCAACAATAACGAGGCCGCGGACAACCAGCGCAGGGACATGCGGTTACTCCTGGGATTTGCAGTAGCGGGCGCCCTTGCAGGACACCGGCGTCATGACCTGCGCATCGATGCGCCAGCGTCCGTCCCTGCGCTTCCACAGCGCGTAGTACGTGCCGCGGACTTCGACCGGCTCGCCCTGTTCCTGCCAGGACTGCGACCAGCGGCCGCGTTCGGCCGCGAACGCCCAGCGCGGATTGCGCTCGACCGCATCGGGGGTGAAGTCCAGCAGCAGATCGGGACGCTTCTGCACCAGGGCCTCGTACGCGCGTACCAGGTTCTTGCGGCCGCTGGTGGTCCGCGCCGGTTCGATCAGCTGGACGTCCTCGCTGACCAGTCCACCGAGGCCGCCGAACTTGCGCAGCGCCACGAATTCGTTGAACTGGTGGCGCAGGGCGCGGATGTCGGTCGTCTCGCCCTTCGCCTTCGTCGGCCAGGTGAAGTGCGCGCAGGCAGCGAGCGCGAAAGGTAGCACCAGCGCGCACAACAGCCGCCCCAGGCGCGCTCGGACCACACGGGCCGCTGCAACGGGAATCGGATTCGGGACAACCGCCATGTCGCCTTCCACCAGGGATCTGCGCCTGTTGTAGGGCTTTGGCCCGCCGCAGGCAAATGACCGTGTGCGGACGCGGTCGCGCCCGCATGCCACGAAGGGGATCAGCGGCCGGGGCCGACGTCGATGAACTGCAGGAATTCGGCGCGGGTGCGCGCGTCCTCGCGGAAGCTGCCAAGCATCTTCGAGGTGACCATGCTTACGCCGCGCTTGTGCACGCCGCGGGTGGTCATGCATTCGTGCGTGCCTTCGATCACCACGCCGACGCCGCGCGGCTGCAACACGTCCAGGATCACCTGCGCGATCTGCGCGGTCATCTTCTCCTGCACCTGCAGGCGGCGGGCATAGGTTTCGACCACGCGCGCGAGCTTGCTGATGCCGACGACCTTGCCGTTGGGCAGGTAGCCGACGTGGGCCTTGCCGATGATCGGCGCCATGTGGTGTTCGCAATGGCTCTCGAACTCGATGTCGCGCAGCACGATCATCTCGTCGTAGCCATCGACTTCCTTGAAGGTGCGCTTGAGGTAGTCGGACGGATCCTCGGCGTAGCCGCTGAACCAGTCGCCGTAGGCGGTGGCCACGCGCTTGGGCGTGTCGAGCAGGCCTTCGCGGCCGGGATCGTCGCCGGCCCAGGCCAGCAGGGTGCGGACGGCGGCTTCGGCCTGTTCGCGGGAGGGCTTGTCGTGGGCCATGGATGGAAGGCCGGTGCGTGGGGACCGGCATCGTACTCCAGCGGCCGCGCCGGAACGAACAGCGGGGCCCCGCAGGGCCCCGCTCGGGTGCATCGATGGTGGATGCGAACCGGGTGCTTCAGCGCCCGTCCCTGTCGGCATCGCCCGGCATCGCGCGTTCGATGTAATGCCAGCCGTCGCGCACCGCGCCGCGGGCTTCGTTCCAGGCCAGGCGCGAGTTCGCGCGGGTGGCGTCCCAGTTCTGCTGCAGCTCGGTCTCGACCTCGTCGAACTTGCGGCCGCGGTACTGGCCGTAGGTGTCGTAGCCATACTTGTAGGCCGGCTCGTAGTCGCGCCACTCGCTGCCGCTGACGTAGTACGGCGCGGCCACGTATTCCTTGCGGAAGTGGTCGGCGTACGCGGTCGGGTTGACCGCTTCGGCGATCGAGTCGCCGGCCTTCGCGCCGATCACACCGCCGATCACCGCACCGACCGCACTGCCGGCCGGACCGGCCGCGGAGCCGATCGCCGCACCTGCCACTGCGCCGCCGATGGCGCCCGTGCCTGCACCGATGCTGTGGTCTTTCTTGATATCGCGCATGTTGCTCTCCAGCGTTGGGGGAGCCGGCACCAGTACGGCACCGGTTGCAACGCACGCTAGTCGCTCCGGCGTACAGCGAAGGTCAAGAAGCGCTGAATGGGTCTGGCGCGCTGTCGTCGTGACGCGGCATCGCGTGCATTCGCACGCGCGACGTGCGCGACGTTGCCGACGCGCGCACCGCATCACTAGCGCGCGGTGCGCAGGCGCCGTGCCAGGCCGGACACGCGTTGCGCATGCCGCGCCAGCGCCGCGGCCAGCACCGCGTCGCTGCCGCACACGTGCACCGCCTGGCGCGCGCGGGTCAACGCGGTGTAGACGAGTTCGCGCGACAACGTGCGCACGTCCTGTCTGGGCAGCTGCAGCCACACCGTGTCGTACTCGGAACCCTGCGCCTTGTGCACGGTCATGGCGAAGGCACCGCCGTGCGCGGGCAGCGCCGCGGGATGGAAGCCGCGCACGCCGCCGCCGGTCGCGGCGAACCAGGCCACGATCGCACCGCCGTCGCCGCGCAGGCACACGCCGATGTCGCCGTTGAACAGACCGTGGCGATAGCTGTTCTCGGTGACCAGCAGCAGGCGGCCGTGGAAGTAGCGTTCGCGCTGCGCTCCGGCCAACGCCTCCTCGATGCGCGCATTGAGCTGGAACGCACCCTGTGGTCCCTCGCGCAGTGCGGTGAGCACGCGGGCGCGGTCGGCCAGCGCCAGCGCTGTCGCCGGATCCTCGATCCCGGCCAGCGCACGCCACGGTGCCAGCAACGGCACGCGCGTGTCGGCCACGAGCGGATCGGCGAGGCCATCGTGGAAATGCACGCCGGACAGGCGGCCGCCACGCAGCAGTGCCAGCAGTTCGTTGGCCTCGCCGTCGCGCGCGGCCGAGGCCAGTGGGCCCAGGTCGAGCGAGTCGGCCTGGCGGTAGCCGCGGGTGAGGTGCACGCGCGGCAGGCGTGGCGACTCCGTCGCGGGAACGTCGGACGGCGGCGTGGATGGCGTTGGCGCCAGCACTGGGGCCGCGCCGAACAGGTCGGTTTGCGCCGGATCGGCCACCGGAGCGCGCGCGCGGCGGGCCGGCTCCGTCGCCGCCGCGGCGGGCACGGCAGCGGGCTTCGCCGCCACGGTTTCCTCGCCCGCCGCCGCAACGATCGCCGCGAGCACGTCGCCGGCCTCCACCGACGGCAATTGATCCGGATCGCCGAGCAGGATCAGGCGCGCGCCGTCGGGCACGGCCTCGACCAGCTTGCACATCAACGGCAGGTCGACCATCGAGGCCTCGTCGACCACGATCGCGTCGAACGGCAACGGGTGATCGGCGTCGTGACGGAAGCGCGGTCGTCCCGGCACGGTACCGAGCAGGCGGTGCAGCGTGCGCGCCTGCTGCGGCAGTGCCGCGCACAGCGTCGGATCCAGTTCCGCCAGCTCCTGCAATTGCGCGATCGCCTTGCGCAGGCTCTGCGCCATGCGCTCGGCCGCGCGCCCGGTCGGCGCGGCCAGGGCGATGCGCGGCGCGCGCCGGCCCTGCGCGCGCGCCTGCGCCAGCAGCAACACCAGCAGGCGGGCGATGGTGGTGGTCTTGCCGGTGCCGGGGCCGCCGGTGATCACCAGCAGCGCGCTTTGCAACGCCAGCCGCGCCGCGCGCGCCTGGGCGTGGTCGCGCTGCGGGAACAGCGCATCGAACAGCGCCTCGGGCACGGCGTCGGCCGCCATGGCACCGGCGGGCGTTTGCGCAGCCAGGCGCTGCAGGTGCGCGGCGAGGCGGCGCTCGTATTCGCGGTAACGGCGCAGGTAGAGCAGGTCGCCTTCCAGCACCAGCGGCGTCTCCGCCGCGGCGGGTTCGCGCGCGTCCGGCGTTGCGACCCAGCCCGAGGCGTGCAATGCGGCACGCCACGCCGCCGGCTCGGGCCAGTTCGCGTCGGCCACTTCCGGCGGGCGCGTCAGATCGACGCCGGCATGGCCCAACGCGATGGCATTCGACGCGAGCGCGGCCGCGGCAAGCACCGCGTCGGGCGTGTCCGGATCGAGCCGGCGCAGGCTCTGCGCCAGTGCGTGATCGACGGTGCGCAGCGCGCCGTGACGGTAGAGCAGGTCGAGCAGGCTCATGCCGCGCCTCCGGCGAACAACGCGTCGAGCGCTTCGACCAGCGCGCGCGGCGGCGTGTGCGCGTGCACGCCGGCCACTGGATCGGCGACGTCGAGGCCGCGGCAGTACAGGTAGCGCACGCCACCGAAGTGGCGCTCGTAGTCGTAGTCCGCGCCGAGGCGGAAGCGCAGCCAGCGGTGCAGGGCCAGGGTGTAGATCAGTGCCTGCAGGGTGTATTCGCTGTCGTCCATCGCCGCGTCCAGCGTGGCCGGATCGTAGGCGGGCAGGCGATTGGACTTGTAGTCGAGCAGGAAGGTGCGCCCGTCAGCGAGTGTGTAGACGAGATCGATCTTGCCGGTCATCAGCCCATCGAGGGTGCGGCGCAGGCCGAAGGCGTGGCGCTCGCGCAATACGCCGTGCGCGTGCAGGGTCGCCAGCAATGCACCGACATCGACCGTCTGCAGGGCGAAGTGGAATTCCATTTCCGCGCGGCGTTGCGCCTCGGGCAGTTCGCACAGGCGCACGCCCTCGGGTAGCGGCGCGTTGAGCGTGGCGCCCACCAGCGCGACCAGCACCGGCAGGCCGTCGTCGCTGTCGGCCGCGGTATAGCCGCCGCCGGACAGCGCGGCGCGCAGCGGCGCCTCCTGCCCGGGCGGGATCGCATCGCGCACGTTGCGCCAGGCGGTGAAGTCCACGCGCTCCAGCGCCTCGTGCAGCACGTTGCCGAACCGGCTGCCGCTGAAGCGACGGTCGTAATCGGCGGCGGGCGCGGTCTCGGGTTCGTCGCCCGCACCTTCCTCCGCGCCGGTCGCGGCCGCGGCGTGGCTGCTGTCCTCGTTCGCCAGCTGGGTAAAGCTGTACACCCACCAGTCGCGCGACAGCGTGCGCGCGACCACGCGGGCCGCGGGCACCTCGCCGCCCGATTCCGGCGGCAACGGCGGTGCGGCGAGCGGCAACGGATCGGCCTCGAGCACGATCGCGTCCGTCACTTGCGCCGGTAGCGTGTCCACTTCGCCGAGCAGGCGCGCCAGCGGCGTGTCCTCGTACTTGTAGAGCGGGCCGCAGGCGAGCCACAGCGCGTGCTGCGCGCGGGTCAGGCCGACGTAGAGCAGGCGTGCGTCTTCGGCGGCTTCCTCGTGCAGGCGCGTAGCCACTGCCTGCGTCCACATTCCGGCGTCGCACTCGCGCCCGGTTTCGAGTTGCAGGCGACGGCCCTGCGCCGACAGCACCTCGCACCAGCCGCGCGGCGCCTTGCGTTCGCGGCCGATGCCGGCGAACGGCAGGAACACCAGCGGGAATTCCAGACCCTTGCTCTTGTGCAGGGTCATCACCTGCACGCGTTCGGCGTCGGATTCCAGCCGCAGTTGCTGGGTCTCGTCAAAGTCGTCGGCCTCGGCGATACGGCGGCGCAGCCAGTCGACCAGGCCGTGCACGCCCAGCGCGGTGGCGGTCGCCTCCTGCAGCACCTCGGCCAGCTGCAACAGGTTGGTGAGGCGGCGCTCGCCATCGAGCAGCTGCAGCAGGCGCGGCGCGTGCTCGGCGCAACGGTCGGAGATCAACGCGAGCGGGCCGTGGCGCTCCCAGCGTTCACGCCAGTCCAGCGCGCGCAACTGCCACTGGCCGCGCAGGTGTTCGTCGGTATCGAAGGCCGCGAGTGTCGCCGCGTCCGCACCGAGCCAGACGCCGGCCAGCGCGCCGCGCAGGCGTGCCTCGTCGCCGGGGTGCAGCAGGGCTTCGAGCAGCGCCAATACTTCGCGCGCCTGTTCGCTGTTGAACAGGCTCTGCCGCCCCGCCGCCACCGCGGGAATGCCGGCGCGGTTGAGCAGCGCCTGCATCAGCGTGGCCTCGCGGTGGTCGCGCACCAGCACGGCCAGATCGCCGGCGCGCACGGGGCGGCCGCGGATCGTCGCCATGCCATGACGCGCATCGGTGAGCACCGCGTGCATCGCGGCGACGCAGGCTTCGGCCGCGAACCGGCGCGCGTCGTCGGCCTTCCAGCTACCGCCGTCCTCGGGCGCGGGCAGGCGACGCAAGGTCAATGCCGGGGCGGCATGGCCGGCGCGCCGGTAGTCGGCGTCCTGTGCGGTGCCGCCGGGCTCGACTTCGATGTAGCGGATGTGCGGATCGACGAACGCGGTCTCGCCGCCGCGGTCATACAGCGCCTGCAGTGCGCACAACAACGCCGGACGCGAGCGGAAGTTCTGCCGCAACTCGGGCGCACGCTGCGCATCGCGCGCCGCCGCCAGGTACGTGTGCACGTCGCCGCCGCGAAAGCGGTAGATCGCCTGCTTGGGATCGCCGATCAGGAACAGGTTCACATCGGCGTCGCCTTCGCCACCGAAGACGCGGCGGAAGATCGCCCACTGGCGCGGATCGGTGTCCTGGAATTCGTCGACCAGCGCGACCGTGTACTGCTGGCGCAGGCGCTGCACCAACGCCTCGCCGTGCGCGCCTTCCAGCGCGCCGGCGACGCCCTCGATCAGATCGTCGAAGGTCTGCACGCGGCGCACGCGCTTGAGCCGGGCCAGGCGCGCGACGGCGTCGTCGCGCAGGCGGTGGACCAGGCCGATGGTCTGGTCGGCGAGCCACTCCTCGCGCGCCTCGCGCGCATCCAGGTAGAGCGCGACCGCCGCGCACATGGGGGAGGTCGGTGTATCGCGCTCGCGGCCCTTCTTGGTGCGAAGCGCCAGCGTCTGCGGCGTCAGTCGGTCGATGTGCGAATGAATCGGCCCCAGATCGCGCGAGTCCGCATACCAACGCGCCAGGGCAGGCCACAACGCGTCGGTGAGATCGGGCTTGTAGCTGTTGGCATTGAGTACGCCGGCCGCGATTGCCTCGTCCAAGCGCGCGCGCAACTCGTCGCCGTGTTGCGCGAAGGCCTTTCGCAACGCGGCAGCCGCCTGCTGCAACGCCGGCAAGGGATCCGGCGCGGGGACGGGCGGCGGTGGCGTCACTTCAGTCGCTGCGAGCAGGGCGGAGAGATCGCTCGCCAGCGCTGCGGGCCCCTCCGACCATTCGCGCGCGAGCAGTTCGGCGTCGCTCGCATCCGAACCGAACGCGCGCCACAGATCGGCGGCGACTTCATCGCGCAGTTCGCGGTCGCTGCCGACCAGATTGGCGGCGACGAAAGGTTGTCCCGCTTCGAGCGCGTGCTCGCCGAGCACGCGCGCGCAGAAGCCGTGGATGGTGAACACCGCGGCCAGGTCGATCTCGTGGGCGGCGCGCTGCAGGCGTGCCTGCAGGGCGGCGGCGCCTTCGTATGCGAGTCGACGCGCGATCAGTTCGCGGGTCAACGCCGCTTCGGTGGCATCGGCGGCGACGTCCTCGCCGCGTGCGAGCTGCGCGGCGAGGGTGAGGCGCTGTCGCAGGCGCTCGCGCAGTTCCTGGGTCGCCGCTTCGGTGAACGTGACGGCGAGGATCTGGCCGACACGCAGCTCGCGCTCGATCACCAGCCGCGTCACCAGCGTCGCCAGGGTGAAGGTCTTGCCGGTGCCGGCGCTGGCTTCGATCAGCTGCAGCCCGTGCAGGTCGAGATCGAGGTAGGGATCGCGGTGCGGCGGATTCACGGCGATGTCGTTCATGCCGCCACCGCGCTGCGGCCCAGGACCACCGCGTCGAACACCCGGGTGGCGATCGCGCGGAATTGCGCACCAAGCGCGTCGTCCGCGAACGGGTCGTGGCCGCGCAGCACCAGTTGCGCACTGGCGGTCTGGCTCTCGCTCCAGCCGTTGTTGCCGCCCGCCCAGGTCTCGCGCGCGCGGTCCCAGGGACTCTTGCTGGCGCGCGCGGAAGCCGCGGAGGCCTGCTGCTCGGCCTGGTACCAGACCCAACCCGAGCGCGGCAGGAACGGCAGCGCTTCGCGCAGCCCGCGTTCGCGCAGGCACAACAGCGCGCGCAATGCGGCCTGGGCCTGCGCGGTTGGCACCGGGTCGCGCCGGTGCGGGCCGATCTGCTTGTCGCGCAGGGCGAATTGCCACAACGGTTGCGCCTCGCCCAGTGCGCACAGCACCAGCCAGTCGAGGCCGTGCGCGATCTGCGCCGGGCCGTGCAGTTCGTCAAAGCGCAATCGGGCCAGGCCGTCGGCATAGACGTCCTCGATGCGGCCGTACAGGCGGATGCCGTCGAGTTCGACATCGACGTTCACCGTGCGCGGCGCACCGCGGCGCCACTCGCGGAAGGCATCGGCATAAGGCTGCACGGTGGCGCGCACGCGTTCGAGCTGGCGCATGCCCATGGGCCCGGACGGCAGCATCGCCCGCGCGCGCAGGCGCGCGGCGAGCTCGTCGCCGATGCCGGCGACGCAGGCGTCGAACACCGCGTGCTGCAACTGCCAGTGCTGCAGGCCGCGCCCGGGCAGGGTCAGCGGTTCGGTGTCGTCCTGCGCATCGCTTTCCTCCGGCAGGCGCAGGTGCAGGCGCTGGCGCAGGAAGGCCTCGCAGGGATCGCGCAGGAACTTGCGCAGGTCGGTGAGGCTGAGCTCCTCCGGCGCATCCTCGCGCGGCCGCGCCGGCAGCGGCGCGCGCAACCACGCGCCCAACGGCTGCCGTTCGCCGCCCTGGCTCTGCGCGGCCGGGCGCCATTCGCCGCGGTAGCTGTAGCGGCGCGGTTCCTCGCCGTTCGCGCCGGCGCCGAACGCCGCCGGCGCGAACGGCTGCAGCGGATGGCGCACGGTGAAGGCCTTGCGCACTGCCGCCGGCTCGGCGTGGTAGCGCGCCGCGGTGTCGAGCAGTTCCGACACCAGTACCGAGGGCTCGCGCTCGCTGCCGTCGCGCGGATCGGCGCCGAGGTAGCTCAGGTACAGCACGTCGCTGGCCGCGGCGAACAGCTGCAGGAACAGGAAGCGGTCGTCCTCGCGCAACGAGCGGTCGCCGTGGCGACGCGCCGGGCCGAGCAGGTCCGCCGCCAGCTTGTTGAGGCCGCCGGCGGGATCGCGGCGCGGGTAATCGCCGTCGTTCATGCCCAGCAATGCGATCACCCGGAACGGCAGCAGCCGCATCGGCACCATGCGGCCGAAGCTGATGCCGCCGGTGAGCAGCGGCGCGCGCGTGTCGGCCTGGGCCAGTGCGGCCTGGAAGTGCGCACGCACCACTTCCGGCGGCACCGGAGCGACGAAGTCCGCGGCGGCCGCGGCGCTGGCGAAGTCGTCGAGCAGGCCGTGCAGGCGTTCGCGCGCGCGCTGGTCGCCGCCGCTGCGCAGGTGCTCGGGCAGCAGCGCGGCAAGCAGGTCGAGCAGGCGCTCGCGCCACAGCGCCGGCGGCATTGCGGTGGCTAGCACGCGTTCGTGGCGGGCGAGCACGCGCAGCACCCGGATCAGCGCGTCGAGCGCGTCGAGCGCACTGCCTTCCATCTCGGTGTACGGAGCGACGCCAAGAATCGGGGCCTCGTCGTCGCTGGCGTGACCCAGCAGCAGGCGGTCAAGGGCGAACGCCCAGGTGCAGGCGTCGTCGCGCGGCGCGTCGTGGCGGCTGCGATGCGCCGCATCCAGGCCCCAGCGCGCGCCGGCCTCGCGCAACCAGCCGTGCAGGCGCTCCAGCGCGGCGGCATCCAGCTGGGCCGCATCGGCCAGCGCCGGCGTGGCGAGCAGGTCGAGCACTTCGCTCAGGCCGAAACGCGATACCGGCAGCGCCAGCAGTTGCAGGAACACCGCCGCCAGCGGCTCGGCCGCCATCGGGCTGGTGTCGGCCAATGCATAGGGAATTGCGTCGTGGCGCGCGCCGCCGCCGAACACCGCGGCGATGTGCGGCACGTAGGGATCGATGTCGGGCGCGAGCACGGCGATCTCGCGCGGCTGCAGCGGCGGATCGAAGCGCGGGTCCTCGAGCAGGCCGCGCAACTGGTCGTGCAGCACCTGCACCTCGCGCAGGCGGGTGTGGCAGGCGTGGACCTGCACGCTGGGATCGTGGGCGTCCAGTGCGTTGCGCCAAGCCGGCGAAGACGGGCCGCGCCGATGCAGCAGGTCGTGTTGCAGGCGCTGCAGCAGGGTATCGGCGCCCGCGCCGGATCCGTCGGGGTCGCGCTCCTCGGCATCGTCGTAGGCGGCGAACTCGCCGGAGGGATGCACCACTTCGTAGCCACCCAGGACCGCCATGAAGTCGCGTCCGGCGGCGCCCCAGGCCTGCAGCAAGGGGTTTTCGTCGGGATCGAAAGCGGCTTCGCCCGCGCGCAGGCGTTCGCCCAGCGTGGCCAGGTCGCCCCAGTACTTGCGCGTGGGCGTGGGCAGATAGAAATGCAGGGGGCCCACGCGCGCCTGGGTGGCGATCACCCGCAGCACGTCGGGCGAGATGTTGAGCGTGGCGAAGGCGAACAGGCGCGGTGGCAGCCCCGCAGGCAAGGGCGCGGTGGCGTCGTTGAAGCGCGCGAGGTAGTCGTCGATGCGCCGCGCACGGTGGCGCTGCCCGCGCGCGACCCGCCGCCACAGCGCGGCCTGCGCATCGCGCGGCTGTTCGCCGGCTTCCCAGGCCAGCAGCCAGTCGCGGCGCCAGGCCTGGTACTTCTCGAACACGCTGGCCAGTTCGCCCGCCAGCGACCATGGCTTGAGCGGATCGTCGCCGGCCAGATAACCGCGCAGCGCGTGCAGCGCCGGCTCGCGCAAGGTGTCGGCGTCGGTCAGCGCGGCGTAGAGGCGCCAGTGCAGCGCACTCGCGTCCAGGTCTTCGTCGGCGCCGGCGACATTGGCGTCGAGCGCGCGACGGACGAATTCGCCCGGGGTGAGAAATTCCAGGTTGGCGGCGATGCCGTATTCCTTGGCCAACGTGGCCTGCAGCCAACGCCGCATCGCCACCTGCGGCACCAGCACGGTATCGGGTGCGAGCAACGGCTGGCCGGGAGCCGGCCGGCGCAGTTCTGCCGCCAGCAGTCCCGCCAGTACGTCCAGGGCATTGGAGTGGTAGAGGCGGAAGTCGGGTGCGGCTGGCATCGGCGTGCATCTTGCCGGATACGGATCGCAGCGGGTGAGATCGCGTCGTCGCCGAACCTGCGCGCCCGGGTCTGCGACAATGCCCGCCGCCATCTCCCATTCAGCCGTGCGCCCCCATCCTTGCGCACGTTTTTGCCCGCGCACGCGAACCGACCATTCCGGCATGCCCGACACCTCGCCCATCGTCCGCATCGACCACCTCCGCCTCGACCGCGGCGGACGCACGGTGCTGCGCGACATCACCCTGTCGGTGCCGCGCGGCAGCATCGTCGCGGTGCTGGGGCCGTCGGGCAGCGGCAAGTCGACGCTGCTGTCGGCGCTCACCGGCGAGTTGGCACCGACGTCGGGCACGGTCGAAGTGCTGGGCCAGCCGGTGCCGCGCGCGCAGCGCGCGCTGCTGGAGCTGCGCAAGGGCATCGGCGTGCTGCTGCAGGGCAACGGCCTGCTCACCGACCTCACCGCCGCCGAGAACGTCGCCCTGCCGCTGCGCATGCACACCAGGTTGCCGCCGGCGCTGATCCGCCGCCTGGTGCTGATGAAGCTGCACGCGGTCGGCCTGCGCGCGGCCGCCGATGCCTACCCGCGCGAACTCTCCGGCGGCATGGCGCGCCGCGTCGCACTGGCCCGCGCCTTGGCGCTGGACCCGCCGCTGATGATCTACGACGAGCCGCTGACCGGCCTGGACCCGATCGCCTCTGGCGTGGTCATGGACCTGGTCAAGCGCCTCAACGACTCGCTCGGCCTGACCAGCATCATCGTCACCCACCACGTGCACGAAACCCTGCCGATCGCCGACCACGCGGTGGTGATCGCCAACGGCGGCATCGTGTTCTCGGGCACGCCGTCCGCGCTCGAAGCCAGCACCGATCCGCTGATCCGCCAGTTCCTCAACGGCGAACCGGACGGCCCGATTCCGTTCGAGAGCGCGGCGTTCAATTCGCGGGCGGAGGTCGCCTGATGCCGTTCGTGTCCACCACCCGCGCCATCGGCCGCGCCGGCCTGTTCACCCTGTCGGTGCTGCGCGCGAGCAAGCCCACCGCCGACTTCTTCCGCGAGCTGGTGCGCGAGATCTACAAGATCGGCGCGCGCACCCTGCCCATCGTCACCGTTGGCGGCGCCTTCGTCGGCCTGTCGGTGACCCTGCTGGGTTATCGCGCGCTCGACACCTACGGCGCTGCCAACCAGGTCAGCGCCATGCTCGGCCTGGGCATGTACCGCGAACTCGGCCCGGTGCTGACCGCGCTGCTGTTCATCGGCCGCGCCGGTTCCTCGATCGCGGCGGAACTCGGTTTGATGCGCGCCACCGACCAGATCACCGCGCTCGGCCTGATGGCGATCGATCCGATCGGCAAGGCGGTGGCGCCGCGTTTCTGGGCCGCGGTGATCTCGATGCCGCTGCTGACCGCGTTCTTCTGCAGCCTGGCGATCAGCGCCGGCTACTTCGAAGCGGTGCACGTGATCGGCATCGACCAGGGCTTCTTCTGGCAGGTGCTCAAGGACAGCGTCGACTTCCACGACGACTTCCTGATGGCGTTCGTGAAGTCGGGCGTGTTCGGCGCGGTCGCCGCGCTGGTCGCCGCGCACGTCGGCTACCACGCCGAGCCGACCATCGAGGGCACCTCGGTGGCGACGACGCAGGCGGTGGTCAACGCGTCGCTGCTGGTGCTGATGTTCAACTTCGTGATGTCGGCTTTGTTGTTCCGTTGATTCCGTAGCCCGGGTAAGGCCGCAGGCCGCACCCGGGAAGCGCCACCCGGGTGCGCTGCGCTTACCCGGGCTACGAAAAGGTGATCTATGCGTGGTCCAAGAATCGAATTCGCCGTCGGCGCCTTCCTGCTGCTCGCCCTGGGCTCGCTGCTGGTGCTGGCGCTGGCCTCGACCAACCGCAACTGGGGCTTCGGCAACAGCTCGTACGCGTTGAAGGCGCGTTTCACCGCGATCGGCGCGCTGCGCCCGAACGCACCGGTGAAAATCGCCGGCGTCGCGGTCGGCAAGGTGGCCGATATTCAGGTCGACCCGGTTAAATACGACTCCGTCGTGACCCTGGCCATCGACAACAAGTACAAGGACCTGCCCGGCGACACCGCCGCGGGCATCTTCACCAACGGCCTACTGGGCGAGAGCTACATCGGCCTCACCCCCGGCGGCGATCCGGAGCCGCTCAAGCCCGGCGACGAGATCTTCATGACCCAACCCGCGGTCGACCTGATCCAGCTGGTCGGCAAGTACATGTTCTCCGGCGGTGGCAAGCCCGCGGGCGATGCCGCCGCCTCGGACACCACCAGCACCGAATCTCCCGCCCCCACGGAAGAGCCCACGAAATGACCCACGCCATGTTCAAGAACAACCTGCTGTCCCTCGCCCTTGCCGCCGCGTTCGTCGCGGCGACGCCGGTCGCTGTCGCACAGGGCACCGCGCAGGCCGCGGCCGCCACCAAGGCCGGCACGCCGAGCAAGATGGTGCTCGACAACAGCACCCGCGTCCTGGCCACGCTGGAATCGCGCCGCGCCGAGTTCACCAAGAACCCGGCCACGCTGCGCCAGTTCATCACCAGCGAATTCAACGCGATGTTCGACCGCGACTACGCCGCGCGCCTGGTGCTCGGCACGCACGGCCGCGGCGCGTCGGACGCCGACGTCAAGCTGTTCGCCGATGCGCTCGCCGACAGCCTGATGGGCCGTTACGGCTCCTCGCTGCTCCAGTTCAACGCCAAGCTCAAGGTGCGGGTGAAGTCGGAAACGCCGCTGCCCAACGGCCGTGGCGTACGCGTATCCAGCGAATTCCTGCGCCAGGGCGGCGAGCCGATCCCGGTCGACTACCTGTTGCGCAACACCGGCACCGGCTGGAAGGTGTTCGACGTGATGGTGGAAGGCGTGAGCTTCGTGCAGACCTTCCGCTCGCAGTTCGACGGCCCGCTCAGCCGCAAGTCGATCGCGCAGGTCGCCGCCGACGTCAAGGCCGGCAAGCTGCAGGCCGACGCCAGCAAGTGACGCAAGATGGGCGGCGAGACGCCGCCCATCGCCTGCCGATCCACATTCCCGACCCCGCCATGACTGCCACCTGCCTCCGCCAGGACGACGCCCTGGTCTTCACCGGTCCGCTCGATCGCGCCGCGGCCGCCGCGTTGTGGCCGCAGCTGCACGCCGCAATCGCCGGCGTGCGCCGCTTCGACCTGACCGCGGTGCCGCGCGTGGACAGCGCCGGACTCGCGCTGCTGGCCGAGCTCGCCGCGATGGCCGGGGGCGGCATCGTGCTGCAGGGGCGCCCCGAAGGCCTGGACGAGTTGCGCGCCGCGTATCGCCTGCAGGACGATCTTTCCTTCGCCAGCTGAACTCTCGCCGCCGCATTTGCGGTAGCGTTGCCTGGCCGCCCTTCCTGGACAGCACCCCCATGCGTTCGAACGGACTCCCCCTCGCCCTGGCCGCGCTGCTCGCGCCTGCCTCCGCCTTCGCCCAGGCGGCGTCGCAGGAGGCGAATGCCGTGGGCGCCACTCCGGCCGCCGTTGCGGCGACGCAGACACAGACGCAGGCGATCGATGCCACGGCGATGCCGCAGGCGCCGGTGCCAACGGAAGCCACGACACCGGCACCCGCAAGCGAAAGCCCCGTGGCCGACACGGCCACGCCCGGCGGACCCGCACCGGAGTCCGAGGCGACGATCGCACCGGATGACGACGCTGCCGCGAGCGACGGCGTTGCGGCAGTCGCGCAGTCCGATACGGCCACCGGCGAAACGCCGCCGCTCGATCCGCAGACCACGGAACCGGCGCAGTCCGACGCCGAGCAGGCCTTCGCCGACATCTACGGCACGCAGGAATACGGCGACCCCAACCTGCCCGACGCCGCCGAAATGCCCGGCACCTTCGATCCGTGGGAGCGCTACAACCGGCGCATGCACCGCTTCAACAACGCGGTCGACCGCGGCATCGCGCGGCCGCTGGCACGCGGTTACGTCAAGGTGGTGCCGCGGCCGGTGCGCCTGGGCGTGAGCAACTTCTTCAACAACCTCAGCCAGCCGCTGACCATGGTCAACAGCCTGCTGCAGGGCAAGCCCAAGCAGGCCGGGCAGTCGCTCGGGCGCTTCCTGCTCAATTCGACCGTCGGCATCGGCGGCATCTTCGATCCGGCCTCGCGCGCCAAGATCCCGCAGAAAAGCGAGGACTTCGGGCAGACGCTGGGCGTGTGGGGCTGGAAGCGTTCGCGCTACTTCGAGCTGCCGTTGTTCGGCCCGCGCACGGTACGCGACGTGTTCGGCATGGCCGGCGACGCGCCGCTGAGCCCGTTGCGCCAGGTCGAAGCCGACAGGATCCGCATCCCGCTGCAGGGCCTGCAGCTGGTCGACGTGCGCGCGCAGCTGCTGTCGACCGACTCGCTGCGCGAGGGCGCCGAGGACGACTACACCCTGGTGCGCGATGCGTGGTCGCAGCGCCGCGATTACCAGATCTTCGGAGACCGCGCGAAGGCCGACGGCAGCGACCTGCCCGATTACCTGCGCGAGGACGAGGACGACTCGACCGTGCCGGTGGACGCGATCCCGGTGGTGGTGCCCGGCGGCGGTTGAGCCGTCGCGACCGATGAAAGGCCCGGGATGTCCCGGGCTTTTTTGTGGCTGGCGTCTCGCACCCGGACGGGCCCCAGCGCGGCGTAGGCCGCGCGTTCCTACTCAGGCCTCATCGTCATGCGGGTCCAGCTCGAGCAGGCGCTGGCTGGTGTCGGCAGGCAGGGCCTCGACGTTGCGAAGGTGGCGCTCGATCGTTCGGCTTTTGGACTCGGCCTTTCCCAGCTTGTTACTGGCCGCATCCAGTGACTTGCGCACCGCTGTCAGGGTGTCGCCGAACTTGCCGAACTCGGTCTTGACCGCCGACAGCAACTCACGCACCTCGCCGGAGCGACGCTGGATCGCCAGGGTCTGGAAGCCCATGCGCAGACTGTTAAGGACTGCCGCCAACGTGGTCGGCCCGGTCAAGACCACGCGCAACTCCCGCTGCATCGATTCCATCAGCCCGGGTCGACGCAGTACCTCGGCGAATAAGCCCTCAGTTGGCAAGAACAGCAGCGCATAATCGGTAGTGAACGGCGGGCTGAGGTACTTGTCTCGGATCTGCCGTGCTTGCAGCCGGATCGCGCGCTCCAGCGCGATGCCTGCTTCGGCAGCGGCCACGGTATCCGCATGTTCCTGTGCGTCGAGCAGGCGCTCGTAGTCCTCGCGCGGGAACTTGGCGTCGATCGGCAGCCACATCGGCGTGCCATCGTCAGCGCCAGGGAGGCGCACTGCGAACTCAACGCGTTCATTGCGCCCCGGAACAGGAGCGCAGTTGGCCTGATATTGCTCAGGTAGCAGGATCTGCTCCAAGAGCGCAGCGAGCTGCACCTCGCCGAAGATGCCGCGGGTCTTGACGTTGGTCAGCACGCGCTTGAGGTCGCCGACGCCGGTGGCGAGCTGCTGCATCTCGCCCAGCCCGCGCTGCACCTGCTCCAGCCGCTCGGAGACCAGGCGGAAGGATTCGCCCAGCCGCGTCTCCAGCGTCGACTGCAGTTTCTCGTCGACGGTGGCGCGCATCTGTTCGAGCTTGGCCGCGTTGTCGGCCTGCAGCTTCTGCAGCTGCGACTCCAGGGTGGTGCGCATCTCGCCCAGCCGCGCCTCGTTGTTGCGCGCGAGTTCGGCGATGCGCGCGTCCAGCGCCGCGGTGAACGTGCGCAGCGATTCGCTGCCTTCGTGCCGGGCCTTGCGCGCGTCCTCGCCGAGCGCGGCACGCAGTTCGTCCAGGCGCGCGTCGGTGCGCGCGGTGAACTCGCCCAGGCGCGCGTCGGTCTGCGCCGCCACCGCCTGCAGCTGCGTGCCGAAGCCGCCGATGCGCTGTTCCTGCAACACCGACAGGCTGTCCAGCTGCTGGCGCAATTCGCCGCGGCCTTCGCGCTGTTCGGCGCGCAACGCCTGCTCCAGCGACGTGTCGGGCCGGCGCAGCAACAGCAGGACGAGCAGGACGATGGCGACCGCGACGGCCACCAGCAGCAGGACGAGCAGCAGGGATTCGGACATGGCGCCAGTGTAACGGCCCGGGTCGCAGCGCATGCGACCGATGCGCGGCGCGTTATCCTCGCGCCGAACCCACGAACGGAGAGCGGACATGACGACGCACCAGGGCAGCTGCCACTGCGGCAAGGTGGCCTTCGAAGTGGACGGCGATATCGACAGCGGCCTCAGCTGCAACTGCTCGATCTGCCAGCGCAAGGGTTCGCTGCTGTGGTTCGTGCCGCGCGCGCAGCTGCGCATCACCGCGGGCGAGGACGCGCTGGCGACCTACACCTTCAACCGCCACGTGATCCGCCACCGCTTCTGCCCGGTCTGCGGCATGCACCCGTTCGGCGAAGGCACCGATCCCAAGGGCAACGCGATGGCCGCGATCAACCTGCGCTGCCTCACCGACATCGAACTCGAAAGCATCCCGGTGCACCACTACGACGGCCGTTCGAAGTGAGTACGTTCAGTCCTGCGCGAGCACGCGCTGCGGGTACGCGTACAGGTTGAAGGCGTCGCCGCGCGCGAACGCCGCCAGGGTGATGCCGGCGGCCTGCGCGGTGCGGATCGCCAGGTCGGTCGGCGCCGAGATCGCGACCACCACGCCGATCCCGGCGACCGCGGCCTTGTAGACGATCTCGTAGGACGCGCGCGAGGTGATCACGAGGAAGCCGGTTGCCGGATCGAGGCCGTCGCGCACCAGCGCGCCGATCACCTTGTCCAGCGCGTTGTGGCGGCCGACGTCCTCGCGCACCAGCAGCCCGCCCGCGTGCACGAAGCCGGCGGCATGCACGCCGCCGCTGCGCGTATTCAACGGCTGCTGCGCGGCCAACGCCGCCAGCGCCGCCTGGATGCGCGCGTACGACACCGGTTGCGGCTCGCGCACGCGCGGCACCGGGCGCAACGCGTCCTGCAAGGCTTCCACGCCGCACAGGCCGCAGCCGCTGCGGCCCTCCAGGGTGCGCCGCCGCTGCAACGCGTCGTAGCGCGCCTGCGGAATCGCCGCGTGCAGGGCGATGCCCGCTGCGCCATGCACCACGTCGACCAGGCGGAATTCGCCGGCGTCGGCCACCACGCCTTCGCTCAGGGCGAAGCCGAGGGCGAAGTCCTCCAGATCGCACGGCGTCGCCATCATCACCGCGAACGGCGCGCCGTTGCACAGCAGCGCCACCGGCGTTTCGACCACCGCGGCGTCCTCGCGCTCCACGCGGGCCTGCGCCTGCACGCGCAATGCCTGCACGCTGGCGAGCGCGTCGTTCATGCGTCCGCACCCGCGCACAGGCGCCGACCCTTCGCGGTCAGCCACAACACGGTGCGCGTGCCGTCGCTGCGTTGCTCGACCAGGTCGAGGCCGTCGAAGCGCGGGTCGGGTCCCAACGCGGTGAGCAGGCGCTGCAGTTCGCTCAGTCCCAGGCCCATGCGCTTGGCGACGCGATGGATCGACTGGCCGTCTTCGCCGGCCAGCAGTTGCAGCAGGGCCATGGCGCGCTCCTCGCTCATGCCGCCGCCCGTTTGCGCAGCCGTACCGGAATCGCCTTCGACGCCGGCGTGCGCGCGCGTTCGGCGTAACTGTCCAGCGGCACCAGCGGATTGGTCTCGGGGAAGTACGCGGCCAGGCAGCCGGCGGGAATGTCGTACGCGACCAGGCGGAAGTCGGGCGCCTCGCGTTCCTGCAACTGCGCACCCTCGCCCCACACCGACACCAGGTCGACGTGCTCGCCGTCGGCGAAGCCGAGCCGCTGCAGGTCCGCGGGCGCGATGAAGCAGACCCGGCGCAGGCCGTGCACGCCGCGGTAGCGGTCGTCGAGGCCGTACACGGTGGTGTTGTACTGGTCGTGCGAGCGCACCGTCATCAAGGTCAGCAGGCCGGCGTCGCGCGCGCGCACGCCGATGAGCGGATGCACGAAGAAGTGCGCGCAACAGTCGTGGGTAGGGAAGGCGCGTTCGCGGTTGGGATGGTGCAGGTGGAAGCCGCCGGCGCTGCGCACGCGTGCGTTGAAATCGTCGAAGCCGTCGACCACCCGCGCGATGCGCGCACGGATGCGGTCGTAGTCCTCGACCAGCGCCAGCCACGGCGTACGGCTGCGCGGCAGCGTCGCCGCGGCCAGTCGCGCGACGATCGCCGGTTCGGACAGCAGCTGCTCCGACGCCGGCGGATTCATCCCCGCCGACAGGTGCACCATGCTCATCGAATCCTCGACCGTCACCGCCTGCGGGCCCGCGGCCTGCACGTCGATCTCGGTGCGGCCCAGGCACGGCAGGATCAGCGCATCGCGGCCGTGCACCAGGTGCGAGCGGTTGAGCTTGGTGCTGACGTGCACGGTGAGCTCGCAGTGGCGCAACGCCGCCTGCGTCGCCACGGTGTCGGGCGTGGCCGCGGCGAAGTTGCCGCCGAGCGCGAAGAACACCTTGCCGCGGCCGTCGCGCATCGCCGCGATCGCATCGAGCGTGTCGAAGCCGTGCGCGCGCGGCGGGGCGAAGCCGAATTCGGCGCCGAGCGCGTCGAGGAAGGCGTCCGCCGGCTTCTCGTAGATGCCCATCGTGCGGTCGCCCTGCACGTTGGAATGGCCGCGCACCGGGCACGGGCCCGCGCCGGGCTTGCCGACGTTGCCGCGCAGCAGCAGCAGGTTGCCGAGCATCTGGATGGTGGCGACGCTGCGGTGGTGCTGGGTGATGCCCATGCCCCAGCAGAAGATCGTCGCGTCGCTGTCGATGTACAGCTGCGCGGCGTGTTCGAGCTGGGCGCGGGTGAGGCCGGACTCGCATTCCAGCTCCGGCCATTCCAGCGCGCGCACGCTGGCGGCGAACAGCTCGAAGCCGTGGGTGTGCGCGGCGATGAAGTCGCGATCGACCGCGCCGCGTTCGACCACCACCTTGGCCATCGCCAGCGCCACCGCGAGGTCGCCGCCGATGCGCGGCTGGAAATAATCCGAGGCGATGCGCACGCCCGCGCTACCGGGACGCATGTCGGCCGGCGACTTCGGATCGGCGAAGCGCTCCAGCCCGCGTTCGCGCAGCGGATTGAAGGCGACGATGCGGCAGCCGCGCTTGGCCGCTTCGCGCAGCTCGCCGAGCATGCGCGGGTGGTTGGTGCCCGGGTTCTGGCCGAAGACGAAGATCGCCTGCGCGCGTTCGAAATCCTGCAGCAGCACCGAACCCTTGCCGCTGCCGAACTGCTCGATCAGGGCGACACCGGACGGTTCGTGGCACATGTTCGAGCAGTCGGGCAGGTTGTTGGTGCCGAATTCGCGCACGAACAGCTGGTACAGGAACGCCGCCTCGTTGGAGGCGCGCCCGGAGGTATAGAAGATCGCCTCGTCGGGCGAAGCCAGCGCGTTGAGCGCCGCGGCGATGCGTGCGAACGCGTCATCCCAGGTGATCGGCAGGTAGCGATCGCTGCCGGCATCGAAGGCCATCGGCTCGGTGAGCCGGCCCTGCGCCTCGAGGAAGTGGTCGTCCTGCGCGAGCAGTGCGGTGACCGAGTGCGCGGCGAAGAACTCGCGGGTGACGCGCTTGCCGGTCGCCTCGTTGGCAACCGCCTTCACCCCGTTCTCGCAGAACTCGAAGGTCGAGTGCGCGTTGCGGTCCGGCCAGGCGCAGCCGGGGCAATCGAAACCGGCGGGCTGGTTGGTGCGCAGCAGCGTGCTGGCGCCCTTCATCACCACCTGCTGCTCGCGCAGCGCATGCCAGGAACTCTTCAGCGCATCCCAGCCACCGGCAGGCTTGAGGTACACGTCGATGGGCTTGCGCTGGGACATGCGCGCGGGATCCGGGCTGAACGGCGATTGCACTGAACCCCGATTCTAGCGCCGCGTCCAAGCGGGGGTGGCCGTTGCCGGTGCGGAACACGTTGTCCTTGGCGAGGGAGAAGCATCAATGCCAAATGGAGAAAGGACATGGCAACCGCAAGGAAAAAGCCCGGTGCGACCCGCACCCAGACCACCCGCACCCAGACCGCGCGCGCAAGCAAGCCGCGCGAGAGCAAACCGGACCGCAAGGGCCGCAAGCGTCCGCCCAGGACCATCGAGGAACGCCTGCGCAAGTACCAGCTGGACGCCGCCGGCTACGAGTTCATTCCCGCCCTGATGCACGAGTTCCGCCGCATCCTCTCGGGCGACCGCTCCGGTGCCAACCACGACGAACGCTTCCTGCGTGCCCTGCAGAGCGTCAAGGGCGGCCGCGAGTGGCTGCTCGCCGCACTCGACCGACACGAAAAGCTGCCGTACGAGCTCAAGCAACGGATCTTCTCGCCGCGCTATCTGAACATGGCGCCGGCACAGGCCGTCGGCATCGACGAGATGGCCGCCATCATCGCGCGCGGCGCCAAGGCCAGCGGCCTGAATGTCAACGCGGCGGCAATTCGCATCATGGCTGCGCGCAAGCACGATTGCTGCTGTTGCTGCGACGACGGCGGCGGCGAGGGCACGCCGCCCCGCCCGCAACCCAACGCCTACGAACTGTCGTTCACCCGGCTCTATTGCATCGACGAGAGCGATCCGGAATGGGGCTGGGGCGTGCACGACGAACCCTACGGCGTGTTCGCGGTGATCACCGAGGCAATGGCCGAGGGCGGCACCGCCGCGATCGGGTACCACACCCCGGTCTACGAGGAAGTCGACGATGGCGACACGCGCCCCGGCAGCGGCGATGAGAACCTGCGCCTGTACGGCTTCGCCGGCCCTCGTGCGCTCGATTCCAACGTGCTGGTCACCGCCACCTGCTTCGAACACGACCTGGGCGATGTCAGCGACATCACCGACAAGGTGCGCGCGGCCCTGACCGCGGTGGCGACGAAAGCCGCCGCGGCCGGTGGCGTAGTCGGCTGGATCATCGCGGCCGCCGCTGTGATCGGTATCGGCGTGAGTTACCTGGTGGATCTGATCGGCGCGGACGACCAGATCGGCGGTACGCGCCAAGTCTCGCTCAACCAGGCGCAGGCCGACAGCCTCACCGCGGGCAGCAATCCGTATGTCTTCCCCGCGCTGCGCTTCGATGGAGGCGATGACGACGGCATCTACGACTTCTACCTCAGGTTGCGACGTGCCTGATCGGTGCGTGCGGCGCGCGCGACAGGATGTCGCTCCGTCATTGCGGAGCCCGCGCTGAGGCCCTGCGACTGCGGCGCCGGCGCCCGCCACGGATGGCCGGTGCCGGCGATGGACGCCTCAGTCCAGCACGCGGCAGAACACCGCCTTGAGGTAGCGCGACTCGGGTACCTGCGCGAGGAACGGGTGGTCGGCGCCGGCGCCGGCCACTTTCAGCACCTGCACGGTGCGGCCGGCGTAGAACGCGGCGCGGCGCAGCATGTCGAGGAACTGGTCCTCGCTGACCAGGCCGGTGCAGGAGAACGTCGCGAACAGGCCGCCCGGCTTCACCACGCCGAGCGCGAGCTTGTTCATGTCGAGGTACTTCTTCAGCGCGGCGATCACCTGCTCGCGGTCGCGGGTCATCTTCGCCGGATCGAGGATCACCACGTCGAACTGCTCGCCCGCGTTGCCGGCGTCGCGCAGCCACGGAAAGATGTCGGCCTGGACGAAGCGCGGGCGCACGTTGTTGAGCTTGGCATTGCCCTTGGCGATCTCGATCACCGCCTCGTCGATGTCGATGCCGACCACTTCCGAAGCACCGCGCACCGCCGAGTACACCGCGAAGCCGCCGGTGTTGCAGCACAGGTCGAGCACGCGCTTGCCTTCGACCTGCTGCGACAACCACTGGCGGTTCTCGCGCTGGTCGGCGAAGAAGCCGGTCTTGTGCGCGCCGGCGGGGTCGGCGCGGAACTTCACGCCGTATTCGCTGATGACGGCCGGTTGCGCCGGTTCGCTGCCGCGGAAGTCGAACGACTCCTGCTTCTGCACGTGCTCGTCGGCGGAGGCGTGGAAGCGGCAGCCCGGGAACTGCTGGCGCAGGGCGTCGTAGATCCATTCGCGGTAGCGGAACGCGCCGGCGCTGAAGAACTCGACCACCAGCAGGTCGGCGTAACGGTCGACGACCAGGCCGCTGATGCCGTCGCCCTCGCTGTGCACCACGCGCCAGGCGTCGCTGATGGCGTCGAGTTTGAGCACGTCGCGGCGCAGCTGCACCGCATCGGCGATCTTGCGCGCGAACCAGGCGGCGTCGACTTCGACATCCGGGTCGCGTTCGAGCATGCGCAGGGCGATGCGCGAATGGCCGTTGTAGAAGCCGCGGCCGATCCAGACGCCATCCACGCCGACGACGTCGACGATCTGGCCGGACTTGGGGCGCTGCGCGGGCTTGTCGACCAGGCGCTGGAAGATCCAGGGGTGGGTGGAGTTCCAGGCGTTCTTGAGGCGGACGACGGGGTTCGGTGCGGGGGTATTCATCGCGGCATTTTACGCGGTGGGGCGAGCCGGGCTTGGCTGTCTGCTGTCCTTCTCCCCGCTGGCAGCGGGGAGAAGGTGCCCGAAGGGCGGATGAGGGGCGCTTTTCGCCACGCGCCACGCCCCCTCACCCTGCGTTGCTTGCGCAACGCGGTCCCTCGCTATGCCCCCGGCCCTTCGCTCAGCGCAGGGGCGTTCAGTCGGGCGTGCGTCAGTGGCGCACAAGCGCCCGTCTTCACCCCGCAAGCGGGGCGAGGGGGAGCTAATGGCGCCTCGCGCGCTCGGGATTCAATGTCCCGCACTCCCGCCCTTGCATCGGCGCGCCCGCGCCGCCACTGCAATCGCATGCACCTGCCCAGCCCCGAATTCCCCGCCGACAGCCCGGCCCAGCGCGCCCACGACCGCGGCCGGCTGTTGCGCGCCTTCAACCTCAGCTTCGCCTTCGTGCTGCTGCTGGGCCTGGTGTTCCTCGCCCAGCCGGCGTTCGAGCTGGGGCCGTGGACGGTGCAGCCGCACGCCTGGGCCGGCCTCGTCGGCGTGCTGACCGCGCCGCTGCTGCACGGTTCGCTCGAGCACTGGGCGGCCAACGCGATCTCGCTGCTGCTGCTGGGCACGCTGGCCGGCAGCGTGTACCCGCGGGCGACGCTGCGCGCCCTGCCGCTGCTGTGGCTGGGCTCGGGGCTGGGCGCGTGGCTGCTGGGCGAAGCCGGCTCGCACCACCTGGGCGCCAGCGGCCTGACCCACGGCCTGATGTTCCTGGTCCTCGGCCTCGGCCTGCTGCGCCGCGACCGGCCCTCGGTGGCGGCGGCGATGATCGCCTTCTTCCTCTACGGCGGGATGCTGCTGACCGTGCTGCCGCGCGAGGCCGGGGTGTCCTGGCAGGCGCACCTGGGCGGCGCGGCGGCCGGCGTGGTCGCGGCCTGGCTGTTCCGCCGCAGCGACCCGCTGCCGCCGCGGCGCAAGTACAGCTGGGAAATCGAGGAAGAACTGGCCGCGCAGGCCGCACTGGAGGAGCACGACACGCTCGAGCCGCGCCGCCCCGCGGAGGTGCCGGTGCTGTGGAACCGTCCGGTGCCCGGTGACGAACGCGGCGTGGTTCTGCGCTTCCGGCCGCCGCACTGACAGGGCCCCCGGGCTGTGCCGGCTTTGGCGCTTTTGTTAACGTAAATTTGACAATACTGAAGGGGCGCGCCACCTTGTCGCGCGCCCAGTGAGGGCGCTCAACTTTTTTATGGATAAACGAATGAAGAAGATCCTGGTTCTTTCCGCCGCGCTGGCCCTGGCCGGCCTGTCCACTTCCGCCATGGCCGCTGGCGGCCAGGGCTTCGCCCGCGTTGAAGTCGGCAATTCCGACGTCGACGTCGACGTCTCGGGCCTGGGCAGCGGCAGCGACAGCGACACCGGCTACTCGCTGCGCGGCGGTTACTACTTCAACGACAACTTCGCCGTCGAAGGCGCCTACAACAGCCTGTACGACCAGGACGGCGCCGAGCTGACCAGCTTCGGCGTGGGCCTGATGGCGAAGAAGAGCTTCGGCGCCAACAACAGCGGCTTCTTCATCGACGGCCGCATCGGCGTCGAGCGCGTCAAGGGCGACGTCGACGGTTCCGACACCTCGACCGAGCCGTACTACGGCGTCGGCGCCGGCTACGACTTCAGCGAGTCGTTCGGCCTGAGCCTGAACTACGACTTCCACAGCGCCGATTTCGACGGCGTCTCGGTCGACGCCGACACGCTGAACCTGGCCGGCGAATTCCGCTTCTGATCGTCGCCTCGAGCAACACCGGAACGGCCGCCCTGTGCGGCCGTTTCTTTTGGCGCCCCTCGGCGCCAACGTTGGATGCAGGCACACTGGCGGCCACCGCGCGCCGCATCAAGGAAGACACCTTGGAAGAAACCCTGGAAGCCAACCTCTACGCACCCCCGACCGCCGTGGTCATGGATGCGCCCGCGCGCGTGCGCGCGCCCGAGTTCTACGTGGTCGCGCGCACGAAGTTCATCGTGCTGCTGGTGGCCACCCTCGGCATGTACCAGATCTACTGGTTCTACCGGCACTGGGCGCGCTATCGCAGCTACAACAAGGCCAATATCTCGCCGATCTGGCGCGCGATCTTCCCGGTGTTCTTCGCCCATTCGCTCGGCCGCGACATCCGCCAATCGCTGGCCCGCACCGGCATCGCGCACCGCTGGTGGCCCAACCTGCTGGCGTGGGGCTACGTCGTAGCCCAGATCATCTCGACCGTGTGTGACCGGCTGGCGGCGAAGGAGATCGGTTCGCCCACCACCGACCTGGTCGCGACTGTCGCGCTGCTGCCCATCGGCTATTGCATGTGGGGCCTGCAGAAGGCCGCCAACCTCGCCTGCGCCCAGCCCCACGGCGAATCCAATCGCGACTTCACCTGGGCCAACTGGGTGTGGATCGTGATCGGTGCGCTGCTGTGGCTCGTCATCCTGCTGGGATGGGCGGTCATGCTCGGCTGGATCACGTTCGACTGACCGGGAACGCGCACCTCACCCCCGCGGCAGCGGCAGGCCGCGGAACGCCTTGACCGTGCGCAGCACGAAGCTGGAATTCACGTCGGCCACGCCGGCCTGGTTGAGCAGGTGGTCGAGCAGGAAGCGCGAGAAGTGCTCGAGGTCGCGCACCGCGACCTGCAGCAGGTAGTCCATGTCGCCGGTCAGGGCGTGGCAGGCGACGACCTCGTCCCACTGGTTGACGAAGTCGGCGAAGGCGGCGACCGAGGCCGCGTCGTGGTGACGCAGCTGCACGCGGACGAAGGCCTGCAAGCCCAGGCCCAGGCGCTCGGGGTCGACCTCGGCACGGTAGCCGGCGATCACCCCCTCGCGCTCCAGCCGCTGCAGCCGGCGCAGGCAGGCCGAGGCGGACAGGTGCACGCGTTCGGCCAGTTCGGCATTGGTCTGGCGGCCGTTGCGCTGCAGTTCGGCCAGCAGCAGCAGGTCGATGCGGTCGAGTTCGATGGCGGGCATGGCGGCTTCATGCAAGGATTTCGTTATCTGCGCAAGAATCATGCGCGCCACGGCGTAATCCATGCAACAACGCAAGCCCATTGCGCGCCGGACCCGCTATTTTTCGTATGAGCGCTGTTGCGCGCCCGGCCATCCCTGCGCCGGGGCTTCCACGGATTCCGCATGAACACCCCCAGCCGCGTCGAACACCAGCTCACCGACAAGGGCTACGTCCCGGTCTACACCACCGCCGTGGTCGAGCAGCCCTGGTCCAGCTACACCGGCAGCGACCACGCGGTGTGGGCGACGCTGTTCGAGCGTCAGCAGCAGATCCTGGTCGGCCGCGCCTCGGACGAGTTCCTGCGCCAGCAGCGCGCGATGGGCATGGCGCCCGACCGCATCCCCAAGTTCGACGAGCTCAACCGCGTGCTGCGCGCGGCCACCGGCTGGGAACTGATCGGGGTCGAAGGCCTGCTGCCCGAACTCACCTTCTTCGAACACCTCGCCCACCGCCGCTTCCCGGTGACGTGGTGGATCCGCAAGCCCGAGCAGCTCGATTACCTGAGCGAGCCGGACCTGTTCCACGACCTGTTCGGCCACGTGCCGCTGCTGATGAATCCCGTGTTCGCCGACTACATGCAGGCCTACGGCCGCGGCGGCGTGAAGGCGCATGCGATCGGCCCGGACGCGCTGGTCAACCTGACCCGCCTGTACTGGTACACGGTGGAGTTCGGCCTGATCAGGCAGCCCGACGGCCTGCGCATCTACGGCAGCGGCATCGTCTCGTCGAAGGGCGAGTCGATCCACTGCCTGGAAAGCGCCGCGCCCAACCGGATTGGCTTTGACCTCGAGCGGATCATGCGCACGCGCTACCGCATCGACACCTACCAGAAGACCTACTTCGTCATCGACAGCTACGAGCAGCTGATGGAAGCGACGACGCCGGACTTCACCCCGATCTACGCGGCGCTGGCGCAGCAGGACTCCATTCCCGCCGGCAACGTGCTTGCCACCGACACCGTCTACAACCGCGGCACCGGCGAAGGCTGGTTGAACGACGGCGACGTCTGAGCGCAGCGCGGCCCGTGCCGCGAACCGCCGGTTAAGCTGTCCGCCGCTTCCACCGGCGGACACCGTGATGCTTCCCTCACCCCAGGCGCTCTGGCGCTGGCTGCGGCAATGGCGCCGCGAACACCTGCAGGTCGACCGCTTCGCCGTGCTGCAGCACGTGGACGAAGCGGGCGCGCTCGCGCCGCGCTTCGCCTTCATGGTGGTCATGTCGTGCGGCATCGCCACGCTGGGCCTGTTGCAGGGCTCGGCGGCGGTGATCATCGGCGCGATGCTGATCTCGCCGCTGATGGGCCCGATCGTGGAGATGGGCATGTCGCTGGCGGTGTTCGACCTGCGCAACCTGCGCGGCTCGTTGCGCACGCTGGCGGTGGGCGTGGCCTTGTCGCTGCTGATCGCGATCCTGATCGTCGCCGTGTCGCCGCTGCAGGAGCCGACCGCGGAGATCCTGGCGCGCACCGAACCCACGTTGTTCGACCTGCTCGTGGCGGTGTTTTCCGGCCTCGCCGGCGCCTACGCCACGATCACCCGCAAGGGCGAAACGATCGTCGGCGTGGCGATCGCTACCGCGCTGATGCCGCCGCTGGCGGTGGTCGGTTTCGGCATCGCCACCGGCAGCGCCAGCATTGCGGGCGGCGCCGCGTTCCTGTTCATGACCAACCTGCTCGCGATCGCGCTGTCGGTGACGGTGATGGCGCGCTGGTACCACTTCGGCCGCAGCGACAGCCCGCAGCAGACGGCGTGGCAGGCGGCGCTGATCGTGGGCACGTTCGCGCTGCTGTCGATCCCGCTCGGCCTGGCGCTGCGCGACATCGCCGCGCGCGGACTGGCCGAACGCAGCATCCGCACCACCCTGGAGGCCGCCGCGCGCGAAGTGCAGGGGCAGATCACCGCGCTGCGCGTCGAGCAACGCGGGCGCGACGTGCAGGTCGATGCGATGCTGCTCACGCCGCGTTACGCGGCCGGGCTCGCGACGCAGCTGGAGCGCACGCTGGAGACGCAACTCGGGCGGCCGGTGGTGCTCGCGCTGCGCGAGGTACTCACCGCCGACGATTCGCAGATCGCGCGCGAGCAGGCCACGCTGTCGCAGCTGCGCGACAGCGTCGACGAACTGCGCACCGCCGCCAGCCGCGAGGCGCAGCAGCGGCGTGGCCGCGACGATGCCATGGCCGCGCTGCGCGAACGCGCGAGCGCGTACCTGGGCCCAATGGAAACGCTCGGCGACGGGCAACGCGTGCTGTGGCGGCTGCGTGCGGACACGCTCGACCTGCGCGGCGCGCGGGCGCTGGAGGCCGCGCTCGCTGGATCGGCGCAAGGCCCCGCGGTGGAAGTGATCCCGCCGCTGCAGCCGTTGCCGCAGGTGGTGTTCGCCGACGACAGCGTCGCGCTCGACGATACCGCGCAACAGCAGCTCGCCGATGCCGCCTGGGCGCTGCAGCGCTGGCAAGCGCCGACGGCCCACCTGCACGTGCAGGGCGGCGACACCGGACCCGGGCGCGCGCGTGCGGCCGCGATCGCCGACGCCCTGCGCGCGCTGGGCGTCACCACGACCACGATCGACTACGCCGACCGCAACGAGGTCCGCACGCACGCCGCCGCACCCGGGCAGGTGGGGCTGCGCACGGTGGCGCTGCAGGCGGGCGTGCGCTGATCGCGCTTCAACCGGCCTGACCCAGCGCGGCCGCGGCGCGCGGCCGCACGCGCGGCTTCCAGCGACGGTCGAGCAGCAGCTTCGCCGCAATCGCCACCGCCAGCGGCGCGAACCACGCGGTGTAATGCAGCGCGGTGCCATCGACGCCGGGCAGCAGCCGCGGCAGGCCGATGCCGAGGAAGGCGATATGCGTAGCGATGCCGTTGCCGAGCATCGCGGTGTAGTGCTCGACCAGCCACCAGCGCGGCCGCGCGGCCAGGCGTTCGCGCTGCATGCGCTTGCGCAGCATGTCGCCGCCGGCAAACAGGCCGACCGCGGAGAACCCGGTCAGCAGCGGCGAGCCCACGCGCAGGCCCAGCACCAGCACGCCCAGACCGCTGAGCAGCGACAACCACGCCAGCGCGACGTAGACCGGGCCGGTGTAGCGCGCCACGTCGTGCTTGTCGCGGATCGCGCGCCACGCGCTCCACATCCCGGCCGCGGTGATCACCAGCAGGTAGGCGAGGAAAGCCGCGCCGACCGGGCGCTCACGCACCAGCCAGGCGTACGCCGCCATCGGCAGGCCGGTGGCGAGGATCCCGCACATCGCCAGCAGGAACAGCTGGCCGGCGCGGCGGTGCAGCGGGCTGCCCTTGCGCAGGAACGCCGCGCTCCAGAACGAGGCGAGGGCGATCACGCCGATGCCGACGTGGCAGGCAACGAGCATCTGGTAGGCGGTCATGGCGGGCTCCGGTGGCGACGTGCCGCCAGCTTCGGTGCACGGTCGATGGCGGCGCAGTGCCCGCGGTCATCGCTGCGAGGTGCCGGAAGTCACTTCACGCCCTCCATGGCGCAACCGCATCGCTGCGCCGAGCCCCCGCCCGGCCATCCATGGCCGGGCCTTCGCCGGTGCAGCGCGGCATGCCACGCTCGCTCGCACCGGCACCGCCAGAAGTCACTTCCTGCGCCAACGGCATTGCGATGCCCGGCCGCGCGCCGCAGCATGCGCGCCATGGCCCTGCACTCCCGATTCGATCGCGCCGGTCTGCCGCTGAGCCAGCGGCTGCGCACGCTGCTGCATCCGTTCAACCTGGCCGGCCTCTTCACCTGGGGCGCGGTGGCGCTATCGCTGCAGTGGCTGCGGACGGACGCACTCGCGCTGGCGTGGACGCTGCTGGTCGGCTTCCTGCTGGCGCTGCTGGCGCAGGACCTGCTGCGCGAGCGCCACCGCGGCATCGCCAATGCGCTGCTGTGGCTGGAGGCCGTGGCCGCGCTGGTGCTGGTCTGGCTGGACCCGCGCATCGGCACCGCGCAGGTGCTGCTGGTGGTGTGGACGGCGCAGATCGCGGCGTGCTGGTCGTTGCGCAGTGCGCTCGCCGCGGTGGTGCTGGTGGACGTGGTGACCTACGCGATCCTGCGCGACGCGGGACTGCGCTCGCCGCTGGTGGTGATGGGCATGTACGCCGGCTTCCAGGCCTTCGCCGCCTTGTGCGCCTACTACGCGACCAGCGCCGAACAGGCGCGCGACCGTCTCGCCCTGGTCAACGCCGACCTGCTCGCCACGCGTGCGCTGCTGGCCGACTCCGCGCGCGACGCCGAGCGCCTACGCGTGGCGCGTGAACTGCACGACGTCGCCGGGCACAAGCTCACCGCGCTGACCCTCAACCTGCGCGCGCTCGCCGCCGATCCCGCGCTGGCGCCACGCCATGAGCTGCAGGTGGCGCAGCAGATGTCGGCCGAACTGCTCGGCGACATTCGCGGCGTGGTGCAGGCCCTGCGCGACGCCAGCGGGCTCGACCTCGGCACCGCGCTGCGCGCGCTGGCCGCGCCGATGCCGCGCCCGTCGTTGCGGCTGGCAATCGGCGACGACGTGCACATCAGCGATCCCGCCGTCGCCGAGGCCGTGCTGCGGCTGGTGCAGGAGGCGCTGACCAACAGCGCGCGCCACGCCGAAGCCGACACCGTCAGCGTCGCGCTGCAGCGCGAGGGCAACCGCCTCAGCGTGAAGGTCGAGGACGACGGCTACGTGCGCGGCACGCTGCGCGAAGGCAACGGCCTGTCCGGCATGCGCGAACGCCTCGCCGCCGCCGGCGGCACGCTCGCCCTGTCCACCACCGCGCGCGGCGCGCTGCGCATCGACGCGAGCCTGCCGCTGTGACTTCCCCTTTCGCCCTGCCCCACAGCGCCCGGCCCCATTCCGCATGAATCCACCACTGCGCATCGCCCTCGCCGACGACCAGGCCCTCGTGCGCGCCGGCCTGCGCGCCCTGCTCGAACGCCAGGGCATCGAGATCGTGTTCGAAGCCGACGACGGCGAAGCGCTGCTCGCGCAACTGGCGACGCAACCGGTCGACGTCGTGCTCAGCGACATTCGCATGCCGCGCCTGGACGGCATCGACGCCCTGCAGCAACTGCGCGCTCGCGGCGATGCCACGCCGGTGCTGCTGCTCACCACCTTCGACGACAGCGAACTGCTGCTGCGCGCGACCCAGGCCGGCGCGCAGGGCTTCCTGCTCAAGGACGCGGCGCCCGAAGACCTGCGCGAAGCGATCGAGCGCGTCGCCCGCGGCGACACCCTGCTGCAGCCGGTCAGCACCGAGGCCGTGCGCGCGCGTTACCAGTTCCACGCGACCGACGCGCCCAAGGAACGCTTCAGCGAACGCGAGGTGGCGATCCTGCGCCTGCTCGCCGGCGGCTATTCCAACAAGGAGATCGCGCGTTCGCTGTTCCTCGCCGAAGGCACAGTGAAGAACTACGTGTCGGTGATCCTGGAGAAGCTCGACACCCGCGATCGCACGCGCGCGGTGTTGAAGGCGATCACGCTGCGGGTGATCTGACCCCGCGCGCCGATGGCGCGACATCGCCGCGGTGCTGCCGATTCGTCCTTGCCCGCCCAGGCCTGGCATGACGCGGCTCGGTTTGAGCCGCGTTGGGTCGGTTTAAACCCTCGTGTCGTCCGGCACATCCCACTGCGGGGCGGATGACGCGATCGCCCGGATCCTGGCCACCACATCATCGGCGAGTTCGCCAAAGGGAATTGCATGCTGCCTGCAAAGTGCCGCGCCACCGCCGTCATTGCCGCGGTCCTGATGTCGCTCCCGTGCCTTGCACTCGCGGCCCCTGCGCTGCAGGAGGCCAACGCGCGGACCCGGCAGTTCGTGCAGCAGACCATGCAACAGCAACGGATACCCGGCCTGCAGGTTGCCGTCGTCAAGGACGGCCAGGTCGTGCTGTCCGCGAGCTACGGTTTCGCCAACGTCGAGAACCGCGTGCCGGTCACGAGCAAGACGCTGTTCCCGATCAACTCCGCGACCAAGTCATTCACCGGCGTCGCCATGCTGCAACTGGCCGAGGCCGGGCGGGTCGACCTCGACGCCCCCGCTTCGCGCTATCTCGACGACCTGCCCACCGCCTGGCGCGGCATCCGCATCCGCCAACTGCTCGGCCATACCTCCGGTCTTCCCGACATCGTCGGCCCGCACGGCCTGATCGGCGGAGGAACCGAACGGGACGCCTGGAAGGCGGTCAAGGCGCTGCCATTGGACGCGCCCCCCGGCGAACGATTCGCCTACAACCAGACCAACTACGGCCTGCTCGCGCAGATCATCGCCAAGCAGGCGCAGGCGCCCTATGAGCGCTACCTGGCTGACCATCAATTCGCCGTGGTGCACATGCCCCTGACCACGTTCGGCGACAGCTACGACCTCATGCCCAACGCGGCGACGATCTACAGCTACTCGCCCCGCGGAACCCTGGCGCAGAACGACGACAACCGCCTGTCGCGTTGGATCTACGACATCCCCTACGGCCTGTGGGCCGGCGGCGGCATCCAGACCACGGCGGACGAGTTGTCGCGTTGGCTCATCGCGTTGTCGAACGGCCGCCTGATCGGCAAGGACAGTGTCCGCAGCATGTGGACGCCGGAAAAATTGAACAGTGGCGCCGATGGCGAATGGGCCGCCGGTTGGCCGGTGCTGCAGACCACTCCGACCCGGCAGGTGGCGGGAATCGGCGGTGCCCGCGCCGCATTCATCGTCTATCCGGATGAGGGATTGGCTGTCGCGGTGCTGACCAACCTCGCAGGAGCGAACCCGCAGCGCTTCATTCCGCAGATCGCCGCGTTCTACCAGCCGTTGCCGCACGCGCCTTCGCGCTGAATCGGCCTTGCCTGCACACAGTGCCAACCGAGCCTCGGGTCCTGGAACGTATCAAGGCCGCTTCTGGATGAAGGTGACGCCGACGCCGGTGACAGAAATCGACCCATGGCGGACGTCCGTACATCGCCAGCCTAGGCCCCGGACACAGGCGACTTGGCACGTTCAGCGAGTCATTTGGCGCGAATAGCTAGTTTCGTGGCGTGTGATGCAGCCCAAAGTGGCATCACATTCCCAACGGGCGCAGCCCAAGGTTCTAGCCATGAGCATCATCCTCGTCACCGGCGCATCGTCCGGCATCGGCAAGGCCACCGCGCACAAATTGTTGCAGCAGGGGCATACGGTCTACGTCGCGGCGCGACGCGTGGAGGCCATGCAGGATCTGGAGGTGCATGGCGCGATCCCGCTGCGCATGGACATCACGAAGGAGGACGACGTAGTGGCCGTGGTCGAGCGCATCCAGCGGGAGCACGGCGCATTGGATGTTCTGGTCAACAATGCCGGGTACGCCATCTATGGTTCCGTCGAGGAGACGTCGATCGACGATGCGCGCGCACAGTTCGAGGTCAATCTCTTCGGCCTGGCGCGCCTCACCCAGTTGCTGATTCCGGCAATGCGTGAGCGCGGGCGCGGGCGCGGCACCATCGTCAACCTCTCCTCCATGGGCGGCAAGATCTACACCCCGCTGGGCGCCTGGTACCACGCCACCAAGCACGCGGTGGAGGGCTGGAGCGATGCACTTCGGATCGAGCTGAAGGCATTCGGCATCGACGTGGTGGTGATCGAGCCCGGCATCATCGCCACCGAGTTCGGCGACGTGATGACCCAGCCGATGCTGGACCGATCCGGGCATGGCCCGTACGGCAAGCTGGCGCATGCCATCGCCGGGTCCAAGTCGCCGATGTCGCAACCGAGCGTGGTGGCGGAGGCTATTGCCCGTGCGGTGCAAGCACATCGCCCGAAGACGCGCTACGTGGCCGGCAACCTGGCGCGGCCCCTGATATTCGTGCGCAAATACTTCGGCGACCGCGTCTATGATCGTCTGATCATGAGCCAGTTCCGCTGACATGGCGCGCAACAGCACCTTTCCGGTCGATCCCGGTTGGCGTCCGCTGCTGAAGGATCTGGGTATCCGCAGCGATACCTTGTTGCGGCGCGCGGGCTTGCCCGAAGAATTGTTGGCACGCCCCAACAATGGCCTGACAACGGCGGAGTACTTCCGTTTCTGGGAGGCCCTGCAGGCGGAGGCGGGCGATCCGCTGCTGCCCTTGCGCCTGGTGGAAGCGATCCAGGCCGAGTCCTTCATCCCGCCGATCTTCGCCGCGCTGTGCAGCGCGAACATGCTGCAGGCGGGGCAACGGTTGTCCACCTACAAGAAGCTGATTGCGCCGATGACGCTGGGCGTGGACGTGGGTCGCGACGGCGCGCTCACACTGACGCCGCGCTGGTTGGAAGCGCAGGCGCAGGTGCCGTTCGTGGTCGTGGCCAGCGAGCTTGCATTCCTGCTCCGGCTCGCGCGCCTGGCCACGCGCGAGCCCGTCGCGGCGCTACGCGTGACCATGCCGCACTTGCCCGCTGCCGCGCAGGCGAAAGCCTATGCGAAGTTCTTCGGCGTGGCCGCACAGCAGGGCGATGCAGCGAGCATTGCTTTCACCGCCATCGATGCGAAGCGACCGTTCCTCACTGTCAATGACGCGATGTGGCAGGTCTTCGAGCCCGACTTGCGCAAGCGCCTGGGCGAGCTGGACGCGAACGCCAATACCGCGGCGCGTGTTCGTTCCGCGCTGCTCGAACTCCTTCCGAGCGGCCAATCGGGAATCGAAGCGGTCGCCGCGCGACTTTCGATGAGTAAGCGGACACTGCAACGGCGACTGGAGGAAGAAGGCGGCAACTACCGCGCGCTGGTCAACGACACACGCGAGGCACTGGCCCGGCATTACCTCACGCAGACGGAATTGACCGCCGGGGAGATCGGATTCCTGCTCGGCTTCGAAGATCCCAATTCGTTCTTCCGCGCCTTTCACGAGTGGACAGGCACGACGCCCGAGGCAGCCCGAAGGGTTGCGCATTAGTCGAGCCCCGTCGGCTTTCCTTGATCGCCGGCTCACTGAGTAAATAAGGAACCGATGGCCATGCCTTCCAACAACCTGACATTGCACCTTCAAGCTGCAGTGCTGGACTACTTCACCGGCGAGCGCCACGCGATGTTGCTGATCCTCGGGGGCGCCTTCCTGATGGCCGCGCTCGCCATTTGGCTGTTGGCTGCGACGCGCAGTAGTTTCACAACGGGATTCTCCGCGATGGTGCTCGCGGTCTCGATCCTGCTGTCAGGCATAGCGGGTGGGTTGCTGGTGCGCGACCGCGCACTATCGAGCGGCATCGTGGAAGGCATTCAGTCCGCCGACCAGGCATCCACCATCCATGCCGAGCGCCAACGGATCAGCACGGTCATCGGCAAATACGCCGTCTATCGCCGGGTGGTTGCGGCCGTTGCCATGCTCGGCTTGCTGGCGCTCCTGCTTTCGGATCGTAGCTGGCTGCATGGCGTTTCGGCAGGATTGCTGACCCTGGTCATCGCGCAAGTCTTGATCGACCACTATTCGCAAGGGCGAGCAGAAGCCTATTTGCTGGCTATTTCCAGTCAGAAGGCGTCTTTCGCGATACATCGTTAGAGGCGTCCGCTTCTGGCCGAAAGCAGACCGTGGCGTCGCGATAAGCCGTCAGGCCAAACCCACGATCCAACCCGCCATCGCATCCAGTAGCTCACCGAGCACCTCGGCATCTTTGCGCCCGCTGCGCGCCGGCACATGGAAGGAATGATCGGCGTCGGCGAACGGACGCAACGTCGCGCGAGTACCCAACCGCTCCACCACCGGACGCAGCAACTCCAGCGTCGCCAGTTCATCGCGCGTGCCTTGCAGGAACAGCATCGGCACCTGCACCTGCGCCAGGTGCGCGGCACGTTCGTCCGACGGCTGGCCGGCCGGGTGTAGCGGGAAACCGAGGAACGCCAGCCCGCGCACACCCGGCAACGGCGTGTCGGCCTGCGCCTGCGAGGTCATGCGCGCGCCGAACGACTTGCCACCGGCGAACAGGGGCAGCTCCGGCCACACGCGGCCCGCGGCGGCCACCGCGGCGCGGACCGCCGCATGCGCGACCCGCGGCGTGTCCGGACGGCGCGAAGCGCGCTCCATGTAGGGGAACTGGTAGCGCAGGGTGGCGATCCCGCGCGCCGCCAGGCCCTGCGCCACGGCCTCCATGACCGCATGCGCCATGCCCGCGCCGGCCCCGTGCGCGAACACGTACGCCGCGCGCGCGTCCGCTGGCGCCAGCAACAGGCCGGACACGCTCTGCTCCGCATCGATCGGGATGCGTACGGGTTGGGCGCTGCTCATGGTGTCGCTCCGGGTTCCGTCGCGATTTGCAGCAGCGCATCGGCGTACCCCGGCGCGGTCGGTTCGTGCATGAAGTAGGCGTAGGTATCGCCCCACGCCGTCGCGGCGATGCGCTGCGCCCACTGCGCGAAATCGGCCGGCGTGTACTCCTCCAGCCGCAGGCGCAGGTAGCCCCAGGGTGCGGTTTCGACCAGCGGCGGCGGCGCGTCGTCCTCGCGTTCGGACAGGCACAGCGCGGCGCCGGTGGCGCGCAACGCCGTGTACACCTCCTCGTCGAACCAGCTGGCGTTGCGGAACTCGAACGCGGCGCGATGCCCGTCTGGCAACAGCTGCAGGAAGTCCTGCAGCCGCGGCAGGTCCTTCTTCAGGAAC
Organism: Lysobacter terrestris; assembly: GCF_014489475.1. Taxonomy (GTDB): domain Bacteria; phylum Pseudomonadota; class Gammaproteobacteria; order Xanthomonadales; family Xanthomonadaceae; genus Agrilutibacter; species Agrilutibacter terrestris. The sequence continues at coordinate 1,572,252 of NZ_CP060820.1, read as the reverse complement.
GGCGGCAGCTGGAACAACACCGGCCCGCGCTTGTCGCCCAGCGTCTCCAGCGTGCGGTACAGGTAGGTGACGGAGTCGGCCGCGGCGTCCGCCTTCAGCCGCGCGTCGTGGGTGATCCGCCGCGGCGCCTTGATCGCGAAGCGGAAGCCGTCCGGCACCACCTCCGCCCAGTGCGTCAGCACCGACGCCTTGGGCATCTGGTAGAAGGTATTGTTGATCTCGACCGTAGGCAGGCGCTGCGCGTACCAGGCGAGCATGTCCTCGGGCTTGATCCTGTCGGGATAGAAGCTGCCCTTCCATTCCTTGAAGGAATAGCCGCTCGCTCCCGCCCACACGCGTCGTGCTGTCATGTTCGTCCCTTCCTGTTCATCCCTGTGGATTACGGATGGCGAAGCTCAGCGAATACTCCGCCAAGCGTCGTTTCGAGGCCACCCCCGAGCCGGCACCGGCCGAGCCGACGCACGCCGGCGGCCCGCTGCTGTTCGTGGTGCAGCAGCACGCGGCGACGCGGCTGCATTACGACTTCCGCATCGAATGCGATGGCGTGCTTTTTTCCTGGGCGGTGCCCAAGGGCCCCTCGCCCGATCCCGCCGACAAGCGCATGGCGGTGTTCGTCGAGAACCATCCCTACGACTACGCCTCGTTCGAGGGTGTGATCCCGCCCAAGCAGTACGGCGCGGGCGAGGTGATCGTGTGGGACTGCGGCGTGTACAGCCCGGACGAGGGCGGCACGTGTTTCCACGACCGCGCCGAGGCGCAACGCCGCGTGCGCGAGGGCCTGGCCGCCGGCAAGCTCAGCCTGCAGTTGCGCGGCGAGAAGCTGAAGGGCTCCTACGCGCTGGTGCGCACCAGGGAAGCGAAGAGCTGGCTGCTGATCAAGCACAAGGACCGCTTCGTCTCGCATGACGCCATCACCGCGCAGGACCGCTCGGTGCTGTCGGGCCTGCGCGTGCGCGAACTCAAGTTCGTGGCGCCGCCGCCGCGCGTGCCGGCCTCGCGACTGGTGCCGGCGGGCGAGCCTTCGGCGCTGCCGGTGAAGCTCGCGCCGATGCTGACCGAGAGCACCGACGCCGCGTTCACCCGCGAGGGCTGGTGCTGGGAACCCAAGCTCGACGGCTACCGCGTGCTCGCCTGCATCGACGGCGAGCGCGTGCAGTTGAAGTCGCGGCGCGGGCTGGAACTGGCCACCACGTTTCCGCGCCTGGCCGCGGAGCTGCGCGAACAGGCCGGCGGCGGCACGATGCTGCTCGACGGCGAGATCGTCGCCTTCGATGCGGACGGGCGGCCGTCGTTCAATGCGCTGCAGAACCGTTTCCAGCTGAAATCCGCGGTCGACATCGCCGCCGCGGACCGCAGCGTGCCGACGCTGTTCTTCGCCTTCGACCTGCTGCACTTCGCCGGCATCGACCTGCGCGCGCGGCCGTACCGCGAGCGCCGCCGCTACCTCGCGCAATGCCTACTGCCGTCGCAACAGGTGCAGCTGGTGCACGTCGCGGCCGATGGCGAGGCGATGTTCGCAGCCGCACTGGCCAGCGGCTTCGAAGGCGTGGTCGGCAAGCGCGCGGACAGCCGCTACGAGGCAGGCAAGCGCTCGAAGGCGTGGCTGAAGGTGAAGCCGACGCAGAGCGCGGAGTTCGTGATCGGCGGCTACACGCGCGGCAAGGGTTCGCGCGGCGCGCTCGGCGCGGTGCTGGTCGGCTATTGGGACGGCGGCGTGCTGCGCTTCGTTTCGGGCGTCGGTTCCGGCTTCGACGCGCGCACGCTGGACGCGCTGCTGCAACGGCTGCAGCCACTGCAGCGCGCGAAGAACCCGTTCAGCGAGAAGCCCGACCTGCCCAGACCGATCACCTGGGTCGAGCCGCAAGTGGTGGCCGAGGTCGAGTTCCACGAATGGACCGACGACGCGCACCTGCGCGCGCCGGTGTTCCTGCGCCTGCGCGACGACATCGATGCGCGCACGGTGCAGCGTCCCCACCCGCGCCTGCATGCGAACACGGATACTGCAGGGAACACGGAACGCGGCACCGGCGCGGACACGCAGCGCAACGACGATATCGACGCCGTCCTGCAGCAACTCGACACACCGCGTAAACAGTTCGACCTCGCGATCGGCGCGCACCGCATCCACCTGAGCAACCTCGATCGCGTGTACTGGCCCGCGGACGCCGCGATCGAGCAACCCGCGCTCAGCAAGCGCGACCTGCTGCGCTACCTCGCCCAGGTGTCGCCGCTGATGCTGCCGCACCTTGCCGACCGGCCGCTGACCATGATCCGCATGCCCGACGGCATCCGCGGCCAGCGCTTCTTCCAGAAGCACTGGGAACAGGCGCGCCCGGGCTTCGTCGAGGCGGTCACCGTGTTCTCCGGCAGCAAGGACGAGCAGCACGAGTACCTGCTGTGCAACAACCTGCCGACGCTGCTGTGGCTGGCGCAGTCGGGCACGCTGGAATTCCACGTCTGGCATTCGCGCGCGCAGGTCGGCGCGGACTGCGTGTCGCAATCGACCGACTACGCCAGTTCGCTCGAGGCGCTGGAAGCCTCGGTGCTCAACTACCCCGACTACGTGGTGTTCGACATCGACCCGTACATCTATTCGGGGAAGGAGGCCAAGGGCGCCGAACCCGAGCTCAATACCGTGGCCTTCGAGAAGGGCAAGGAGATCGCGTTCGCCCTGCGCGAGCTGCTGCTGGGCATGGGACTGGAGCCGATCGTGAAGACCTCGGGCAAGACCGGCCTGCATGTTTTTGTCCCGATCATGCGCACGATCGACTTCGATGCGGCCCGCCACGTGTCCGAACTGGTCAGCCGGCACCTGCTGCGGCAACGCCCCAAGGACATCACCATGGAGTGGAGCATCCCTAAACGTAGTGGAAAGATTTTCATGGACCACAACATGAACGTGCGCGGCAAGACCTTGAACGTCGCCTACTCCCCGCGTGGCGAGCCCGCGGCACCGGTGTCGATGCCGTTGACGTGGGACGAACTGGCCTCCGCGCACCCACTCGACTTCCGCATGCCCGGTGTTATAAAGCGCCTGTCACGCACGGGGGATCGCTGGAGCGACGCCCTGGCACGCAAGCAGGATCTGGCGAAGGCACTGCAACGCTAGCCGTCATCCCCCGCTACGCCCGGGATGACGCGACAGAAGCTTCGGAGGCAGTCATGGCTGCACGTTCGATCGCGTCACTCACCGTCTCGTTCGGCCTGGTCGCCATTCCGGTGAAGCTGTACACCGCGACCGAGTCCAAGGGCGGCATCTCCTTCAACCTGCTGCACAAGAAGTGCGGCTCGCGCGTGCGCTACCAGACCATGTGCGCGCGCGAGAACATCCCGATCGAGCGCGACGAGATCGTCAAGGGCTACGAGTTCGCCAAGGACCAGTACGTGATGTTCGCGCCGGACGAGCTGAAGGCGCTGGAGGAAGTGGGCACGCACAGCGCGGACATCGTCGAGTTCGTGCCGATCGCGGCGATCGACCCGGTGTACTTCGACAAGGCCTACTACCTCGCGCCGGACAAGGGCGGCGCCAAGCCGTACGCGCTGTTCGCCAAGGCGCTGCGCGAAGCCGGGCGCTGCGCGATCGGGCACTGGGCCACGCGCGGCAAGAGTTACATCGTGATGATCCGCCCGGTCGAGGACGGCCTGGTGATGCAGCAGCTGCTGTATGACAACGAGGTGCGTTCGATCAACGACCTCGACATCCCGCGCACCGAGGTCAAGCCGGCCGAGCTGAAGCTGGCGCAGCAGCTGATCGATTCGCAGAGCGCGGAGACCTTCGATCCGACGCAGTACAAGGACGACGTCGCCGCGCGCATCGAGGCGGCGGTGCAGCAGAAGGTCGAGGGCGAGCAGATCACCCTGGCCGCGGAACCCGAAGGCGGCGCGCAGATCATCGACCTGATGGAAGCGCTGCGCGCGAGCCTGGAGAAGAAGGGCGGCGGCGCTGCGCCTGCAAGCAAGGGCGCGGCCGCGACCAAGGCCGCGCGCAAGCCGGCCAAGCGCGTCGCCGCGCTCGACGTCGAGGACGCCGCGGCGCCGGCGCCGAAGCGCAAGGCCGCCAAACGAACCAAGTAGGCCAGCGCATGCATTCCTACGGCGTGAGCGAGGTCGAGAAGCTGCTACGGCTGTCGCGCGCCACGATCCGTTCCCTCGTCGCCGCCGGTTTCGTCACCCCGCAGCGCGGCCCGCGCAATGCGCTGCGCTTCTCCTTCCGCGACCTGATCGTGCTGCGCACCGCGCGCGCACTGGCCGCGGCGAAGATCCCGCACCGGCGCATCCTGCGCGCCCTGCGCGAGCTGCGCAGCCGCCTGCCGGAGGAAATGCCGCTGTCGGGACTGAGCATCGGCGCGGTCGCCGACCACGTGGTGGTGCGCGAAGGCAGCCGCCACTGGCTGGCGGAAACCGGCCAGTACCTGCTCGCGTTCGAGGGCGACCCGGAACACGGCACGCTGCGGGTGATCGAAGCGGCGGCGGAAGCGCCTGCACCGGCCGACACCGCGCGGCTGGCCGCGCTGGAACGCAGCAACGCCGAACACGCGCTGGACGCCTACGAACGCGCCGTCGCCGCCGATCCACTGCGGCTGGACGCGCGCATCAACCTCGGCCGCCTGCTGCACGAACTGGAACACCACGACGACGCCGAACGCACCTACCGCGACGCGTTCGCCATCGTCCGCTCGGAACGCAACTATTCCGACCGCGGCGATGCCGCCCTGCTCCACTTCAACCTGGGCGTGCTGCTCGACGACATGGACCGCGCCGACGAGGCGATCGCCGAATACGAGAATGCGTTGCGCGTCGATCCCGAACTCGCTGATGCGCACTACAACCTCGCCCTGCTCTACGAGGAACAGGGCGAGGCACGCCAGGCACTGCGGCACATGTCGCAGTACCGACGGCTGACCAAGCAGCAGTAATTCATCGAACGGAACACGTCGCGACGCGTTCGAGTCGTTGCGGCCCTGCCTGCGCCTACCTGCGCTCCCACGGCGGCACGCCGCCCAGCTTCTGCGCGAGGAAATCGACGAAGGCGCGCACGCGCGGCGGCACCAGCCGCCGTTGCGGCATGACCGCGTGGATGCCGGTGTCGGCAAGCGGGTAGCCCGGCAGCACCACGCGCAGGCGGCCCGCGCGCAGGTCGCCGTTGACGTGCCAGGTCGAATGCAGGGCGATGCCCAAGCCGGCGACGGCGGCGTCGCGCAGCAGTTCGCCCTGGTTGGCCTCGAGCCGGCCCTGCACGCGCACGGCGACTTCGTGGCCGCCGTCCTGCAGCCGCCACACGTCGTTGCGGCCCTGCGCGCCGACCAGCAGCAGGCAGTCGTGGCGGGCGAGGTCCGCGGGCACCTGCGGTTCCCCGTGCGCGCGCAGGTACTCGGGCGAGGCGCACAGCACGCGCTGGTTGCCGGCGATGCGCCGCGCCACCAGGCTCGAATCGTCCAGCGCGCCGATGCGGATGCCCAGGTCCATGCCGGCGCTGACCAGGTCGACCTTCTGGTCGTTGAGGTCGACGCTGACCCGCACGCCCGGGTGCAGGGCGAGGAACTCGGGCAGCAGCGGCGAGACGTACAGGCGGCCGAAGGTCGAGGACATCGTCACCCGCAGCGTGCCGGCGACGCCGCTGCCGGCCTTGCGCAGGCCATCGGCCAGCGACTCCAGGTCCTCGACCAGCACGCGGCCCTGCTCGGCCAGCAGCAGGCCTTCGGCGGTGGGGTGCAGCTGGCGGGTGGTCCGGTGCAGCAGGCGCACGCCGAGGTCACGCTCCAGCCGCTTCAGGCGCTGGCTGGCCACCGCGACCGACAGGTCGAGGCTGCGTGCGGCCGCGCTGATCGAGCCCAGGTCGAGCACGCGCAGGAACAGGGCGATGTCGCCGAGCCGGTCCATATTTTCAATTGAAAATTGAAAGTGTTTGCAGATATGCCCGGTTTCTGGCGAAGGCGCAACGGATCAGACTGCCCGCCTTCTCCCAAGGAGGCTGCCCGTGCACCTCGCCCGCACTGCTTCCCCGGCCGCCGCATCCGGCCGCCTGCCCCTGGCGTTGTACGCGCTGACCGTCGGCGCCTTCGGCATCGGCACCACCGAGTTCGTGATCATGGGCCTGCTGCTACAGGTCGCGGCCGACCTCAAGGTAACGATCGCGGCCGCCGGCCTGCTGATCTCCGGTTATGCGCTGGGCGTGTTCGTCGGCGCGCCGCTGCTCACCGCCGCGACCGCGAAGCTGCCGCGCAAGGCGGCGCTGGTCGCGCTGATGCTGATCTTCACCCTCGGCAACCTCGCCTGTGCGCTGGCGCCGAACTACACGGTGCTGATGGCGGCGCGCGTGCTCACCTCGCTCGCGCACGGCACGTTCTTCGGCATCGGCGCGGTCGTCGCGACCGGCCTGGTCGCCGCCGACCGCAAGGCCTCGGCGATCTCGATCATGTTCACCGGCCTCACCGTGGCGACGCTGCTCGGCGTGCCGGCGGGCGCCTGGCTCGGTTTGCACTTCGGCTGGCGCGCGACGTTCTGGGCCGTCGCACTGATCGGCGTGATCGCCACCGTGGTGATCGCGACGCTGGTGCCGGCCGACCGCGGCGATCGCCGCGGCATCGCGCTGCGCGAGGAAGTACAGGTGCTCGCGCGGCCGCAGGTGCTGCTCGGCCTGGCGGCGACGGTGCTCGGCTACGCCGGCGTGTTCGCGGTGTTCACCTACATCCAGCCGCTGCTCACCCGCATCAGCGGTTTCAGCGAGAGCGCGGTGTCGCCGATCCTGCTGGTGTTCGGCGTCGGCATGATCGCGGGCAACCTGATCGGCGGGAAACTCGCCGATCGCCGCCTGCTGCCGGCGTTGGTCGGCTCGCTCACGCTGCTCGCGCTCGTGCTCGGCGCGATGACCTTCGCCGTGCACAGCCAGGTCGCCGCGGTGCTGTTCACCGGCCTGCTCGGCGCCGCCGCGTTCGCCACCGTCGCGCCGTTGCAGCTGCGCGTGCTGCAGCAGGCACGGGGCGCGGGCGAGAGCCTCGCCTCCAGTTTCAACATCGCCGCCTTCAACCTCGGCAACGCCATCGGTGCGTGGCTGGGCGGCGCGGTGATCACCCACGGCCTCGGTCTCGGCGCGATTCCGTGGACCGCGGCGCTGCTGACGGTTGGCGGCCTGGCGATCGTGCTGTGGAGCGTGCGTCTGCAAGCGCGCAGTGAACGCGCACCGGTGCTCGCGACCTGCAGCGCCGACTGACGCAGGTAAACGCGAACCGGAACGGGCGGTACGCCGGCGCGAGCCGCACCCCGGCGTGGCACCGGACTAGGATGTCGGCAGCGGCCCGCGGTGGTCCGGCCGTTGCGCGCGGAAATGGACTGCCAATGGACCGCTTCCCGCGGTCCAATGCCGCCAGGAGGCGCGAATGGACCTGGTTCTCGACGGAGATGGACCGCTGTACCTGCAATTGGCCCGCGCCCTGCGCGAGGCCATGGCCGCCGGCCGGCTCGGCAATGGCACCCGGCTGCCGTCCAGCCGCGAGCTGGCGTACGACCTGCAGCTCTCGCGCACCACCGTGGTCGCCGCCTACGAGCACCTGCGCACCGAGGGCTTCATCGCCGGGCGCGTGGGCTCGGGCAGCTACGTGACGTCGCCGTGGACCGCGCCGGTGCGGCCGCCGCCGCCGCGCCGCGCGGTCGTCGCCCAGTCCGATTTCAGCCGGCGCACGCGCGCGTACTGCGCGCTCGACGACATCCCCGGCCGGCGCCCGCCGGGCATGCGCCACGCGTTCCAGTTCGGCGTGCCGATGGTGAACACCGCGCTGACCGCGCAATGGGTACGCGAACTCGCGCGCGCCGCGCCGTACGTGCAGCCCGGCTATCCGCGCATCCAGGGACTGCCGGCCTTGCGCGAGGCGGTGGCGCGCCACGTCGGCCGCAGCCGCGGCGTGGCCTGCAACGCCGACGACGTACTGATCGTCGGCGGCACCCAGCAGGCGCTGGCGCTGATCGCGCGCGTTCTGCTCGATCCGGGCGACGAAGTGGCGCTGGAAGAGCCGCATTACTTCGCCGCGCGCACGCTCCTGCAGGTGCACGGCGCGCGCCTGACCGGCGTGCCCGTCGACGCCGACGGCCTGCAGGTCGAGCGCCTGCCCGATCCGGCGGCGAAGCTGACCTACGTCACCCCCTCGCACCAGTTCCCGACCGGCGCGGTGCTCTCGCACGAACGCCGCCTCGCCCTGCTCGAATACGCGCGGATGGGTTCCGGCTGGATCGTCGAGGACGACTACGACGGCGAATTCCGCCACGACCAGCAGCCGGTGCGGGCGCTGCAGGAACTCGACCGCGACGGCCGCGTGCTCTACATCGGCAGCTTCTCCAAGACCCTGTTCCCGGCGCTGCGCCTGGGCTACGTGATCATGCCGGCGGGGCTGAAGGACGACCTGCTCGCGGCGAAGTGGACCGACGACTTCGCCTGCCCACCGCTGGACCAGGCCGCGCTGGCCAATTTCATCAGCGCCGGCGGCTACGAACGCCACCTGCGCCAAGTGACGCGCAAGCTCGCCGAACGCCGCCGGCTGCTGCGCACGCTGCTCGCGGAACACTGCGGCGACCGTCTCGACATCACCGACTCGCACGCTGGCATGCACCTGGTCGCCTGGGTGCGCGACATGCCGGCCAGCGAAGGCGAGGCGCTGGTCCGCGCCGCCGCCGAGCGCAAGCTCGCGCTGTATTCGATCGCGCCCTGCTACCTGCAGCCGCCGGACCGCACCGGCCTGATCATGGGCTACAGCGCGATGTCACCGGGCGAGATCCGCGATGCAGTGGCGTTGTTCGCGCGGTGCCTGGCGCTGTTCCCGCGCCGCAGCGAGGGCGAGCGCAAGCGTCCGGCGTTGTACCTGGCGCGCAGTTCGTGGTGAAGGGCCAACGGCTCCCTCGCCCCGCGTGCGGGGTGAAGGCGGGCGCTTGTGCGCCACTGGCGCACGCCCGACTGAACGCCCTTGCGCTGCGTGCAAGGGCCGGGGCATAGCGAGGGACCGCGTTGCGCCCAGCAACGCAAGGTGAGGGGACGTGACGGACGCGACAAAGGAGCAGCTCGCTGCGCACGCCCCTCATCCGCCCTGCCCTCAGCGGCTGCCGCCGCTTCGACCTTCTCCCCGCCAAGCGGGGAGAAGGAATGCTTCTTCACTGCGCGCGCTATCCCGTACTGCGCGTACCCACCGCGCGCAGGTAGGCGTCGAGGTTGCGCGCCGGATCGTCGGCGAAGATCTCGCCGCTGGGCGCGTGCGCCGCGATCCGGTCCGGGCGGAAGCTGCGGAAGTCGCCGCGCAACCGGCACCACGCACCCAGCGTCCAGGTGCCGCCCCAGAAGGCGAGCGCGAGCGGTTCCACCTCGCGCGCGCTGACCGCACCGTGACCGTCGCGGTAGTCCAGGCGCAGCACCTGGCGGCGTTCGATTGCCGCGTGCAGCGCGTCGATCAGGCCGCTGTTCTCGATGCGGCCCGCGACCTGCGGGGCGAAGATGCGGGTGCGGCGGCTGCGCTCGCGCAAGGCGTCGGGCAGCACCGCTTCGATCTTCAGCAACGCCGCGGTGGCGCCACGGCCCAGGCGCTCGCCGCCGAAGGCACGGACGAAACGCGTGCCGACCACCAGGGCTTCGAGCTCGTCCTCGTTGAACATCAGCGGCGGGATGTCGGCGCCCTTGCGCAGCATGTAGCCGACGCCGGCTTCGCCCTCGATCGGCACGCCCGACAGCTGCAGGTCGGCGACGTCACGGTAGACCGTGCGCAGCGAGACCTGCAGGGTCTGCGCGAGCTGCTGCGCGGTGATCGCCGAACGGCGGCCGCGCAGGGCATGGATCAGCAGGAACAGGCGGTCGGCGCGGCGCATGCGGCATGATGGCGTCGACTCCGCGTCAATTCAAAGTCGCGGCCGCTGCACGCCGCGCTCAGCGCAGTTCCGAACGCGCGGTCGGCAGCAAGCGGCGCAACTCCGGTGGTTCGCGCAGTTCGTCCAGCAACGCCGACGCCAGCGCGTCGCGCCACCCGGCATCGCCACGCAACGCGTGCAGGTGCGCATCCAGCGCGGCCACGTCGTCGAAGCGCGCCAGCCACACGAACACGCGTTCGCCCTCGCGCACCGGCAGGCGCGGGAAGGTGTTCGCGCTCGCGTCGGTGACATAGCGGGCGACGATGCGCGCGCCGTGCGCCTGCAGGCGCGGCGCCAGCTCGCGTTCGAAGCGGGCGGCGAAGCCGTCCTGCGCGGGCTGCGTCAACGCGCAGGTGCCCAGGCACCACGCGCCGGCCGGAACCGCTGCGCCCGGCGCAGGGCGCGGCGGCGTCGCCGTGGTCGTGCCCGCGTTCGCCTCCGCCGGCTGCAGCAGCAGCACGTTGTCGCTGTCGATCATGGTGGCGTTGGCGGCCGCGCGATGCTGTTGCCACACCGGGCCGCCATAGAACGCCTGCAGCGCGTCCGCGCGCGCGGCCATCGAGGGGAAGCTGCGCAGCCAGACGAAGCGGTCCGGCGCGTCGAGGTCGCGGAAGGTGCCGAGCACGTGCATGCCGACCGCTTCCTGCGTCTCGACGAATTCGCGCTCGAACAGCTCCACCAGCACGTCGCGCTGGCCGGGGTGCAACGTGTACTGGCGCAGCTCCAGCACGTGGTCCTCGTGCCGCAGGCGGCCCGCGTCGTCGAGGCGACGGAACCACATGTGCCAGTTGGTCTCCCAGCTCGCGCCGTCGTCGGCGGAAAACGCCTGCTGCCAGTGCGCCGTGTTCGCGCTGGTGTGCTCCCAGCGGAAGCGCACGCGCACCGGCTGCCCGGCGTGCGTGTCGTGGCCGAGGAACGTGCCCACGCCCGCGTCGAAGCGCCCGCTCACCGCCGGCTCCAGCACGCCGCCACGATCGCTGGCCCAGTGGATGCGCCATTCGTTCGCGGCGACGTCGTACAGGCGCAGCGCGAGGCCTTCGAAGCCGCCGTTCCAGTCGCTGTGGAATTCCTCCAGGTTGCCGATGCCGCCGAGCAGCGGCCGACATTCGTCGTGGGCGACGAACACCTCCCATGTGTCGCTGCCGGTCAGGCGCTGCTGCAGGCGTTCGTTCTGCACGCGCCAGCGCCCGTGGATGAAGTCGAAATCGTGGCGGCCATCGCGCCGGGGGTTCGTGTCCATCGCCTACTCCGCGCGCGTGATGCGCATGATCCAGTTGGTGTCCCAGCTCGCGCCGTCGTCGCGCGAGGCGGCCTGTTCCCACACGAACGCATTCGGACCGATGTCGGTCCACAGCGCGCGCGACAGGATGCGACCGCCGTCGTCGCGGTCCTCGCCGACGAAGCGGCCGACGCCGTCGCGGAAGGACCCGTAGGCCGGCAAGCCGAGCAGGCCGTCGCGTGCGCTCGCCCAGCGGTCGCTCCAGCGCCGTTGTTGCGGATCGAACAGGCGCAGGGTCAGGCCCTGCACCTCGGCGCTGCGGTACTCGTCGATGTTGCCGAGCCCGCCGAGCAACGGGCGGCAATCGAGCGTGGCCGGGAATTCGCGCCACTCGGCGGGGCCCGCATTGCGCTGCGTGAGGCGACGGTTGTGCACCTGCCAGCAGCCGTGGAAGAAATCGAAATCGTGGCGGCCGTCGTCGGCGTCGCCACGCGCGGGCGCAGTGGCGGCGAGCAGCGACGCGGCCGGCAGCGCCGCGGCCAGCGTGGCGGCACCGGCGAGGAAATCGCGGCGGCTGGCCATCACGCCACCGCCGTGCGAACGCGTCCGGCAACAACGCCGCAACGTAAGGCTGACAACATCCGGTCGGGCGACATGGCACGGCTCCTGCTTGGGAACTGCAGCCTGCGCCGGTCCTGCTGCCAGCCTGTTGTCAGCAGGCGCGCGGCAGCTTGCGTGCCAGGCGCGCGCTCGGCGTGCGCGTTGCCAGCAGGCGGATCGACACGCGATCGACGCCGAACCTGAACGCAACGCGCGGCCCGGCGCTCGCCTTCACCACCCACCCACCGCGCCGCACGCACGCTGCTCCCTGTCCGCCACCCGCACCCGAATGCGTACTGAGGGGTGGCATCTCAGCTGTTGCGACGCCCCGCGCCGAGACTGATCCGCATGAACACTTCCACGCCCGCTACCGCCGACGAACTGCTGCAAGCGCTCGCGCGCCTCGATGCGGCGATGCTGCTGGTCGTGCGTCGCGCCGGCCGCGGTTGCGGCCCGGATGCCGAACGCCACCTGGACGGCGCCTCGCGCGGCCTGCGCATCCTGCTCGGCCCCGACACCGGGCAGATGGTCAACGACGTGCTCGACGCCGCGCGGCGCGTGTTGACCGCGGCCGATCCGGCCGCCCCGCTGCTGATGCTGACCATGGCGCGGCAGAGCCTGGCCGCGGTGGTGCACCGGCACGCGGCGCGCGCGACCCGCAAGGTCGCCTGAGTTCCGCCCTCCCTTCGGCCGCCCGGTGCTGTTCGCGGGCGGCGCGGCCGTGCATCGGCGACAATGGCGGCCCTTCCGCCGCCACCCTGCCCGCCCGCCATGTCCAGTTCCAGCTCCATTTCCCTGACCCGCTTCCTGATCGAGGAAGAGCGCGCCGGCCACATCAACGCCGAACTGCGCCTGCTGATCGAAGTGGTCGCCCGCGCCTGCAAGACCATCTCGATCGCGGTCGGCAAGGGCGCGCTGGGCGGCGTGCTCGGCGACGCCGGCAGCCCCGGCGTGGCCAGCATGAACATCCAGGGCGAGGCGCAGAAGAAGCTCGACGTGCTCAGCAACGAGATCCTGCTCGAAGCCAACGCCTGGGGCGGCCACCTCGCCGGCCTCGCCTCGGAAGAAATGGACCACAGCCAGGCGATCCCCGACGTCTATCCGCGCGGCAACTACCTGCTGATGTTCGATCCGCTCGACGGCTCGTCCAACATCGACGTCAACATCTCGGTCGGCACGATCTTCTCGGTGTTGCGTTGCCCCGATGGCGTGACCACGCCGGGCGACGAGCACTTCCTGCAGCCAGGTACCGCGCAGGTCGCCGCCGGCTACTGCACCTACGGCCCGAGCACCATGCTCGTGCTCACCGTCGGCCACGGCACGCACGCGTTCACCCTGGACCGCGAGGTCGGTTCCTTCGTGCTGACCACGCGCGGCATGCAGATTCCGGAAGAGACCAAGGAATTCGCGGTCAACATGTCCAACCAGCGCTTCTGGGAAGCGCCGATGCAGCACTACGTCGGCGACCTGCTCACCGGCAAGGAAGGCCCGCGCGGCAAGGACTTCAACATGCGCTGGGTCGCCTCGATGGTGGCCGACGTGCACCGCATCCTCACCCGCGGCGGCATCTTCAGCTATCCGCTCGACAGCAAGTGCGCACCCAAGGGCGGCAAGCTGCGCCTGATGTACGAAGCCAATCCGATGAGCTTCCTGGTCGAACAGGCCGGCGGCGCGGCGACCACCGGCCGCGTGCGCATGCTGGAAGTGCAGCCGACCGGCCTGCACATGCGCGTGCCGGTGTTCCTCGGCTCGAAGCAGGAAGTCGAAGTCGCGACGCGCTACCACCGCGAGCACGACGCCGCGCACGCCGACGTCGCCGCGACCGCCTGAGCCATGCACGCGGGAAGTGCTTGACCGCGCTTCCCGCCTGCCACGCCGACGCCACGCCACATGAGCACGAACGAAGCCATCGCCGACTTCATCGAGGTCTACGACGACGCGCTGTCGCGCGAGGCCTGCGCGGCGCTGGTCGAGCGCTTCGGCGCGAGCAAGGCCGACGAGCCCGGCCGCGTCGGCGGCGGCGTCTTGCCCGAGCTGAAGGACAGCCGCGACATCTCCCTCGCCGGCAAGCCGGAATGGCGCGACGCCGAGGCGCAGCTCAACCAGGCGGTGTTCCGCGGCCTGCTCGCCTACCTGCGCCGCTACCCGCACACGCTGATCGCGCCGCTGATGCTGGAAATCCCCGGCGCGGACGGCAGCCGCCACCGCCTCACCGCCGAACGCCTGCAGGCCATGGACGACGCGGCGCTTACGCCGATCGTGCAGACCGTGCTGCGCCCCGGCGCGATCAACCTGCAGCGCTACACCGGCGGCCGCGGCGGTTATCCCTATTGGCACTGCGAGCTGTACCCGCGCGATCCCGGCGCCGACACGCTGCACCGCCACCTGCTGTGGACGATCTACCTCAACGACGGCTTCGCCGAGGGCGAAACCGAGTTCCTCTACCAGCAGCGCAAGATCACGCCGCGCACCGGTTCGCTGCTGATCGCGCCGGCCGCGTTCACCCACACGCACCGCGGCAACCGCCCGCACGGCGGCGACAAGTTCATCGCGACCAGCTGGATCCTGTTCCAGCGCGCGGAAGCGCTGTTCGGCAAGGGCTGAGCGCCCGCTACGGCACGCCACGGCAGGGCCCGTTGGCGCGGTAGCGGGAGTGTCCGCGGCGCGGCTACTCTTGCGTTGGCCAGTGTGTTTGCCGCGTCCGACCGTCCCTGCGCAAGGAGCCCGACATGAAGGTGTTGCTTCCGGTCCTGTCCGCCGTCGTCGCCACCGGCCTGGGTCTCGGCCAGGCCCGTGCGCAGGAACACGACCACCACGGTGCGGCCGCGCTGGGCGACGTGAACTTCCCGGTGTCGTGCACGCCGGCCGCGCAGGAAAAGTTCAACACCACGGTCGCGCTGCTGTACTCGTTCTACTGGGAAGAAATCGACCGCGCCATCGCGGACGTGCTCGCGGCCGACCCGACCTGCGCGATGGCGTACTGGGCCAAGGCGGTCGCCAGCATCGACAACGCCCTGGGCTCGCCGCCGACGCCGAAGCAGGAGCAGCAGGGCTGGGACGCGGTGCAGCAGGCGAAGCGCCTCGGCGGCCGCACGCCGCGCGAACGCGACTACATCGACGCGGTGGCACTGGTGTTCAAGGACCACGCCAGCATGCCGTTCGCACAGCGCGCGAAGGCCTACGAGAACGCCCTCGCCCAGCTCCACGCCCGCTACCCCGACGACACCGAAGCGACGATCCTGTACGCGTTCTGGTTGCAGGTCACCGCCGACCGCAACGACCAGACCTATGCGCAACAGCTGCGCAGCGCGAAGCTGCTCGAGCCGCTGTTTCCCAGGCAGCCCAACCACCCGGGCATCGCGCACTTCCTGATCCACGCCTACGACTTCCCCGCGATCGCCGCGCAGGGCGTGGCCGCGGCCGAACGCTACGCCGCGATCGCGCCGGATTCGCCGCATGCGCTGCACATGCCCTCGCACATCTTCTCGCGCGTGGGCCGCTGGCAGGATTCCATCGCCACCAACACGCGTTCGCGCGCGGCGTCCCACAGCGATCGCGACGTCTACCATGCCACCGATTACCTGGTGTACGCCTCGCTGCAGCTCGCCCGCGATGCGGAGGCGCGGCGCTGGGTCGAATTCGTCGACACCACGAAGCCGAACGAGGAAACGCGACAGATCGCCTACGCCGGCGCGGCGATTCCGGCGCGCTACGCGCTCGAACGCGGCGACTGGAAGACGGCCGCGACGCTCGCGCTGCATCCCACGCCGGCGCAGTTCAACTGGAGTCCGTTCCCCGAAGGCGAGGCGGTGAACGCGTACGCGCGCGGCCTGGGCGCGGCGCGCAGCGGCGATGCGGCGGCCGCGAAGGTGGAACTCGCGCGCCTGGCCGCGTTGCGTGCCGCGATGGTCGCGCAGAAGAAGGCCTACTGGATCGAGCAGGCCGACATCCAGGCCGGCGCGATTTCCGCATGGATCGCCCGCGCCGAGGGTCGCAACGACGAGGCGTTGCAGCTCATGCGCGAGACGGCCGATCGCGAGGACCGCACCGAGGAGCACATCATGATGCCGGGCCGGGTGTTGCCGGTGCGCGAGATGCTCGGCGACCTGCTGCTGCAACTGGAGCAACCGGCGCAGGCCCGCGCCGTCTTCGCGCAGTCGCTGGTGAACGATCCCAACCGCCTGCACAGCCTGTACGGCGTCGCGCAGGCCGCCGAGCGCGCGGGCGATCGCCGCGCGGCGAAGGCCGCCTATGCGCGCCTGCTCGCCCAGGCCGATGCGGCATCGGAGCGCGGCGAACTCGCGCATGCGCGCAGATTCGTAGGCCACCGGCGCTGATGCCGGCGCGCGGTACTCGCCGCGCGGCGCCTCAGGCCACGCGCGGCTGGTTCAGCACCAGCCAGTACAGGCCGACCTGGCGCACCGCCCACACGAACTGCTCGAAATCCACCGGCTTCTGGATGTAGCTGTTCACGCCCAGCGCGTAGCTGGCCTCGACATCGAAGGGCTCGGCGCTGGTGGTCAGCACCACCACCGGCAACTCGCGCGTGGCCGGTTCGGCGCGGATCGCCTGCAGCACTTCGCGGCCGTCGAGCTTGGGCAGGTTGAGGTCGAGCAGCACGATCGACGGCAGCTCGCGCGGGTCGCGCTCGGCGTAGCGGCCGCGCGCGAACAGGTAGTCGAGCGCCTCGGCGCCGTCGCGCACCACGATCATGCGGTTGGCGACGTTCGCCTCCTCGAACGCGAGCCGGGTCAGCTCGACGTCGTCGGGATTGTCTTCCACCAGCAGGATGTCTTTATGCGCCATGCGGCGTCTCTCGCGCGTCCGGCAGTTCGACAGTGAAGGTCGCGCCGTCACCGGTTTGTGAAATCGCGCTGATGCGGCCGCCGTGGCGTTCGGCGATGCGGCGGGCGATGGCCAGGCCCAGGCCGTGGCCCGCGCCCTGCCCCACGCCGTGCAGGCGCTGCAGCGGTTCGAACAGCTTGCCCAGGTAGCGCGGGTCGAAGCCGATGCCGGCGTCGCGGATGCTGAGGACGAAACGGCCGGATTCCTGCCGGCCGCTCACGTCGATGCGGGTCTGCGGCGCCGCCGCGGAGAACGCCCAGGCGTTGTGCAGCAGCTCGGCGAGCAGTTGCCGCAGCAGGCGCTCGTCGCCGTGCGCGCGCAGCCCGGGCTGGACGTGCACTTCGGCCTGGCGCCCGGGCTCGGCGGCCTGCAGGTCGGCAAGCACCCATTCGGCCAGCAGGCTGAGATCGACCGGCGCCGGCTGCAGCGCCACATGGGTGGCGCGCGAGAGCTCGCCGAGCTTGTCGAGCAGGCCGCCCATGCGCGTGGCGGCGGCGCGGATGCGCGCGAGTTGCTCGCGCTCGTGCGGTTGCAGGCGTTCGTGGGCGCTGCCGGCCAGGTGCCCGGCGAATCCGTCGATCGCCCGCAACGGCGCGCGCAGGTCGTGGGTGATCGCATCGGTCAGCAGCTGCAGCTGCCGGCGGGCGGCTTCGAGCGCAGCGAGCTGGGGGTCGGCTTCGGTCATGGACTGACGGCGGCAACGGTCGGTCCGATTATGCCGCGCCGCCATCGCTCCACGTCGTGAGGAGTGCCCACACATCGCAATGCCTGCGGACATCGGCGTGTGCGCTTTCCGGGCCGGACCTCAAACCGCGGCCGCGGTGATTCCTCTCAGAACAACTCGCCCTGCGGCGACGCCGCCCGCGGTGGCGTGAAGCGGCTGGCGTCCAGCGGCGGCAAGCGGCCGAAGCCGAGCCGCGCATGCGCCTTGGCGAAGCGTTGCTGCAACAGCTGCGCGAACGGCCCTTCGCCGCGCATGCGCTTGCCGAAGCCGCTGTCGTAATCCTTGCCGCCGCGCATCTGCTGGACCAGGCTCATCACGTGCGCGGCGCGATCGGGGTAATGCAGCTCCAGCCATTCGCGCCAGACCTGCTTGAGTTCGTGCGGCAAGCGCAGCAGCACGTAGCCGGCGGCGCGCGCGCCGTTGTCGTAAGCGGCTTCGAGGATGTGTTCGAGCTCGCGGTCGTTGAGCATCGGGATCATCGGCGCGGCCATCACGCCAACGGGCACGCCCGCTTCATGCAGCGCCTGCATCGCCCGCAGCTTGGCGTGCGGGGCGGAGGCGCGCGGTTCCATCTTCGCGGCGAGGTGGTTGTCGAGCGTGGTGACGGAGAAGTACACGTTGACCAGGCGCTCGCGCGCCATTGCCGCCAGCAGGTCGATGTCGCGCTCGATCAACGCGCTCTTGGTGATGAAGCTGAGCGGGTGTTTCGTTTCCGCCAGCACTTCCAGGCATTGGCGGGTGATGCGGTAGCGACGCTCGATCGGCTGGTAGGCGTCGGTGTTGATGCCCAACGCGATCGGCGTGCAGCGGTAGGACGGGCGCGACAGTTCCGCGCGCAGGCGTTCGGCGGCGTTGGTCTTGGCGAACAGCCGGGTCTCGAAGTCGAGCCCCGGCGACAGGTCGAGGTAGGCGTGCGACGGCCGGGCGAAGCAGTACACGCAGCCGTGTTCGCAACCGCGGTAGGGATTCACCGAGGCGGCGAAGCCGATGTCGGGCGAATCGTTGCGGCTGACGATGCTGCGCGCGTGCTCCTCGGTGACCGTGGTCGCCGGCCGCGGCGCCTCGGCCAGGCCGGCGTAGACCGAGCCCCAGCCGTCGTCCACGCCCTGGGTGGTGGTGACGGCGTAGCGGCCGTGCACGTACGACGCCGCGCCGCGGCCTTTGATCGGGGCTCCGGGTTTGTAGGCGTCTTCCATCGGCGTTCGCGGCGCGGTGGCGCGCGGCAGGTCTGCGGGATGGCAGATTATTAGCAATATTACTAATTGGCAAACCGGTCCCGCTGAACGGGGGAAGCGCGTCGCCGCGGCGGCAGGCCAAGGGCACCGCGCGGCAATGGGATACGCTCGCCGCGTCGCGGCCACCGCGATGCCGCCCGACGAAACCCTCCCGGATCCGCATGCCCGACGCCCTGCGCGACCTCTGGACCGCCCTCCTCGCGGTCCCGCACCTCAAGCTCTACCTGACCCTCGCCTGGGCGGTGTACCTGCTCGGGCTGGGCGGCTGGATCGTGCTGCAGAAGCGCGAACCGGTCGCCACGCTGAGCTGGCTGGTCAGCCTCGCCGCATTGCCCTACATCGGCTTCGCCATCTACTACCTGCTCGGCCCGCAGCGCATCCACCGCCAGCGCCTGCGCCGCGTGCGCGCGAAGGCGAAGTTCCCGCCGCTGCCGGACGGCTTCAAGCCCAGCCCCGAAGCGATCGAGCTCGCGCGCCTGGCCCAGGCCACCACCGGCCTGCCGCCGACGACCGCCACTTCGGCGCAGCTGCTGATCGACGGCGGCGCCAAGTACGCGGCGCTGCTGCGCGACATCGCCGGCGCAACCGAGCACGTGCACCTGGAGTACTACATCTTCTATCCCGACCGCACCGGCGCCGCGCTGCGCGATGCGCTGGTCGAACGCGCCCGCGCCGGGGTCAAGGTGCGCCTGCTGCTCGACGCGGTCGGTTCCGGCAAGACGCCGCGGCGTTTCTTCGACGAACTGGTCGCGGCGGGCGGCGAGCTGGCGTGGTTCCACCCCACCCGTTTCGGCCAGGTGTGGAAGCGGCCGTGGCTGAACCTGCGCAGCCACCGCAAGATCGTGGTGATCGACGGCCGTATCGCCTACACCGGCGGCATCAACATCACCGACGACGAGGACGAGCGCCTGCGCGAGGACGCGTACCGCGACCTGCACGTGCGCGTGGAGGGCAACGTGGTGGGTTCGCTGCAGCTGGTCTTCATCGAGGACTGGGCCTACGCGACCGGCGCGCCGCCGCTCGCCCTGCCCGCCCCGGCACCGCATGCCGGTCGCATTCCCATGCAGGTGCTGGTGTCTGGGCCGGATTCGTCGTGGGAAGCGATCCATCGCCTGCACGTGGGCGCGATCCATTCGGCGCGACGCCGGGTCTGGCTGGCCACGCCCTACTTCGTGCCCGGCGAGGCCGCGCGCATGGCGCTGACCTCGGCGGCGCTGGGCGGCCTGGACGTGCGCCTGCTGGTGCCGCGGCGCAGCGACAGCCGCCTGGTCACGTTGGCCGCGCGCTCCTACTTCGACGAGCTGCTCGTCGCCGGGGTGCAGATCTACGAGTACGGCCCGCGCATGCTGCACACCAAGGCGCTGCTGTGCGACGACGACCTGTGCATCATCGGCAGCGCCAACTTCGACCACCGCAGCTTCCGCCTCAACTTCGAGGTCTCGCTGATGTGCGGCGACGCCCGCCTGTGCGCCGAACTGGCGACGCTGCTCGAGCGCGAGTGCGCCGGCGCCACGCGCGTGCTCGCGGAACGGGCGCGGCCGCTGTTCCAGGCGCGGCTGCCCGAGGCGCTGGCACGGCTGGTGTCGCCGGTGCTGTAGCCCCGCCGTCGCGGCGCGGAATGGCCCGCGATCGCACCCACGGATCGACCGCGTGGCCGGCGGGCATGGCGCACGAATCGACGGCCGTGCGCCGCGCTACACTGCGGCCACGCACCCTGGAGTTGCCCCAATGGCCTGGTTGTTCCTGCTGCTCGCCTTCGGTTCCCTGTGGGTGGCCTTCACCACCTCCTCGCCCGCGGTCGTCGCACTCGGTCTGATCGTCGCCCTGGTCCTGCTCGTGCTGTTCGTGCTGAAGCTCGCCGCGGACAAGATCGGCAGCCGCTCGCGCGAGGAGCAGATGATGCTCGACCCGGAAGAGTTGCGCCGCCTGCGCGAACAGGCCGAGGCGCGCAGGCTGGCCGCGACCGCGTCGAGCGAGCTGCCGCGCTGAGCCCACGCCGGGGGCACCGCGCCGCTGCCGTAAACTGGCGGCCATGACCGTCCTCAGCGTCAACGTCAACAAGATCGCGGTGCTGCGCAATTCGCGCGGCGGCGGCGAACCCGATGTCGTCCGCGCCGCGCGCGCCTGCCTGGATGCCGGCGCACACGGCATCACCGTGCACCCGCGTCCCGACGCGCGCCACATCCGCGCCGACGACGTCTACGCGCTGGCGGAGCTGACGCGCGAGTACGGCGTCGAATTCAACCTCGAAGGCAACCCGTTCGCCCCGCCCCGCGCGGGCTATCCGGGCTTCCTCGCCCTGTGCGAACAGGTCCGGCCGGCGCAGGCGACGCTGGTGCCCGACGGCGATGCGCAACTCACCTCCGACCACGGCTTCGACTTCGCCCGCGACGCGGCGGCGCTGCAACCGCTGGTGGCGCGACTGAAGGCGTTGCAGTGCCGGGTCAGCCTGTTCGCCGACGCGCACGGCGATGCCGACGACGACATGCGCCACGCGGCCGCCGTCGGCGCCGAGCGCGTCGAGCTGTACACCGGCCCCTACGCCGAGGCGCACGCCGCCGGTGATGCGCGCGCGATGCTGGCGCGGTTCGCCGCCACCGCGCGCCGCGCGCAGGCGGCCGGCCTGGCGGTGAATGCCGGCCACGACCTGAGCCTGGACAACCTCGGCGAATTCCTGCGCGCCGTGCCCAACGTGCAGGAAGTGTCGATCGGCCACGCCCTCATCGGCGAAGCGCTGTACGCCGGGCTGGCGACCACGGTGCGCAACTACCTGGCGCTGCTCGGGTCGGTCTGAGGCGTCGGCTGCCGGCGCGACCGGCGCCGCCGCACATGCAACTGCGGATGCACAACCGCTGGCGACGCCGCGGCGCATGCGTCGCCGCGGCCGGTTCGCCGCCCCGCTTATTTTTCCTGCAGCGCGACGTTGCTCAGGCCGCTGCGGCGCGTGGTCGCGATCGCCGTGGTGAACGCCTGGTAGTCGGCGTCCTCGCTCACCCTGACGTTGACGACCGTGTCCGGCGCGGTGCGTGCGGTCTGCGCCAACACTGCGGCCAGAGCGTCGCGCGTCAGCACGGCGCCGTCGAGGATGAAGCGGCCCTCGCCCTGCACCAGCAACTCGAGCTGCGGCGGTTTTTCAGTCTGTGGCCGAGGCGACGCCTGCGGCAATCGCATCTCGATCGAGCGCGTGGCCATCGGCGCGGCCACCATGAAGATGATCAGCAGCACCAGCATGACGTCGACCAACGGCGTGATGTTCATTTCCGCCATCGCCCGCGGCTGCGTCGTTCCACGGGAATCGTGCGCGAATACCGAAGTTGCCATGGACCCCTCCTGAGCTCACGTTGGGAACCGCTGCACGGTGTTCGCACCGGCGGCGGGTTGCGCCGGTGAACACCGAAGACCCGGAATCCACGCTACGCCCCGGTTCGCAACGTTGGCAAGGGCGCCGCGGGGTTAACCGGCGCGTCGGCTTCATGGCGCAGGCCGGCGCCGCGTACCCGCCACACACGAACCACCAGAATCGCGCGCATAAAAAAACGCCGCCCGGAGGCGGCGTTTTCACGACTTGTTGCGGTAAGCGATGAAGCGTTTGCCAGGCTTACTGCGGCTGGACGAAGCCGATCTTCTGCATGTCGGCGTTCTTCGCGTGGGCCAGGACCTTGGCGAGGATGCCGTAATCGGCATCCGGGTTCACATCGATTTCGAGCAGCGGCTGGTTGGTGGGGTCCTTGGCGACCTCATTGACCATCTGCTGCTGCAGCACGCGGACGTCGACCGGCGAATCGTTCCAGAAGATGGTGCCGCTGGCGTCGATGCGCAGGCTGATCGGCGGCGGCGGGGTCTTCGGATTCTTCGGCGGATTCAACGTGCGCTGCGGCAGGTTGACGTCGATCGGGTAGGACAGGATCGGCGCGGTGACCATGAAGATGATCAGCAACACCAGCATCACGTCGACGAGCGGCGTGACGTTGATGTCGGCCATCGGACCGCCGCCGGAACCACTTGCAAATGCCATGACTTGTTTCTCCGGTTAGCGGTTACTGGCCCGAGCGATCCTTGATCGCCACGAAACCGACCTTGCGCATGCCCTGCTGCTGGGCGACCTGCACGACTTCCTGCACCAGCTTGTACTTGGCGGTCTTGTCGCCACGCACGTTGACCTGCGGCTGCGGGGTCTTCTGCGCCTCGACCGAGAAACGGCTCTCGATCACGCTCTTGGTGACCGGTTCGTCGTTCCAGTACAGGGCGCCGCTTTCCTCCACCGCGATGGTGATCGGCGTGGCGCGCGGACCGCTGGGGTCCTCGCGCTTGTCCAGGTTCGCTTCCGGCAGATCGACCTTGACCTTATGCGTCATCAGCGGCGCGGTGA
Organism: Lysobacter terrestris; assembly: GCF_014489475.1. Classification (GTDB taxonomy): domain Bacteria; phylum Pseudomonadota; class Gammaproteobacteria; order Xanthomonadales; family Xanthomonadaceae; genus Agrilutibacter; species Agrilutibacter terrestris. Next base: position 1,549,381 of record NZ_CP060820.1, on the reverse strand, counting down.
TCATGAAGATGATGAGCAGCACCAGCATCACGTCGACAAGCGGCGTGACGTTGATTTCCGCCATCGGCTTGCCACCACCACTATCTGAACTGAAAGCCATGTTCGAACTCCGGAGCGACTACTGAACGGACCTGTGGGACGTGGATCAGCGCTTGCCGACTTCGCCGACGCGCGAGCCGGTGGCGAAGAAGTCGTGCAGGTCGTGCGCGAAGGTGTCGAACTTGTTGTTCGTCACGCGATTCAGGCGGGTGAAGAAGTTGTACGCAAGCACGGCCGGGATCGCGACGAACAGACCGATCGCGGTCATGATCAGCGCTTCACCCACCGGACCGGCGACGGCGTCGATCGAGGCGTTGCCCGAGGCGCCGATGCGGATCAGCGCGCCGTAGATGCCCCACACGGTGCCGAGCAGGCCGACGAACGGCGCGGTCGAACCGACGGTGGCGAGCACGGTCAGGCCGGACTCCAGGCGCGAGGATTCGCGGGTCACGCCCTGGCGCAGGGCGCGGTCAACGAACTCGGAGCGGTTCAGCGACTCGACCAGGCGCGAACCTTCGTGGCGCTGGTGGTGCGCGGCGGCCTGGGCGGCGTCGAGGGCGATCTTCGAGAACGGTTCGAAGCGCGGCTGCTCTTCCATGAAGCGGATGGCGTCCTGCGCGTTCGGGGTTTCCCAGAACGTGCTGATCACGCGGTCGGAGGTGCCCTTCAGGCGCACGTTCTTGATGAAGTTGGTGACGATCCAGTAGATCGAGAGCACCGACATCAGGGTGAGGGTCAGCAACACCGCCCAGGAGACGGCGAAGTGGCCCGGGTTGGAGAGCATTTCCTGCAGCAGATTGCCGAAGCCCATCTGCGACAGAGCGGCGGCGTTGGAGCCGCCGGTTTGAGCCGCAGCAGCGGCGGTGGTTTCCTGCAACATGACGCTTACCTTTTAGTCGTGGAAGGTGGAATTGCTAATTACAACAGTCACCCCGGCGCCAAGGCCGGGGGGTGGAACTTAGAGATTGAAGACGACCGGCACGCGCACGGTGCTAGGCACGGCCTGGCCATTTTCCTTGGCCGGGTTGAAGCGCCACTTCTTCTTCTTCGGCGCGTCCTGGGCGGCGCGGTCGAGGTCGCGGTTGCGGCTGGACTTCTCGACGCGGACGTTGAGGACATTACCCTGCGCGTCGATGTCGACCAGGATCACCACCGTACCGGTGATGCCCGAGCGGACCGCGGCGGCCGGGTAGTCCGGCGGGTTCATGCGCTGCGACGACGGGTCGATCGAACCGGCGATCGTTTCCGACGGACGCGGCGGGGCCGGCGGCGACGGCGGCACCGGCGGCAGGTCCACCGGGCTCGGGTCATCGACCTCGATCGGCGGCTGTTCCGGCGGCGGCGGCAACGGCGTCGGCTGCGGCGGCGACAGCTGACGGATCGGCTGCGGCTTGGGCTCTTCCGGCGGCGGCGGCGGCGGCGGCGGGGGCGGCGGCGGCGGACGCACGATGTTCACGATCGTGGTCTCTTCTTTCGCCTTTTCCGCCGGCGGCGGGGCCAACGGGGCCAGCAGCAACAGCAGGGCGCCCACGTGGACAGCCAGCGCCATGCTGATGCCCGTGATGCGCGCCCAGTTGAGACCTTCGGGCTGGTCGTCGTCGTGGGTATGGATTTCGAGGGCTTGCGTCATTCGCCGTAGCTCGGGAAGTTATTCCGGACGCCAGGGCGCCGCGGGCGATGTTCGATTCCGGATTCCCGCGCTCGCATCGGCAAGATCGCAGGAACCTCCTAGCATATACCAATTACCGCCCGGGCTTCCAAGCGTGAATCGGGGTTTTTGTGCTGCGTGGCGCTTATTTTGACGGCAGCGCCAGGATCTTCTTGGCGTCATCCGGCTTCTTCAGCCCCTTGGCGATGGCCTGCTTGGCGGCTTCCTTCGCCTCGGGGACACGCTCTTCCTGCCACAGCAGCCGGGCCAGGTTGAGGTAGGTCTCGCCATCGTCGTCCAGCGGCGCGGCCTTCTTGTAGGCATCGATCGCGGGGATCGGCTGCTCCGAGAAATAGTAGGACTGCGCGAGGGCGAGATACACCTGGTGGTCGGGCTTGAGGATGCCCTTGTCCAGGCCTTCCTTGATCACTTCCGCCGCCTGCTTCTCCTTGCCATCCAGGTTGAGGTAGGTGGAGTAGAGCTGGCGGTAGTCGCGGTCGTCGGTGAGCTGGCCGGCGGCGCGCAGCTTCTCCAGCGTGGCGGCGGCCTTGTCGTACTTGTCCGCCTGCAGGTAGACCGCGGCCAGGTTCATCTGCGCGCGCTTGTCGGCCGGGCTCTTGGCGGCGACCTTCTCGGCCATCGCGATGGCCTGGTCACCCTGGCCGCTCTCGGCGTAGGCCGCCATCAGCAGCTGCTGCCAGTCGGCGCGCGGATCCGGGCTGGCGTCCACGGCCTGCTTCAGCACCGCCGCGGCTTCCGGGTACTTCTCCATGCGGTACAGCGCGTTGCCCTTGATGACCAGGTGCTCGGGGTTGGTGCTCTTGCTTTCGTTGAGGAAGCGGTCGATCGAGACCAGGCCTTCGGCGTACTTGTCGTCCTGCAACTGCAGCTGCGCCTTCATCAGCATCGCGTTGTAGTGGCCGTTGTTGTCCAGGCCATCGAAGGCGAGGGCCTTGTCGAGGTAGGCGACCGCGGCGTTGCTGTCGTCGGCTTCGTACGCGATCTGCGCGGCAATCTGCGCGGCGAAGGCGCGATCGTAGGCATTGAAGGATTCGTTGGCGATGATTTCGTCGGCGGCCGCGCGGGCTTCCGCCGGCTTCTCGCTGTCGTACAGCTTCATCATCTTCTGCAGCTTCGGCCCGGCCTTGGCAGACGCCTTGGTGCCCGGTTCCTTGCGCGTTGCATTGGGGTAGGCGACTTCCTTCTTGTCACTCTTGCCGCTCTTGGCGGCGCGGGCGGCTTCGCGATCGGCGCGGCGCTGCTCGGCGGCGCTCTGCGCGTGGACCTGCGAGACGGCACCAAACGCCAGCACAGCAGCCACGGCGGCAGCCAGTACGGTGCGGTGGGTAGAAATGGAAGTCATTGCAGTCACCTATGTTGCAGCCCGGAGCGGGGAAGGGTCGGGCCAGGGGGCCGCCACGCTAACAGAAACGGCCGGTCCGGCGATATGGGGTTTTGTGCGCAGTCGGCGACGCCGTTTATCCACACTTGGGCGTATGGCCGCTGGCGCGCGCCTGTTCGAATACCGGCACCAGGCTGGCCGCGCGGCTGTTGAGTTCGCGGATGCGGGTTTCCGGATTGGGGTGGGTCGACAGCCACTCCGGCGAACGGCCGCCGCTGGCCGCGATCATGTTCTGCCACAGGTTCACCGCCTGGCGCGGGTCGAAGCCGGCGCGCGCCATCAGCTGCTGGCCGACCACGTCCGCTTCGGATTCCTGTTCGCGCGAATTCGGCAGCAGGAAGCCGGCCTGCGCCGCGATGCCGCCGCCCTGCACGACGGCATTGCCCACGCCCTGGCCGTAGCGCGCGCCGGCGAGTGCGCCGGCCACCTGCAGCAAGCCCTGCGTGCCCATCTGCTTGGTGATGCGTTCGTTGTGGTGGTGCGAATACACGTGGCCAACCTCGTGCGCGATCACCGTCGCGAGCTGGTCCTGGTTCTTGGCGACGGTGAAGATGCCGGTGTTGACGCCGACCTTGCCGCCGGGCAGGGCGAATGCGTTCGGCGAGTTGTCGACGAACACCGCGGTTTCCCAGCCGATGTTCTGCCAGTCCGGCGGCAGCTGCGCGACCACGCGCTGCACCACGCAGCGCACGTAGGCGGACTGGCGCGCGTCGGTGCTCTGCGGCGTCTTCGCCTTGGTTTCGGCGAAGGCCTGCGCGCCCAGCTGCGCCAGCTGTTCTTCGGACACGCCGCCCACGACCTGCCGGCGCCCGGTCGGTGACGTGGTGGTCGCGCAGCCGGCGAGCAGGGTGGTGATGGCGGCAACGAGCAGCAGGCGCTTCATCGGCGGATTCCTGAATGGGTGCATCGCTTGTAGTCCGCGGGGGATTAACGCTTCGTCAATTGCGCGAACCGACGCGCGGCGCGCAGGGGCGCGTGCGGGCGGCACAGGGCAGCGGATGACCACCGCTGCCCGTTCGCGCTTACACGTCGAGGTTGGCGACCTTCAGCGCGTTTTCCTCGATGAACTCGCGGCGCGGTTCGACCACGTCGCCCATCAGCGTGGAGAAGATCTGGTCGGCGGCGACCGCGTCCTCGATCCGCACCTGCAGCAGGCGCCGCGTGTCCGGGTTGACCGTGGTGTCCCACAGCTGCTCGGGGTTCATTTCGCCCAGGCCCTTGAAGCGCTGGATCTGCCGGCCCTTCTTGGCTTCTTCCATCAGCCAGGCCTGTGCGTCGGCGAAGCGGTGCACCGGCTGTTCGCGGTTGCCGCGCAGGATCTTCGCGCCGTCGCGGACCAAGCCGTGCAGCAACGCCGCCGCTTCGCGCACCGCGCGCAGTTCGCCGCCTTCGAACGCGGCCATCGGCAGCACCTGGGTGTGTTCGACACCCATGTGGGTGCGGTGCATGAGCAGGGCGGCCTGGCGCGCATCCGTGGCGTGCTCCTGACGGCCGTGGTGCAGTTCGAGGCGGTAGCGCGGCTTGCCCAGGCCGGTGCGGTTGAGGCGCGCCTGCAGAGCGTCGAGTTCGTGGCGTTCGTCGGTGTTGCTGGCGAGCGTGGCAGCGTCGAGCGGGGTGAAATCGATCAGCGCTTCCAGCACGCTGGGATCGTAGCGGTGCGCATTGCGCGCGATCGCTTCGCGCGCGCTCGCATAGGCGAGCAGCAGCTTCTCCAGCGCGCCGCCGGTGATCGGCGGTTCGCCGTCGGCCGGCACCAGCGAGGCGCCTTCGACGGCGTTGCCGGCGAGGTAGGCATCGAGCGCCGCGTCGTCCTTCAGGTACAGCTCGTTCTTGCCCTGCTTGATCTTGTACAGCGGCGGCAGGCCGATGTAGATGTGGCCGCGCTCGAGCAGCTCCGGCATCTGCCGGTAGAAGAACGTCAGCAGCAGCGTGCGGATGTGCGAGCCGTCGACGTCGGCGTCGGTCATCAGGATGATGCGGTGGTAGCGCAGCTTGTCCGGGTTGTACTCGTCCTTGCCGATGCCGGTGCCCAGCGCGGTGATCAGCGTGCCGACTTCCGCAGAACCCAGCATGCGGTCGAAGCGGGCGCGCTCGACGTTGAGGATCTTGCCCTTGAGCGGCAGGATCGCCTGGGTCTTGCGGTTGCGACCCTGCTTGGCCGAGCCACCCGCCGAGTCACCCTCGACGATGAACAGTTCCGACTTGGCCGGATCCTTCTCCTGGCAGTCGGCCAGCTTGCCGGGCAGGCCGGCGATATCCAGCGCGCCCTTGCGGCGAGTCAGGTCGCGGGCCTTGCGCGCGGCTTCGCGCGCACGGGCCGCATCGACGATCTTGCCGGCGATGGCGCGGGCCTCGTTGGGGTGTTCCTGGAGGAACTCCTCCAAACGTGCACCGAACGTGCTTTCAACTACCGGCTTCACGTCGGAACTGACCAGTTTTTCCTTGGTCTGCGACGAGAACGAGGGGTCCGGCACCTTCACCGACAGCACCGCGATCAGGCCTTCGCGCATGTCGTCGCCGGTGAAGCTGATCTTGGCCTGCTTGGCGATGCCGTTCTGTTCGATGTAATTCGACAGGGTGCGGGTCAGCGCGGCGCGGAAGCCGGCGAGGTGGGTGCCGCCGTCCTTCTGCGGGATGTTGTTAGTGAAGCAGAACATCGTTTCCTGGTAGGCGTCGGTCCACTGCAGGGCGACGTCCACGGTGATGCCATTCTGCTCGCCGCTCACCGCGATCACGTTCGGGTGCAGCGGGGTCTTGAGCTGGGCCAGGTGCTCGACGAAAGAGCGGATGCCACCTTCGTACTGGAAGACGTCCTTCTTGCCTTCGCCGCGCTCGTCGATGAGGGTGATCTTGACGCCGGAATTCAGGAACGACAGCTCGCGCAGGCGCTTGGCCAGGATGTCGTAGTGGAATTCGACGTCGGTGAAGATCTCGACCGAGGGCTTGAAGCGGAGCAGGGTGCCGCGCTTGCCCGAGTCCTCCAGGCGCTTGAGCGGGTAGATCGGCTCGCCCAGGGCGTATTCCTGCTTGTAGTGGCCGCCGTCGCGCCAGATCTCCAGCCACAGGTGTTCGGACAGCGCATTGACCACCGAGACACCGACGCCGTGCAGGCCGCCGGAAACCTTGTAGCTGTTGTCGTCGAACTTGCCGCCGGCGTGCAGCACGGTGAGGATCACCTCGGCCGCGGAGACGCCTTCTTCCTTGTGGATGTCGACCGGGATGCCGCGACCGTTGTCCGAGACCGAGCAGGAGCCGTCGTCGTGCAGGGTGACGATCACCTCGTTGGCGTGGCCGGCGAGGGCCTCGTCGATCGAGTTGTCGACGACCTCGAACACCATGTGGTGCAGGCCGGTGCCGTCGTGCACGTCGCCGATGTACATGCCCGGGCGCTTGCGCACGGCTTCCAGGCCACGGAGGACCGTGATCTTGCTGGAGTCGTAGGTCTGGGAGGGTTCGACCGGGATCGCGTCTTGCGCGGGTTCGTGCTCAACGTGCTCGTTATGCATCGGGATCGTCATGGGGTGCAGCAGGCTCCGGCGACGCGATCGGCCCGGAGGGCCGGGAACCGCGTCGATACACTTTAGCTATACGTGCTTGAAGTATAGCCGGGGCAGGGCAGGCACGGGGCCCTGCGGGGCGGGCCTCAGGGAACGGCCGGTCCGGCCGTGTCGCCGGCCTCGACCGTGCCGTGTTTCACGTGGAACACGTGCATCGGACCGGCATCCCACCCCGTCAGGGCGGGGGGCGCTTCCGTGCCGGTCACGAACACCTGCGCGCCGCTGGCCAAGAGGCGTTCGAGCACCCGGCGCTGGTGGCTGCGGTCGAGCTCGGAGGCCAGGTCGTCCAGGGCCACCACTGGCCACTCGCCCCGTTGCGCCGCGTAATGCTCGGCCTGGGCCAGCAGGGCCGCCAGCGCCGTCAGCTTGGCTTGGCCGCGGGACAAGGCCTCGCGTCCGGGCAGGCCGGCGAACGCCAGGGCCCAGTCGGCGCGGTGCGGGCCGGCGGAGGTGTGGCCGCTGGCCAGGTCGCGGTCGCGATTGAGCAACAGGGCATCGGCCAGCGACATCTCGTCGCGGCGCCAACCCGGGGCGTAGCGTAGCGAGCCCAGCCCGACCCCGGGGACCAGATCGGCCAGCAGGGCGGTGTAGTGGGGCGCGAGCGCGTCCAGGTAGGCCTCGCGCGCCCGAGTCAGCGGCTCACCCGCTTCGGCCAGTTCGTGATCCCAGGCATCCAGCTGTCCACCCGACGCACGGGACTTGAGCAGGGCATTGCGCTGGCGCAGGGCGCGGGAGTAGCGGCGCCACAGACCGAGGAAGTCCTGTTCCACGTGGAACAAACCCCAGTCGAGGAAGCGCCGGCGCGGTTCGCCGCCACCGCTGACCAGGATGTGGCTGCCCGGATCGAAGCTGACCACCGCCAAGGCCGCGCACAGCTCGCCGAGATGGGCCACGGCATTGCCGTCCAGGCGCCCGCTCCAGCCCTGACCGCTGTGGCGCAGGCCGGCCTTGCGCAGGCGCGGGGCCGCGGCCGGTGCATCCGCACGGCCGGCATCGACCCGGCCCGGTCCGGCGGGGACCCGCTCCTGCCACTGCACGAACACTTCGAGCGCCGGATGCCCCGCCCGCACCAGGCCATCGCGCACCCGGCCGCGGAAACTGCGCCCGTAGGCCATCAGGTGCAGGCCCTCGAGGACGCTGGTCTTGCCGGCGCCGTTGTCGCCGGTGATCAGGTTGAGCCCGGAACCGGGGGCAAGGGTGACCTCGTCGAAACGGCGAAGCTGGCGGAGGTCCAGGCGGGTGACATGCATCGGCTAACTCTACCGTGGGGGGCGGGCGCGCCAGCGCGGACCGCCAGAAAGCAAAACGCCCGGCCAAGCCGGGCGTTCCACGTGAAACATAACGAACCGGTCAGAGCCGCAGCGGCATCACCACGTGGCGGGAGCGTTCGTTGCCGGCTTCGCGCACCAGGGCCGAGGAGTTGGCATCGCGCAGGGCGATCACCACCGTCTCGTCGCGCAGGGCGGTCAGGGCGTCGAGCAGGTAGTTCACGTTGAAGCCCACGGCGAGGTCGCCGACCTTGGTCTCGGCCTCCACTTCTTCCTGCGCTTCTTCCTGTTCCGGGTTGTGGGCACTGATCTTCAGCTGGCCGGGCGAGACCTCGATGCGCACGCCGCGGTACTTCTCGTTCGACAGGATCGCGGCGCGTTGCAGCGAGGCACGCAGTACTTCCCGGTCGATCTTCACTTCCTTGTCGGCGCCGATCGGGATGACCGCCTCGTAGTCCGGGAAGCGGCCGTCGATGAGCTTGCTGGTGAAGGTGACGTCGTCGCGCTTGACCCGCAGGTGGCTGCGGCCCATTTCCAGCTCCAGCTCGCGCTCGCCGCCTTCGAGCAGGCGCTGCAGCTCGGTCACGCCCTTGCGCGGCACGATGATCTGGCGCTTGGTACTGGCACCGGCTGCCAGCGGCGCTTCGCACAGCGCCAGGCGGTGGCCGTCGGTGGCCACGCAACGCAGGCTGCTTTCGCGCAGGTCGAACAGCAGGCCGTTGAGGTAGTAGCGGACGTCCTGCTGGGCCATGGCGAACGCGGTGCGCTCGATCAGTTCCTTCAGGCTGGCCTCGGCGACCCGGACGCGTTCGGTGGCTTCCACCTCGTCGATCGAGGGGAAATCGTTGGCGGGCAGCGACGACAGGGTGAAGCGCGAGCGGCCGGCCTGCACGGTGATCTTCTCGGCCGATTGCGACACGGTGACCTTGGAGCCGTCGGGCAGGGCGCGGACGATCTCGAACAGCTTGCGCGCCGGGATCGTGGTCTCGCCATCCTGCGCGTCGTCGACGGCGATGCGCGAGACCATCTCGACTTCCAGGTCGGTGCCGGTCAGCGAGAGCTGTCCGCCGGTGACCTGGACCAGCAGGTTGGCGAGGACCGGCAGGGTCTGCCGGCGCTCAACGACATTGACGACTTGCGCCAATGGCTTCAGGAACACTTCGCGTTGCAGGCTGAAACGCATTCGAGGCCGCTCCCCAGTACCAAAACAAAAGTAGTGAATAAATCAAAAGCATGGTGATGATGGAGCCGCGAAAAACTGCGGAAAACCACTTCAAGCAATTGATCTACAAGGAAAATTCAAATGTAAAAGTGTTGTGGAAAGTCCCGCTGAGCCGGGGCACAAGTTGTGGACAACTTTTACCGGCCGGGCCGGAACTCGGGTTGTCCACAGCTTGCGCCCAGTGGATCCGCACTGGCCTGTGGGCAACCTGCCCATCCACCGTTTGTCCACAGGGTCATGCACCGGCGCACGGCGCGCCCGTACGGACGGACGCGCGTTTACCCACAAGATCGACGCAGGTGTGAACGATACCGCGGCCGCGCGCCTTGCGCAGGGGGCCAGCCGAAAATATTGCGCTCGATCGCGGCCCGGCCACTAGGGCTGGGTGTGATTGGCGTGGTGGATGGCGGAATTTCCTGCCGACGCCGCCATGCGGCCCCGGCCTGGAGCGCGGCTTACTCGCTGAGCTTGCGGATCAGCTTGTCCCAGTCCTCGCGCAGCTTGCCGTCGGCGTCCATCAGCGTGCGGATCTGCCGGCAGGCGTGCAGCACGGTGGTGTGGTCGCGACCGGCGAAGGCGTCGCCGATCTCGGGCAGCGAGTGCTCGGTGAGTTCCTTGGCCAACGCCATCGCCACCTGGCGCGGGCGCGCCAGCGAGCGCGTGCGGCGCTTGCTGAGCAGGTCCTTGATCTGCAGGCCGTAGTAATCGGCCACGACCTTCTGGATGTTGGGAATGCCGATCGCCTGCTGCTGTGCGCGCAACAGGTCGCGCAGGGTTTCCTGCGCGAACTCGGTGGTGATGGTGCGGCCGGTGAAGTTGGCGCGCGCGGCGAGCGTGTTGAGCGCGCCTTCCAGGTCGCGCACGTTGCTGCGCATCTTCTTCGCGAGCAGGAACGCGACGTCCTCGGGGATGTGCGCGCCGCGCTCGCGTGCCTTGGCCAGCACGATCTGCGCGCGCGTCTCGAAGTCGGGCGGATCGATCGCCACCGACAGGCCCCAGCCCAGGCGCGACTTCAGGCGCGGCTCGAGGCCATCGACTTCGCGCGGGAAGCGGTCGCAGGTCAGGATGATCTGCTGCTTGCCGTCGATCAGCGCGTTGAAGGTGTGGAAGAACTCTTCCTGGGTGCGGTCCTTGCCGGCGAAGAACTGGATGTCGTCGATCAGCAGCGCGTCGACCTGCTGGAACTGGCGCTTGAACGCCGCCATGCCGTTGGTCTTGTCCTGCAGCGCCTTCATCAGCGAGGCGAGGAACTGCTCGCTGCGCAGGTACAGCACCTTCATGTTCGGATTGGCCGCGCGCATGGCGTTGCCGGCGGCGAACATCAGGTGGGTCTTGCCCAAGCCGGTGCCGCCGTACAGCAGCAGCGGGTTGTGCGCGCGGTCGCCCGGGCGCGCAGCGGCCTGCAACGCGGCGGCGCGGCCGAGCTGGTTGCTGCGGCCTTCGACGAAGTTGTCGAAGGTGTAGTGGGCGTCCAGGTTGCCGTCGAAGGGTTCGCTGCGGGCCGGTTCGGCGCCGCCGCGGACCGGGATCGCTTCGGCCGGCGTGAGCGGGGCCGAAACGCGCGGCAGCGCGCCGATTTCCAGCTGCACCTCGTCGCTGCCGGCGAAGTAGCCCAGCAGTTCACGGATGCGGGCGAGGTAGCGCTCGCGCACGTGTTCGACCACGAAGGCGTTGGGCGCGTACAGCACGGTGACGTCGTCGCGGCGCGTGGCCTGCAGCGGCTTGAGCCAGGTGTGGACGTCTTCGACCGGGTATTCGGCTTCCAGGCGTTCGAGGCAACGGGGCCAGGCTTCCATCGGGGTGGGACTACTCGCTATCCGGCGGCCCGGGGGCCGCGGCGAAAAAAGGGGCTCGGCGCGATGCGAAGATCGCGCCGGACAGGGTGCGGGAGGCGGCCAGCCTATCACCGCACCGGGGCGCGGAACAGGACTTGTCCACAGGCTCCGCACCGGTTCCACATGGCGCAATCGCCCGTTGCAACGGGGTCGCCGCCGCTTGTCCACCGTGTTCGATCGGTCGCCGGGCTGGCGGCCGCGGACACCCCGGCCCAGGGGTGGGCTTGCTTCGGGTCCGGGTCGCCGCTAGAATCCGCGGTCTTTTCCGTCGTTTACGCCGAGCCGACCATGGCCACCAAGCGCACCTACCAGCCCAGCAACCTCAAGCGCAAGCGCGACCACGGCTTCCGTGCCCGCATGGCGACCGCCGATGGCCGCAAGATCCTTGCCCGTCGTCGTGCCAAGGGTCGCAAGCGTCTTTGCGCCTAAGCGCAAGCCGCTGCACCCGCTTCTAGCAAGCGCGCCCACGGCCGTCCACGCCATCGCGGCGGCCGCATGAATCCGGTTACCTCCCGCTTCCCGCGCACCGCGCGGGTGCGTGCGCGCGCGGATTTCGATCGCATCTTCGAGCACGGTCGCCGCCAGGCCACGCCGCGGCTGGCCGTGCATTGGCACGCCACCGACACGCCCGCACGCCTCGGCCTGGCCGTATCGCGCAAGGTCGATCCGCGTGCGGTGGGCCGCAATCGCATCAAGCGCAGCCTGCGCGACGTGTTCCGGCGCCATCGCACCGCGTTGGCCGCGGGCGACTACGTCGTCGTCGCGCGAGCGACCGCGCGCGCCGCCACGCACGAACAGCTCGAACGCCATTTCCTCGACCTGCTGCGACGCCTCGGCGCGCTGCCGGTCGTTGCGTTGCCGCTGACACCCGCGCCCGGCACAATGCCGCCCGCGCCGGACGCGCTTGCGCCCAGTGCGCCAGCCACCGGTGCCGGGCTTGCGTCGAACGGGCCCGACCCCACCTCCCCCTGACTGTGTCGACCCTTCGCGTCGGCCGAGCCTGCCTGCTCCCATGAACCAGACCCGCCTTTTCCTGATCTTCGCCTGGCTGATGGTGGCGACCCTGCTGTGGATGGAGTGGGGCAAGGAGAAGGCCGCGCCGGCCGCCACGACCGTCGCCCCGACGATGTCGATCGCCTCGACGGTGCCCGGCAACGTGCCGGCGGTGCCGACCGCCGCCGCCGCCCCGGTGGCGCCCGGCACGACGATTTCCACTGCCACCCGTCAACGCGGCGTGCCGGTCACGGTCGTCACCGACGTGCTGCGCGTGAACATGGACGGCGGCGTGCTGCACCAGGCCGACCTGTTGCGTTACCCGAGCCTGGCCGCCGCCAACAGCGCGCCGGTGCGCCTGCTGGCCGACGACGGCAACAACTTCTTCGTCGCGCAGAGCGGCTGGGTGAGCAGCGCCGGTGCCGCGCCGAGCCACGAAGCCGGCTTCCAGCCCGAAGGCGGCGCGCGCAGCTTCCAGCTCGCCGACGGCCAGCGCGAACTGGTGGTGCCGTTCGTGTGGAACGGCGCGAACGGCGTGTCGATCCGCCGCACCTACACCTTCCAGCGCGGCAGCTACGTCGTGCAGGTGCGCGACGAAGTGCGCAACGCCGGCACCGCGCCGTGGCAGGGCTACGTGTACCGCCAGCTGAGCCGCGTGCCGCGCGCGCTCGTCAGCAAGGGCCCGATGAACGCGGAGAGCTACAGCTTCCAGGGCGCGGCGTGGTTCGACGGCGCCTACGACAAGCGCAAGTACGACAAGTTCGTCGAGGACGGCTCGCTCGACAAGTCGGTCACCGGCGGCTGGATCGGCATGCTCCAGCACCATTTCTTCGCTGCGTGGATCCCGCAGGCGAACGACGCCAGCACCTTCACCCTTGCCGCGCCGCAGGCCAACGGCACCACGCAGTACCTGATCCGCGAACTCGGCCCCGGCGTCAACGTCGCCCCGGGTGGCCAGGCCGAAACCTCGGCGCGCCTGTGGGTCGGTCCCAAGCTGGTCAAGCAGATCGAAGCGCAGCAGGTGAAGGGCCTCGACCGCGCGGTCGACTTCTCCTCGTTCGGCTGGGCCGCCACGCTCGCCGGCTGGCTGTTCTGGGTGCTCGACAAGCTGCACGGCCTGCTGCGCAACTGGGGCTGGGCGATCGTCGGCCTGGTCGTGCTGCTCAAGGCCGCGATGTATCCGCTGTCGGCCGCGCAGTACAAGTCGATGGCGAAGATGCGCAAGTTCCAGCCCCGCATCAAGCAGCTGCAGGAGCGCTACGGCGACGACAAGCAGAAGATGCAGATGGCGATGATGGAGCTGTACAAGAAGGAGAAGATCAACCCGGTCGGCGGCTGCCTGCCGATCCTGCTGCAGATGCCGGTGTTCCTGTGCCTTTACTGGATGCTGTCGGAGTCGGTCGAGCTGCGCCACGCGCCGTGGATCGGCTGGATCACCGACCTCACCGCGCGCGATCCGTACTTCATCCTGCCGGCGATCAACCTCGGCGTGATGTTCCTCACCCAGAAGATGACGCCGCCGGCGCCGGGCATGGACCCGATGCAGCAGAAGATGATGCAGTGGATGCCGGTGGTGTTCGGCGTGCTGTTCGCCTTCATGCCCGCCGGCCTGGTGCTGTACTGGATCACCAACGGCAGCCTCGGCCTGCTGCAGCAGTGGTGGATGACCAAGCGCTACGCCGAGGAACCGGCCAAGCCCGCGACGGCCTGATCCATCGCTCGCCGTACTGCACGAAGCCCGCCGTAAGGCGGGCTTTTTTCATCCGTTGCTTGCTTCGAAGGTCGGCTCAGCATGGTCCCGAACACTGGGAGAAACCAATGCACCACCGCCACCTTCGCCTTACCAGCTATTCTTGCGATCCGAACAGTCTGCGATCACCAAAGCGCGAATGGCCGCAAAAGAAACCATCGCCGCTATTGCCAGTGGGCCCGGCGCCGGTGGCGTTGGCGTCGTGCGTCTGTCCGGTCTGCGCGCACGAGAAATCGCTGAAGCCATCTGTGGACGACGATTGATGGTCCGCCACGCCCACTACGCCCGCTTCACCACGCCACACGGCGAGACCATCGACGATGGCATCGCGCTGTACTTCAAGGCCCCGGCCAGCTACACCGGCGAAGACGTGGTCGAGCTGCAGGCGCACGGCAGCCCGGTGGTGCTCGAACAACTCGTGCAGCGCTGCGTCGAACTCGGCGCGCGCCGCGCGCGCCCAGGGGAATTCAGCGAGCGCGCCTTCCTCAACGGCAAGCTCGACCTCGCCCAGGCCGAAGCGGTCGCCGACCTCATCGCCGCGGCCGACGCGAATGCCGCGCGTGCGGCGCGGCGCGCGCTCGAAGGCGAGTTCTCGCGCCGCGTCGATGCGCTGGCCGCCGACATGCTGGCGATCCGCGTGCACGTCGAAGCGGCGATCGATTTCGCCGACGAACCGATCGATACGCTGGGCGGCGCGCAGCTGCGCGCGCGTTTCGCCGCCGCGTCACAGGCCCTGGACGATCTGCTGCACGCCGCCGAACGCGGCCGCCGCCTGCGCGACGGCCTGCACGCGGTGATCGTCGGTCCGCCCAACGCCGGCAAGAGTTCGCTGCTCAACGCACTCGCCGGCAGCGAGCGCGCCATCGTCACCGACATCGCCGGCACCACCCGCGACCTGCTGCAGGAAGTGGTGCGCATCGACGGCGTCGAGCTCACCCTGGTCGACACCGCCGGCCTGCGCGAGGGCGGCGACGCGATCGAACGCGAAGGCATGCGCCGCGCACGCGACGAACTGGCGCGCGCCGACCTTGCCATCGTCGTGCTCGATGCGCGCGAGGTGGACGCCGGGCGCGCCGCCGTGGCCGACGCGATCGCCGGCGTGCCGCAGCAGCTGTGGATCCACAACAAGGCCGACCTGCTGCCGTCGTTGCCGGCTCCGCAGGCCGGGCATTTGCATGTGTCCGCGCACGCGGGCACCGGACTCGAGGCCCTGCACGCGCGCCTGCGCGCCCTGGCCGCAGGCGGAGCGGGGGCGGGCGAGGGCACGTTCACCGCCCGGGCCCGCCACGTCGATGCCCTGAACCAGGCGCGCGGCGAACTCGCGCTGGCCCGCGAACAGCTCGCCGCCGAGGCCCTCGACCTCGCCGCGGAATCGCTGCGCTTCGCGCACGAGGCCCTCGGCAAGATCACCGGCCAGGTCCGCGCGGATGACCTTTTAGGTCACATTTTTTCCAGCTTTTGCATCGGAAAGTGAAACGACGTCGCAAATCTCGCCGGGGTCGGCGACCGTCGCAAACATGAACCTGTTTCACGCTTGACAAAGGATGCGGCGCGGGTGTCACTTGCAGCGTGCGCACTCGATCGCCGCACTCCAGGGGACCTTCAAAACCATGATTTCCAACCATTCCGAGGCCCGGTCCGTGCGCCGGCCCGCCACGCTTCAGTTCATTGCCGTGCTCACCCTCGGCCTCGCCCTCGCCGCGTGCGGCAAGGACCAGCCGGCCGAACCGGCCGCCGACGCCACCGCGGCCGCCACCGCGCCGGCCCCGACGCCGGCCACCGCCGTCTCCTCGCAGGTCGCGGCGATGACGCCGGAGCAGCTGCGCGAAGCGGCGAGCAAGGCCTATGCCGAGAACCGCCTGTACGCACCGGCCGGCGACAACGCCGTCGAGTACTACCTGGCCCTGCGCGACAAGACCCAGGGCGACGCCGCCGTCGCCAGCGCGCTGACCGACCTGCTGCCGATGACCGTCATCGCCATCGAGCAGAGCGTGAACCGCGACGACTTCAGCGAAGCCAAGCGCCTGTCCGCACTGCTCGAGAAGGCCGATGCCCAGCACCCGGCGCTGGCCCGCCTGAAGGCGAGCATCGCCGCGCAGGAAGCCACCGCCGCCCAGCGCGCCCAGGCCCTGACCGCCGAGGAAGAAGCCAAGCGCCAGAAGGAAATCGAAGACAAGCGCCTGGCCGACCAGAAGAAGCAGCAGGACGACGCCGCGAAGAAGCTCGCCGCCACCCAGCAGGCCAATGACAAGGCCGCTGCCGACCGGGCCGCCGCCGACAAGGCCGCTGCCGACAAGGCGGCCGCCGACAAGGCCGCTGCGGACAAGGCCGTGGCCGACCGCCGCGCCGCCGAACAGCGCAACGCCAGCGCTGCGTCGGCCGCGCCGGCCGCCTCGGACCTGCGCCCGATCTCGATGCCGGCGCCGAAGTTCCCGGCCGAAGCCTTGCGAGCCGGCCAATCCGGTTCGGTCCTGGTCGAGTACACCGTCGGCACCGACGGCACCGTCACCGCCGCACGCGTCGTGCGTTCCAACCCGGCCCGCGTGTTCGACCGCGAAGCCGTCAACGCCGTGCGCAAGTGGCGCTTCCAGCCGGTGGCTTCGCCGGTCACCACGCGTCGCGAGATCAGCTTCAACCCACAGGGGTGAGCGAGCGCCGTTAGCCGCCGCCCTATCGGCGGTGGCTGCGCTCGCGAACGCCCGGCGCGCTGCGCCGGGCCGGGGCTGACCTGATGCAACAAGCCCGGCTTCGGCCGGGCTTGTTACGTTCTGCATCGGCCTAATCGAAAACCAGCCAATCAACCTGCGTCGGATCCCGCATGCGTCGGATACTTGCCGTTTCCCTACTGTTCGTCCTCGCCGGTTGCGCGGCTGCCAAGACCGGGCTGTCGCCAGAGGAAATGAAGCTGGCAACGGAAGCACACATCGACAGCGAAATCGCCGCGAGAGCGCGAGCACAGGGACGCTCACTGGAACGGCTGCTGGCGATGACGCCCGACCACGACGAAGCACCCTCCGACGGCCTCGTGGTCGTCACGGACCCTGGCCAAGGACGCAAGGCTTTGCAGCGTCTCCGCAAGGAACTGGCCGGCTCGCCGTACCGCGCCTACCTGCGCGACGACCGCTTCGGCAACGGTGCCGACCGCCTCGCCGTGGTGAAAGGCGACGACTACGGCTACCTGGCGACGGTGCGGACCGACGGCATCAACTACGACCTCGATCACGACCGGATCATGGAACGCTATCGGGCGTGGGACGCGCGATACGGCTTGAAGCTGGTGGGCGCGGGGACGGACTGGCTGGAAGTGGAACTGGTAACGCCGCCCGCCGACTGGCAGGCGTTTGCCGAAGAGGTCTACCGCTTCTGCCCGGACGTTGTGGATCAAGGCACTGGCGACGTGGAAGCGCTGGCCGCGGAAATGAAGGCGGCGAACACGGTGTTCCTGTGGTGGGACTGACCCATCCTTCCAGCCATGACGGCGCACGATGAAAAAACCCCGCCGCAGCGGGGTTTTTCATGCCGGCCACCTCACCCCGAAATCGCCAACCGCTCCTGGTGATACCGGCGCACCGCCGCGAACCACAGCAGCGCGGCCAGCCCGAAACCGGCGGCGAGGTAGATGCCCCACACCTGCATCGGGATGAACTCGGCGCGGATCACCTTCAGCAGCATCTGGTTCTGCGCCAGGAACGGCACCGCGTACTGCCACGGCTGTTCCTTCAGCGGGTTCACCATCAGCATGATCGACGGCACCATCGGCAGCAGCATCAACCACATCATGTGGCTCTGTGCTTCCTTCATGCTCTTCGCCGCGGCCGACAGGTAGGTGAGCAGCGAGGTGCCGATGAACAGCATCGGCAGCAGCACCAGCAGCATCTTGCCCATCGCCATGAAGGTCACGTCGATCACCTGGCCGGCGCTGCTGCTGAACTGCGCGCTGAGCTTGAACGCCAGCAACGTCAGCAGCAGCGAGGCGACGCCCATCGCGCAGGCGGCGGCGATCTTGCCGCTGACGATCGAGCTGCGCGCCGACGGCGTGGCCAGCAGCGGTTCCAGCGACTGGCGTTCGCGCTCGCCGGCGGTCGCATCCATGATCAGGTACGCACCGCCGAGGAACGAGGTCAGGATCAGCAGGTACGGCAGCAGCGCCGCGGCCAGCGCGCCGCGCTTGGCTTCGGCCGAGGCGAGGTCGCGGTTGCCGATGCTCAGCGGCCGGGTGATGCCCGGATCGATGCCGCGCGCGAGCAGCCGCAGCATGCCGACCTGTTCGCGGTACGCCTCCAGCGCGGAGCGCAGGCGCGCCATCGGGATGTCGGCGGCCTTGCGCGTGCTGTCGGCGACGATCTCGATCTTCGCCGCGTTGCCGTCGCGCCAATGCGTGGCGTAGTCGGCCTCGATGCTGAGCGCGACGTCGACGTCCTGGCGCGAGATCGCCGCGTCGAGGTCCGCCGGCGGCGCGATCGCCTTGATCCCGCGCGTGGCGAGGAAGGCGACGAGGTTCGGCGCGCGCTCGGCGCCGACCACCGGCACCTCGAGCACCTTGTCGAGCTCGGTGCGCGCACGAGTCTCGGCCATCTTGCCGATGCCGAGCATCAGCACCGGATACAGCAGCGGGCCGAGCAGCAGCGCCAGCATCAGCGTGCGGCGGTCGCGGGAGATGTCGCGCAGTTCCTTGCGCATCACCGCCAGCATCGTGGCCATGTGGCCGCGCTTCGGCATGACGCCGGTCTTGGCAGCGATCGTGCTCATGCGTGCAGGCCCTCCTCCGAGCCGATGGCCTTGACGAAGGCGTCTTCCAGGTTGGATTCACCGAACTTCGCCCGCAGCTCGTCGGCGGTGCCGGCGGCGACGACCTGGCCCTTGGCGATGATCACGATGCGGTCACACAGCGCCGCGACCTCCTGCATGATGTGGCTGGAGAAGATCACGCAACGGCCTTCCGCCTTGAGTTGCTGCAGGAAGCCGCGCATCGCGCGCGTGGTCATCACGTCGAGGCCGTTGGTCGGTTCGTCGAGGATCACGTTCCGGGGATCGTGCACCAGGGCGCGCGCGATCGCGGTCTTGGTGCGCTGGCCCTGCGAGAAGCCTTCGGTCTGGCGGTCGAGGATGTCGCCCATGTCCAGCGCCTTCGACAGCACGTCGGTGCGGCGCGCGATGTCGGCGGCCGACATGCCGTGCAGCTCGCCGAAGTAGGCGATGTTCTCGCGCGCGGTGAGGCGCTTGTACACGCCGCGCGCATCGGGAAGCACGCCCAGGGCGCGGCGCACCGCTTCGGGTTCGCGCGCCGCGTCCATGCCGTCGACGGTGATGCTGCCGCCTTCGGGCTGCATCAGCGTGTAGAGCATGCGCAGGGTGGTGGTCTTGCCGGCGCCGTTGGGGCCCAGCAGGCCGGTGATCTCGCCGTCGCGCGCGGCGAAGCTGACGCCGTCCACGGCCTTCACCACGCCGGTGCGGGTCTTGAAACTCTTGTGCAGATCGGTTGCGTTGATCATCTGTTGCGTCCCTTGAAGGTGCTCACGGTTCCCAACCGTTGAACGAGGTGAACGGCGGCACGTAATTGAGGCTGTCCAGGCACTTCGCATCGAGCGCCTTGGCATCGGCGGTCTCGAAGAAGCGGCCGAGCAGCTTGGGCATGCAGCCCAGGCTCATCGCGCCGTGGCCCTGGCCTCGCAACACCAGGTGGCGACCGTTGCCGAGGTGCTTCACGACTTCCTCGCCGTAGGACGGCGGGGTGACCGGATCGAGTTCGCCGGAGGTGATCAGCACCGGCAGCTCGGTCGTGAACGGCGTGGTGAAGTCGGCCGCCATGCGACCGCGCGGCCACTGCTTGCAGGCAAAGAAGAACATGCGCGCCATGTCGGGACCGAGCACCGTGTCGGCATCGCGCGGATCGGGTTGGTAGCGCGGCGCATCCTCGGCGCAGACCACCGACCACTGCATGCCGCGGTTGAGCATGTCGCCGACCTGGTTGCTCCAGAAGCGCGCGATCGACATCAGCGGCTCGTAGCGGCCCTGTTCGGCCTCGCTGACGATCAGCGGCAGCAGCGAGGACAGCTGCGGCACGTAGGAGACGCCGTGGGTGAGGCCCATCAGCGTGTCGGCGGTGAGCGTGTCCTGGCGCGGTTCGTTGGTGTCGGGATCGCGGTAGCTGACCCGCACCGGCGCGGCCGCGAGCTTCGCCTTCAGCGCGCCCAGGCGCGCGACCAGGTCACCGGTGCCGGCGTAACGCGCCTTGCAGGCCGGCAGCTTGGCGCACAGCGCATCCTGCCGGTGCAGGGCCTGCTGCAGCTGCTGCGCGAATTCGCCGCCGACCACCACGCGGTTGGGTGCGACGCCGTCGAGCACGACACTGCGCGTGTGCGTCGGGTAGTGCATCGCGTATTGCTGGGCGACGCGGGTGCCGTAGGAGCCGCCCATGACGTTGACCTTCTCGGCGCCGAGCGCGGCGCGCACCGCGTCGAGGTCGGCGATCGCGTCACCCGTGGTGTAGAAGCGCGGATCGGCGCGGCCCTGCAGCGACTGCAGGCACTGGCCGACGTAGGCCGACAGCACCGCTTCGTCGAGCTCCGCGGTTTCGTCGAACTTGAGCGCATCGCCCTTGGCGTCGCGGCAGTCGAGCGGGTTGGACTTGCCGGTGCCGCGCTGGTCGACCAGCACGATGTCGCGCTGCTTGCGCACCTCGTTCAAGGCCTGGTCGATCTGCGCGGCGTAGGCGGTCGCGGCCTGGCCGGGACCGCCGGCGAGGAAGAACACCGGGTCCGGGGCGCCGCCGCCCTTGGCGTCGGCGGGCAGCCAGGCGATGTTGAGCGCGATCGTGCGCGCCTGCGGATGGGCGCGATCCTCCGGCACCGGGAACGTCGCGCATTGCGCCTCCACCGGCGGCAGTCCCTGCTCGCCGGTGAGCACGCAGGGCTTGAAGTCGATACGGCCGAACGTGCGCACGGGCGTGGCGGCGCTGGCCTTGGAGTCGCCGCGCTTGGACGCGTCGCCCGGTTGCGCGGTGCGCGGCGTGGCCGCCTGGCTGTCGTCCTGGGCCTGCCATTGCCGGTAGCCGATGAGACCCAGCGCCACGGCGGCGGCGAGGGCGATGCGGAGCTTGCGGGACATCGTGCGGTTTCCCCTTGTGCAGGATGCAGGTTGGTGTGGAGAAGACGAAGCGCTCAGGCCTCGTCGGGTAGGAACACGGATTCGATCGGCTGGGCGAACAGCCGCGCGATGCGGAACGCCAGCGGCAGGCTCGGGTCGTACTTGCCGGTTTCCAGCGCGTTGATGGTCTGCCGCGAGACCTCGAGCCGCTCGGCCAGCTCGCCCTGCGACCAGCCCTGCTGCTCGCGCAGCTCGCGCAGGCGGTTGTTCATGCGTAGCGCCGGTGCAGCCAGGCGCGGACCAGCGCGTAGCTGCCGACCAGCACCAGGGCGAGGAGCGCCGCCACGTGCTTGGCGCGCCAGGCGACCACGCCGGCATCGAGCAGCAGCAGGACGGCCAGCACCGCGTGCACGGCGATGCCGGCGGCCCAGGCCAGCGCGCCCAGTTCGATGCGCCGCTCCAGCTCGTCGCAGTCGTGCAGGAAGTGCAGGTAGGCGGCGAACAGCCACGCCAGCGCCAGCACCGGCGCCAGGGCGAAGGCGGCGCGCAGCGGCACGCCCACCTCGGCTTGCCGCGAGAGCCACTCGTGGGCGAGGGCCAGGACCAGGAACGCCACGCTCGGCAGCACCGAGGCGCGGTAGTAGCGCCGCAAGGCGGGGCTCAGGTCCTGCCAGGAGTTCGCCATCCACTTCACGCGAACCGCCCTCCGGCCGGTGGCTGGCCAGCCGCGTCCGGCCGCAGCGGCGGGTGGCAGGCATCGATCCGGGTAGGGACTGCGGGCATGCGGCGTACGTCCTGTAAAGCTTCCTTTACAGACGGTACGCGGCGGTGCGAGGGTGTGTCAAGTGTCCTTGACAGGGCCGGTGGCCGGCGGCGGCGGCCGGCTTACTTGCTGCTGACGTACTTCTCGCGGCGGATCTGCGGCACCGGCAGGCCGTAGCCCTTCAGCGCTTCGAAGCAGGCATCGACCATGTTCGGGTTGCCGCACAGGTAGGCGATGTCGTGCGTCGCGTCCGGGGCGAATTCGGCGAGGAACTGCTGCACGTAGCCCTGGCGCACGTCGGCATGCGCCTGCGCCGAACCGGCGGCGGGCAGTTCGCGCGACAGGCACGGCACGAAGCGGAAGTGCTCGGGGTGCTTGTCGGCGAAGGCGCGGAATTCGTCGCCGTACAGCAGTTCGCCGGGATTGCGCGCGCCGAACAGCAGCACCACCTGCACGCCGCGTTCGCGGATCAGCGTTTCCAGCTGCGGCAGCATCGAGCGGTACGGGGTGACGCCGGTGCCGGTGCCGATCAGCAGGTAGCGCCGGTTGCTGTCGGCGGGCATCAGGCAGAAGCGCCCGAACGGACCGCTGGCGTCGACGCTCTCGCCTTCCTGCAGGCCCTCGAACAGCGCCGTCGCCGCGCCGCCGGTCACGTAGCTCACCGCGATCTCCACGCCTTCACCGGGCGCCAGCGCATGGTCGTGGATCGTTGCCAGCGAATACGAACGCTTGGTCGCGGTGCCGTCGGCGTAGTGGAAGTGCACCTGGATGAACTGGCCCGGGATGAAATCCAACGGCGCGCCGTCGCCGCGCACGAAGGTGTAGTGACCGACGGTGGGCGCCAGCATGCGGCGCGACACGAGCTTGAGCGGGAAGTGCTGGATGGCCACGAGGCGTTGCTTCTACGGGACGGAATGGAACACAGCGTGGCGAAGGCCTCGCCACCGGGCCGCCTATACTACCGGCAGCGAGCGCCCTGGGCGCTCGCCCCACAAACCGATCGCCGCGCGACTCGCGGTACAGGGCACGAAACAGGCCTTATGACTTCCATTCCCGCGGCCACCGCCGCCCCGGCGCTGTCGGTCCGCGACCTGCGCAAGACCTACGACAACAAGGTGGAGGCGCTCAAGGGCGTCTCGCTCGACGTGCGCGAAGGCGACTTCTTCGCCCTGCTCGGCCCCAACGGCGCCGGCAAGTCGACCCTGATCGGCATCGTCAGCTCGCTGGTGAACCTCACCTCCGGTTCGGTCTCGATCTTCGGCACCGACCTGCTGCAGCACCGCGACCAGGCCATGCGCCTGATCGGCCTGGTGCCGCAGGAACTCAACTTCAACATGTTCGAGAAGCCGCTCGACATCCTGGTCAACTACGCCGGCTTCTTCGGCGTGCCGCGCGAGGTCGCGCTGCAGCGCGCCGAAGAGGAACTGCGCCGCGCCCACCTGTGGGAGAAGGCGCAGATGATGAGCCGCACGCTCTCGGGCGGCATGAAGCGCCGGTTGATGATCGCGCGCGCGATGATGACGCGGCCGAAGCTGCTGATCCTCGACGAACCCACCGCCGGCGTCGACATCGAGATCCGCCGCGGCATGTGGAAGACGCTGAAGGAAATCAACGCGGCGGGCACCACGATCATCCTGACCACGCATTACCTGGAAGAGGCCGAGAGCCTCTGCCGGAATCTCGCGATCATCGACAAGGGCCGCATCGTCGAGCAGGGCCCGATGAAGGCGCTGCTGGCCAAGCTCGACGTCGAAGGCTTCCTGTTCGACATCGACGGCACGCTGCCGGCGACGCTGCCGGCCATTGCCGGCACCACGATGCAGGCCAGCGATGACCACACGCTGGACGTGGAGATGCCGCGTGCGATGGACCTCAACCGCGTGTTCGCCGCGCTCGGCGACGCCGGCATCCGCGTGCGCTCGATGCGCACCAAGAGCAACCGCCTGGAGGAGCTGTTCGTGCGCCTGACCAGCGAGGGCACGCAGAGCAACGGCGTGCAGGTGCCGCCGGAGGAATCGGTATGAACGCCGTCGTCGAACCCACCGCCCGCCAGCGCCACCTCACCGCCTACGGCACCATCGTCCGCCGCGAAGTGACCCGCATCCTGCGCATCTGGGGCCAGACCCTGGTGCCGCCGGCGATCACCATGACCCTGTACTTCATGATCTTCGGCGGCCTGATCGGCCGCCAGGTCGGTGACATGGACGGGATCCGCTACATGGACTTCATCGTCCCCGGCCTGGTGATGATGAGCGTGATCCAGAACAGCTACGGCAACATCTCCTCGAGTTTCTTCGGTGCCAAGTTCGGCCGCCACGTCGAGGAACTGCTGGTCAGCCCGATGCCGAACTGGGTGATCCTGGCCGGCTACGTCACCGGCGCGGTGCTGCGCGGGCTGCTGGTCGGCGTGATCGTGCTGGCGATCTCGATGCTGTTCACCCGGGTGAGCATGCCGCACCCGCTGGTCACCTTCACCACGGTGCTGCTGGGCGCGACGATCTTCTCGCTGGCCGGCTTCGTCAACGCGGTGTACGCGAAGAAGTTCGACGACATCGCGATCGTGCCGACCTTCATCCTCACGCCCCTGACCTATCTTGGCGGCGTGTTCTATTCGGTGAAGCTGTTGCCGGGCTGGGCCGAGGCCGCCACGCACCTGAACCCGGTGTTCTACATGGTCAACGCGTTCCGCTACGGCCTGCTCGGGATCAGCGACGTGTCGATGTGGACCGCGTACGCGCTGATGCTCGCCTTCATCGTCGGCCTGAGCGCGCTGGCGCTGTGGCTGCTCAAGCGCGGTGTCGGCCTGCGCAGCTGACACGGCAGGCGTGATCGACGCAAACGGCCCGCATCCGCGGGCCGTTTGCGTTTCTGCGCCACGGTGACGCGCGGTGTAATCGCCGGCACCGCTTGCCGAACCCAGCAAATGAGTCCGTCGTCGTCGCGTCTGGCGCACCAGCCCGGAGAACCGCCATGAACCGTCGCCTGTCCCTCGTCCTGTACGCACTCGCCGTGCTGCCGCTGGCCGCGCTGGCATCCGGCCCGGCGTCCACCCTGGACCCGGTCACCGCCGCCGCCCCCGTGCCCGAGCTGCGGGTCAGCTGCGCGCAGCCGTTCTGGCCGCAGCCGCACCAGATCCAGCGTTACACCCACGCCGACGCGGCCACGTCGTTGCGCCTGCGCGAACAGGTACGCCGCGAAGGCCGCGCCGTCTGCCGCGAGGGCTATACCCACGTGCAGGTACGGTTCTCCGCCGCGCCGGACGCGGTGGCCCTCGCCGGTCGTTGAGGCACCCAAGGAGATCGACCAAGGAGATCGCCATGAACAGCCGCATCCGTTCCACCCGCAACGTCCTCGCCGCCATGCTGCTCGCCGCTGTCGCCGCGCCCGTCGCCGCGCAGAAGCCGATGCCCTCGCTGCCGCCGGTGCAGGCCCAGGCGGTGCTCTACGTCGCCGATTGCGAGGAGCGCGCCCTGCCGAGCCAGCGCGAGGTCGGGGAATGGACCGGGCAGCACAACTTCAGCCAGGTCTATGCGACCCGCCAGCGCCTGATGGGCGAGATCGGCCGTGCCTGCCAGAAGGACGGCATCGAACAGGTCCGCGTCGTGCTGCAGGCCACCGCCGCCGCCACCGAACTGGTCGCGATGGCCGAGCCGCGGCGTTGAGCGCCGGCCGTTACGGCGTGGGCAGGCGGAAGAACGCCCGCGCCGTGGCCGTGGTCGCCGCCGCCGTGGTCGCCACGTCCTCGCCGCGATCGCGCGCCAGCTCCTCGACGATGTGTGCGAGGTACAGCGGCTCGTTGCGCCGGTGCGACGGCGCCGGCTTCACCGTGCGCGGCAGCAGGTAGGGCGCATCGGTTTCGATCATCAGCCGGTGGGCGGGGATGTGCTTCACCAGTTCGCGCAGGTGCTGGCCGCGGCGTTCGTCGCACAGCCAGCCGGTGATGCCGACGTGCCAATCCTGGTCGAGGTAGTCGAACAGCTCCGCGCGCGTGCCGGTGAAGCAGTGCACCACCGCCGCGCCGAGGCGGCCATCGAAGTTCTTCATCATCGCCATGAAGTCGGCGTGCGCGTCGCGCTGGTGCAGGAACAGCGGCTTCTTCGTCTCCGCGGCGATCTGTAGCTGCAGCTCGAACGCGCGCCGCTGCGCCGGCCGCGGCGAGAAGTCGCGGAAGTAATCCAGCCCGCATTCGCCGACCGCGACCACTTCGCTGTGCGCGTGCAGCGCGCGCATCTCCGCGTCGCACTCGGCGGTGTATTCGCTGGCGTGGTGCGGGTGCACGCCGGCGGTGGCGAACAGTTCGCCCGGGTGCTGCTTGGCCAGCTTCAGCGCCAGCGGTGAATGCTCGCGGCTGGCGCCGGTCACCACCATCTGCACCACGCCCGCGTCGCGTGCGCGCTGCAGCACCGCGCCGCGGTCGGGGTCGAAGGAGTCGTGGGTGAGGTTGGCGCCGATGTCGATCAGTTGCATCGGCGAATTGTAGCGACTGTAAATCCCTCGCTCCGCAAAGCGGGGAGAGGGACCGCTTCGCGCAGCGAAGCAGGGTGAGGGGCGTGCATTGCGCCGGCTTCGCCGGTGCCCCTCATCCGCCCGCTGGGCACCTTCTCCCCGCCGTGCGGGGAGAAAGGACTGAACGCACGTATCCTTCCGCGCGTGAACCGCCCCGCCTTCCCCATCGACGAACTGCTGCCGCGCATCCTCGCATCGCTGGCCACCCACCCGCGCCTGGTGCTGGAAGCGCCGCCGGGCGCCGGCAAGACCACCCAGGTGCCGCCGGCGCTGCTCGCCGCGCCGTGGCTGGGCGGCCGGAAGATCGTGATGCTGGAACCGCGCCGCGTCGCCGCGCGCGCCGCGGCCAACTTCATGGCGCAGCAACGCGGCGAAGCGGTCGGCGGCAGCGTCGGTTACCGCATCCGCTTCGAGAACAAGGTGTCCGCGGCGACCCGGATCGAGGTCGTCACCGAGGGCATCCTCACCCGCATGCTGCAGGACGACCCGATGCTGGAAGACGTCGGTGCGTTGCTGTTCGACGAATTCCACGAACGCCACCTCGCCGCCGACCTCGGCCTGGCGCTCGCGCTCGACGTGCAGGCCTCGCTGCGCGAGGATCTGCGCATCGTGGTGATGTCGGCGACGCTCGACGGCGAACGCCTGGCGACTTTCCTCGACGCACCGCGCCTGAGCAGCGCCGGCCGCAGCTATCCGGTGAGCGTCGCGCACTTTCCCGGCAAGCGCGAGGAAGCGATCGAACAACAGGCGCGCCGTGCGGTCGAGCACGCGCTCGCGCAGCATCCGGGCGACGTGCTGGTGTTCCTGCCCGGCCAGCGCGAGATCGCGCGCACCGACGCCGCCCTGGCGAATGCGCTGCCGGCCGGCCAGGCGATCGACGTGCTGCAGCTGCACGGCGAACTGCCGGTCGAGCAGCAGTCGCGCGTGCTGCAACCGGATCCCGATGGCCACCGCCGCGTCGTGCTCGCCACCAATGTCGCCGAATCCAGCGTCACCCTGCCCGGCGTGCGCGTGGTGATCGACAGCGGCCTCGCGCGCGAACCGCGCTACGACCCCAACAGCGGTTTCGCCCGCCTCGACGTGGTGGCCATCGCGCAGGCCTCGGCCGACCAGCGCGCCGGCCGCGCCGGTCGCGTTGCCGAGGGGTTCGCCTACCGGCTGTGGCCGGAATCGCAGCGGCTGGACCCGCAGCGGCGCCCGGAGATCGCGCAGGTCGAACTCGCCGGCCTCGCGCTGGAACTGGCCGCGTGGGGCGATGCCAACCTGCGCTTCGTCGATGCACCGCCGACCGGCGCGCTCGCCGCTGCGCGCGAACTGCTGCAACGCCTGGGCGCGCTCGACGGCGCGACGATCACGCCGCTGGGCAAGCGCATGCTCGCGCTCGGCACGCACCCGCGGTTGGCGGCGATGCTGCTGGCGCCCGACGACACCGACGAACGCGCGCTGGCCTGCGACCTGGCCGCGCTGATCGAGGCGCGTGATCCGTTGCGTTCACGTTCGGACGCACTGGCCGAACGCTGGCAGGCGCTGGCGGCGTTCCGCGCGGGCCGCGTCGGTGCCGATGCCTCGCGTTCGGCGCTGGCCGCGCTCGACCAGGCGGCCAGGCAGTGGCGCCGCCGCCTGCGCAGCGATGCGCCGCCGCCGTCGCACCTGCCGGCGCACGTGATCGGCGACGTGCTGCTGCATGCGTATCCCGATCGCATCGCGCGCCAGCACCCGGGCGATCCGTACCGCTACCAGCTCGCCAACGGCCGCAGCGCCAAGTTGTTCGACGACAGCGCGCTGTACGGCGAACCCTGGATCGTCATCAGCGAACTGCGCGACGAAGCGCGCGACGCCCGCATCCTGCGCGCCGCGCCGCTGGACGAGGCGCGGCTGCAACGCGACTTCCCGCAGCGTTACACCCGCGAGGACCGGGTGGTGTGGGACGCGAACACGCGCGGAATAGCGGCAGTGCGCGAAACCCGCTTCGACCGCATCGTGCTGGAGAGCAAGCCACTGGCGAAACCGGATGCCGCGCGCTACGCCGATGCGCTGGTCGATGCGGTGCGCCAGCTCGGCCTGGCGGCGCTGCCGTGGACCGAAGCGCTGGCGCAATGGCGCGCGCGCGTGCGCTGCCTGCGCGCGTGGGTGCCGGAACTCGCCGACGCGCTGCCGGACCTGTCCGACGCCGCGCTGCTCGCATCGCTCGACCGCTGGCTCAAGCCGGCGTTGAGCGGCAAGACCCGGCTGGACGCGCTCGACGAACAGGCGCTGGGCGACGCCCTGAAGTCGTCGCTCGACTGGGCGACGCGGCAGAAGGTCGACGCGCTCGCGCCGACGCGGATCGTCGTGCCCTCGGGTATGGAGCGACGCATCGAGTACGGCTTCGATGCGACGGCGAACGACGGCGCAGGCGCACCCGATGCGCCGGTGCTGGCGGTGAAGCTGCAGGAGCTGTTCGGCCTCGCCGACACCCCGCGCATCGCCGACGGCCGCGTGCCGCTGACCCTGCACCTGCTCTCGCCGGGCGGCAAGCCGCTGCAGATCACCCGCGACCTGCGCAGCTTCTGGGACCGCACCTATCCGGAAGTGAAGAAGGAGATGAAGGGGCGGTATCCGCGCCACCCGTGGCCCGACGACCCCTGGAACGCCACCGCGACGCACCGCGCCAAGCCGCGCGGGACCTGAGGCTTCATCACCCGCGGCGGCGGTGGGTCATTCTCAATTGCCCGTTGTCGTGGCGGCGCGGCCCGACGACCCCTGGAACGCCACTGCGACGCACCGCGCCAAGCCGCGCGGCACCTGAGGCGTCATCATCCGCGGCGGCGGTGGGCCATTCTCGCGGCCACACATGATGGCGGCGCCACCATAAACTGCGGGAATGACGCCGCTCGCCGATCCGCACTTCCTGCCCTTCAAGCTCGATCCGGTGACGCGTCGCGTGCTGCTGCTGCGCATGGACGCCGTGCAGCGCCGCGAGGCCGCGTTCCTCGACGAGCGCGCACTGAAGCCGGACGCCGAAGGCGGCTGGTTGCCGCTGGCGACATTGCGCGATGCCACGCTGGAACCGGCGCCACCGGCCGCCGCGATCTTCCACATCGGCCACTGCGGTTCGACCCTGCTCAGCCGCCTGCTCGAAGCCTGGCCGGGCGTGCAATCGCTGCGCGAACCGCTGCCGCTGCGCACGCTGGCGGAGGCGTGGCCGCACCGCGAGGAAGTCGATTCGCGCTTAGCGCCGCCGGAAACCGACGCGTTGCTGCAGCAGTTGTGGCGGGCCTGGTCGCGACCGCTGGCGGGCGCCACCCGCACCGTGATCAAGGCCACCAGCGGCTGCAACGGCCTGATCGCACCGCTGCTGGCGCAACAGCCGGCGCTGCGCGCGTTGCTGCTGGACATGCCGTTGCGGCCGTACCTGGCGACGCTGCTCAAGTCCGCCGATTCGGTGCGCGATGCCGCGGTCGCGGCCGGCGAACGCCTGCGCGACCTGCACGCGCACGGCTACGGTGACGACGTGATGTTGCACGCGCTGTCGCTGCCGCAGCAGTGCGCGATGGGCTGGCTGGCCGAACGCGTGCGCTTCGCCGCCCTGGCGCAGGCGCACCCGCAGCACTTCCTGCGCGTCGATTTCGAGCACCTGCTGGCGCACCCGCAGGCGGTGCTGCAGGCGATCGCCGCGCATTTGTCGCTCGATCCGGCCGGCGTGGCTGCGGCGCTGCAGGCGCCGGCGTGGGGCCGCTACGCCAAGGCGCAGGACCACGGCTACGGCCGCGACGACCGCGCCCACGACCTCGCGCTGGCGATGCAGCGCCACGCCGACGGCATCAGCGAAGGCGTGGCCTGGGTGGACGCGCGGCTGCAGCGGCACCCGCAGTTGCAGGCGCTGGCCTGAGCCGGCTCAGGTATCGGCCCACATCCGGAACAGGTTGGTCTTCAGCGATTCGAGCAGTACCTGCAGGCGCGGATCGCCCGGCGCTGCGCCGCGCGCGGCGATGCTGCGGGCCTCGTCGAGCTGCACCAGCAGTTCGCGCTGGTTGGTGTCGGCGATCCAGCTGTGCAGCCAGGTGATCGCCGCCACGCGTACGCCGCGGGTCACCGGCGCGACCTGGTGGATGGTCGTCGACGGATACAGGATCGCGTCGCCGGCCTTGAGCTTGTAGGACAGTTCCTGCGCGCCGAGCTGGATGGTCAGCTCGCCGCCGTCGTAGTCGGCCGGGTCGCTGAGGAAGATCGTGCACGACAGGTCGCTGCGCATCGGCGGCGTCGACGGGAACAGCGCTTCGTCGACATGCCAGCCGTAGGTCATGCCCGGTTCGTAGCGCACGACGGTGGTGCGCGCCATGGTGCGCGGCATCGCGTAGGTGCGCAGGTCCGGGTGCCGCGCCAGCGCGTCGCGCGCGAGCTGGGCGATGCGCGCGTTGACCGGATCCTCCTGCGGCGCCTGCAGGTTGTGCTTCACGCCCGAGGCCTGGTTGGTGATGCGGCCGTCGCCGAACGCGATCTGCGGCAACCATTCGCGCACCGCCTGCAGTTCCGCGTTGTTGAGGACTTGGGACAGGAGGCGAATCATGGCGACCGCTGGGTGAAGGATGAACGTCGATGATCGGTGCTGGCCGCGTCCGCGGCAACCGCTCACGCCGAGTCAACGAAGCGCAGCGGAGACTGGCCGCCAGCGTTGAGCAACGAGGGCCCGCATGAACAGGATCGAAGCGATTTCGGAACGCGCGTTGGAACTGGCCGGTGCGGTCGGCGACAACGTGCGCCACGCCCTGCCCAGGGCCGGGCAGCTGCTGGAGGCCGGCGCCAAGCTCGGCGTGCTCAAGAGCGGGGCGAAGGTCGCGGGCAAGTTCGCACGGCGCAATCCGGTGATGATCGCCGCCGCGGTCGCCGGCGTCGGGCTGCTCTGGTACGCGGCGCGCCGTCGCGCCCGACGCGTCGAAGCGGGCGAGGGCGAGCACGAACCGATCGAAGGCAGCGCGCGCCGCATCGAGGCCAAGCGCGGCAACGGCACGCGGCGCCCGCGCGCCACCCGGGTGCGCGCACCGGCGGCCTCCGCGGACTGAGCCGCCGCGCCGTCGCCGTTACGGCGCCGTCGGCGTCGGGACTGCGTGGCCGGTGGCGGGCGCGACCGTTGCTTCGGGCAGCTCGATCACGAACAGCGCGCCACCGCCTTCGCGCTCCTCGTACCAGAGCTGGCCGCCGGCACCGGCGATGATCTGCTTGGCCAGCGACAGGCCCAGGCCGTTGGAGATGCCATCGTCGCGGTCCTGCAACCGGGTGAACGGCTTGAACAGCAGGCGCTGCTGGTGCGCCGGGATGCCCGGGCCGCGATCGGCGACGAGCAGCTGCCAGTAGCCCGGTGCACCGCTGCGCACGGCCAGGGTGAGTTCGCTGTCGGGCGCGTACTTCAGCGCGTTGGAGACCAGGTTCTCGGCGACCTGGCGCAGCACGCGCTCGTCGATGCGCACGCGCGCCTCCGCCGGTGGCGGCGTGACGACCACGCGGATGCCCCGCGCTTCCAGCTGCATGCCGTAGCGGCGCAGCAGCCAGTCCAGCGTGTCGGCCAGGCCCGCCTGCAGGTCGGGGCGCGCGGTGGCCGCGCCCATGCTGGTTTCCAGGTATTCGCGGATGTAGCCCAGCGCGTCCTGCGCGCTTTCGTGGATCACCGCGAGGTAATGCGGCACGCGCTCGGGCCGGCAGCCCTCGGCGCGCAGCAGGTCGCTGGCGAACAGCACGCTGCTGAGCGGGTTCTTGAGGTCGTGGGCGACCAGGTTCACCAGTTCCTCGCGCTCGCGGGCGACGCGTTCGAGGCGGTCGCGGGTGAGCTTGAGGCCGATGTGCGCGTTGACGCGCGCGAGCAACTCCTCGGGCAGGAACGGCTTGGTGACGTAGTCGACCACGCCGGCTTCGAAGGCGCGCAGCAGCATGTCGCGGTCCTGCGCGGCGGTCACGAACACCACCGGCGCCACCGGCGGCGGCAGCGCTTCCAGCGCCTTGAGCACGTCGAAGCCGTCCATGCCGGGCATGATCATGTCGAGCAGGACCAGGTCCGGGGCGGTCTCCCGGTAGCGCTCCAGTGCTTCGTCGCCGCTGCCGGCGACGATGACGTCGTAGCCCTGCCGCGACAGCAGGCTGCTGACGACGCGCAGGTTGACCGGCTGGTCGTCGACGACAAGGATGCGGCCGTTTGGGGCGACGTAGCTCATCGGTGGTGGGCCGGGGCTCCCTGCGGGCGCTGGGGCGGGTCAAAGTAGCAAAACCCGGCGGGCAGCGGGACCGTGCCTGGCCAGTTACGTGAATGGCTCAGTTTCACGCGGACGCGCGCAGGGCTACAGCGGCCGCCATGTTCCGGGGGCGAGGTCGTCGAGCCGGTGCGGCCCGATCGCCACCCGCACCAGTCGCAGCGTCGGCAGCCCGACCGCGGCGGTCATGCGCCGCACCTGGCGGTTGCGGCCTTCGCTGATGGCGATTTCCAGCCAGGCATCGGGCACGGACTTGCGGAAGCGCACCGGCGGGTCGCGCGGCCACAGCGCCGGCGCATCGATGCGCCGCGCCTGCGCCGGGCGCGTGCGGCCGTCGTTGAGCTCGACGCCGCGCCGCAGCGCCGCGAGTTGCGCGTCGTCGGGGTCGCCTTCGACCTGCACCCAGTAGGTCTTGGCCAGCTTGTGCTTCGGGTCGGTCAGGCGATGGGCGAGGCCGCCGTCGTCGGTGAGCAGCAGCAGGCCTTCGCTGTCGTGGTCGAGCCGGCCTGCGGCATACACGTCCGGCGGCAGGCCGAATTCGGCCAGGGTGCGGCGCGGCGGCGTGCTGCGATCGGTGAACTGACACAGCACGCCGTAGGGCTTGTTGAGGGCGATCAGCATGGGGAGCGGGGGCGGGATGCTGGGGGCTAGGGGCTGGCGAAGCGAGAGTGTCGGGTATGCGGCGCTAGTGAAGTAGCGGGCGCTGCCCAGCCCCCAGTTCCCCGTCCCCAGCCCCCAAGCCCGCGTCAGCGCGGCTTGCGGAACCGCAAGGTCATCCGGTCGCTTTCGCCGATCGCCTGGTACTTCGCATCGTCGGCCGCGTCGTGGCGGTTGACCGGCGGCAGCGTCCACACGCCATTGGGATGCTCGGTGGTGTCCTTCGGATTGGCGTTGATCCCGCTCTGCGCTTCCAGCACGAAGCCGGCGCGGGTCGCGTGCTCGATCACCAGCGCTTCGGTGAGGTAGCCCGACTCCTTCATCGTCGCCAGGTCGGTGCCCGCCTTGGCGCGGTGGTCGACCACGCCGAGCGTGCCGCCCGGCTTGAGCACGGTGAAGAACGCCTGGAAGTACGCGTCGGCATTGCCGTCGGCGACCCAGTTGTGCGCGTTGCGGAAGGTCAGCACCACGTCGGCGGAACCGGGCGCGCCGAACACCGGTGCGGCCGGATCGAACACGCGCACGTCGGGCGTGCCGTACACCGCGGGATCGGCGGCGAACTTCGCCCGCAGCGCCTTGTTGAGGCCGTAGCGATAGCCGGGCTGGCCCGGGATCGCGTCGTCCCACACCGCGGCGACGTAGTGGCCGCGCGCGCGCAGGTACGGCGCGAGCACTTCCGCGTACCAGCCGCCGCCGGGGGTGATCTCGACCACCGTCTGCGCGGGGCCGACGCCGAAGAACGCCAGCGTCTCGCGCGGATGGCGGTAGCCGTCGCGCGCGCTGTTCTTCGCGTCGCGCCAGCGGCCGGCGAGCGCGGCGTCCAGCGCCGGCAGGTCGGCGGCCACCGTGGCGCTCGCCTGTGCGCTGGCGCCGTCGGTCGCGGCGGGGGGCGCGGTGGTGGTGCACGCGGCAAGGGCGGCGGACAGCAGAACGACGGACGGCAGCAGGCGATTCATGCGGAACTCCATGTCGGGATGTGCGCGCAGCCTACGCCGCGGTCGCGGCGCCGGCCATCGCAGGATGTGGCCGCAGTGTTGCGCGCTCAGCGCGAACGCTGCTTCGCGCGTGGCTTCGCCGGGGTCGCCGTGCGGCCGCGCGCGCGCGCCTGCACGCACTCGGCCGAAGCGCTGTAGTGCTGCGCTTCCTGCAACAGCCAGTCGCGGAACGCGTGCAGGCCGCGGTGCCGTGCCGAGCGTTCCGGGAACACCAGGTAATGCGCGAACTCCGCCTTCAGCCGCTCCTCGAACAGCGTGGTCAGCAGGCCCGCCTCCACCAGCGGCCGCGTCAGCGTGAGTCGGCCCAGGGCGACGCCGAGCCCTTCCACCGCGGCGCGGTGCAGCGTCTCGGAATCGTCGAAGTTGGCGACGAAGCGCTTCGGCGCGGTGCCGCCGAACGCCGCGAACCAGTCGCTCCAGCGCCCGCCGGGGGCGCCGAGCAACGGGAAGTCGCCGAGCGTGTCCAGCGTCGGCCGGCCCAATCGTGCGACCAGTTCCGGACTCACCGTCGGCACGACCCAGTCGTCGAACAGGTGCACCGCGTGCAGCCCCGGCCATTCGCCCGGGCCGTAACGCAGGCCCGCATCGATGTCGGTCTGGCGTTCGAAGTCGACCTTGTTCACCGTCGACTGCAGGTTGATCTCGATCTGCGGATGCGCGGCGAGGAAGCGCGGCAGCCGCGGCACCAGCCAGCTCGAGGCGAACGACGGCATCAGCGTGATCGTCAGTACGTCGTCGCGGCGCGCGCGGTACGGCTGCAACGCCTGCTCGATCGCATCGAAGTGCGGCGACACGCGTTCGAACAGGCTCTGCCCGTCGGCGGTGAGTTCGACCCCGCGCGCGACGCGCACGAACAGGCGCTGGCCCAGGCGTTCCTCGAGCCCGCGGATCTGGTGGCTGAGCGCGCTCACGGTGAGGTGCAGCGACTCGGCCGCGCGCGACAGGTTGCCCGCGCGCGCGGCGACCACGAAGCCCTGCAGGGCGTGCAACGGGGGCCGGCTCATCTTGAAATCCATTCAAGGCTGGCTTGCAGAATCGTCGCTTTTTCGGGGGCAGGCAAGGGCCTAGATTTCATCTCACTCAAAGCAGGGCCGCCATCGGCCGAGGAGTGGGGAATGAACATCTGGACCGGATTGCTGTTCCTGGAAGGCGCCGTGGCCGACGTGCCGCTGGCCCGCGAACTGGCCCGCGACGAGGTTCGCGCCGCCACCGTCGACGCGGCGAGCACCGCCGCCCGCCAGGACCGCCCGACCGCTACGCCGCTGTACCCGTGCCCGTCGCAAGGCACGCATTGAAACCGTCCGCTTGCTGATCCCGGAGACCGTCATGAACCTGTTCAAGGGCCTGCTGTACCTCATCGACAACGACCAGCCCGCCTCGCCGGTGCTGATCGCCGCGCCGCACTACGGCGCCGCCACCGCCGCGGGCGAATTCGTCGGCGAACTCGGCAACGCGGCCGCATCGCGGCAACGCTTCGGCGCGGCGCCGCCGGCAACCGCCGGCAACGACAACGCCTGCTTCGTCGGCGGTTGCGCCTGAACCCGCGGCAGCGCGTGGATTCACACAACCGAAAAACTCCCAGCGTCATAGCGTCATCGAAAGCACGGAAGCTGCGCGCGCCTTGACCGCCCGCGCCAGGACGGCAACCCACGGAGCGCAGTAATGAACCTGTTCACCACCCAGTTGTTCAGCAGCACGATGCTGCCCGAAGCCCAGCCGCGTACGCGCAGCTACCGCGAACCGCTGTTCGCCCTGCGTTACGGCCGTCGCCGCGCCGATAGCGCACCGCAACCTGCACCGCCGCAGCTGCAACCGCCGGTCACGGCGGTCCGCATCGAAGCCGCGCCCAGGCGCGCCGCGCGGCCCCGGCTGGACTACGGCCGCGCCGCCTGAGCCGCCTTGATCCGGCGCCCTGCGTGATCGATGCACGCGGGGCGCTGCGGATCCGCCCGGCGCCCGCCGCCTGACCCCGCGATTGTTCCGCGTGCGCCACGGACTCGTTACGATCCGTGGCGTGGCGCCGCACGGCGTCGCGCCTGCGTGCCGGGGAAACGCAATGAAGCTGAAGCTGATCATCCTGCTGTCGCTGGCCCTGGGCCTGGTCAGCGGCGCCTTCCTGTATTCGCTGCTGTCGCTGAAGCCGCGCCAGCAGGAGCTGGCCGCCGCGCGCGCGCAGGGCCGCGCCGACGCCGAGCAGGCGATGGCGGACGAGATGGCCGCGCTCAAGCCGGTGGTGCTGAAGAAGGTCGCCGGCGCCGAGAACAAGCCCGACGGCGTGCGCTTCGCCTACGAATACGTCAAGCCGAAGAACCCCGATCTCGAACCGTTCTACAAGCTCGCCCACGACGGCGACCTGCTGAAGCAGCTGCCCGAGATCCAGGCCATCGACGGCCTGCTGATGCTGCCGCGGCCGATCAAGTTCGTGATGGCCGAATGCCGCGAGCCGAACGCGTTCTATTCGGCCGAACGCGCCGAAGTGGTGATGTGCTACGAGACCCTGCAGGTGCTGCTCGAACGAGGCCAGCACCTCGCGCAGGAACAGAAGCTCGGCGACGACTACGCGCAGAAGTACCTCGCCGCCAACCTGCGCTTCATCCTGCTGCACGAGACCGGCCACGCCCTGATCGACCTGCTGGAGATCCCGATCACCGGCCGCGAGGAAGACGCGGTCGACCAGCTCGCCACCACGCTGATGCAGCGCTTCGCCGGCCTCGACGAATCCTCGCGCCAGACCGCCGACAACCTGCGCATGGCCTCGAACTGGTTCCTCGCCCGCAGCACCGGCCAGTACAACCTCGATGCCTACGCCGACGAACATGCGTTGGGCGAACAGCGCTACTTCAACCTGCAATGCCTGATCTACGGGCGCAACCCGGCGCGCTACATCGGCATCGTCACCGACGGCGACCTGCCCGAGGCGCGCGCGAAGACCTGCCCGGCCGAGGCGCGCCGCGTCGACAAGGCCTGGCTGCGCCTGCTGCTGCCGCACGTGGCGCCGAAGTACGAGATGACCGAGGAAAAGGCCAACCGCCTGTTCGAGCAGCGCGAACGCGAACGCAACCGCAACGCGGAAGTGCCGTACGTGCGTTGAGGTCGCGGGTTCGAAGCGCTGCGCGCACCGGCTGATGGAAGCGGGCGGGTACACCGGGAAGATCGACCTCGACTGAGCACGACGCGTGGCGACGCCGGCACCACGCGCACTGCCGGTTCGTGTGCGCTCCCCCAACCGGGGGAGTCCGTTGCGCGGGCGCGCGGCGAACACTGCATTTCCCCCTGCGAGATGACCGCCATGCACGACGAAGCGCTGCTGGTCGCCCGTCTGTTCCTGGGCATCCCTTTCATCGTGTGGGGCGCGCTGAAGCTGCGTGGCGGCGAGGCCAAGCTGGTGCCGATGCTTGCGGCGCTCGGCCTGCCCGACGCCACCTTTCTCGCGTACCTGGTCGGGTTCTGCGAATTCGTCGGCGGCGTGGCGGTGACCGTCGGCTATCCGGTGCGCACGGTCGGCATCCTGCTCGGGCTGTGGTGCCTGCTGACGGGTTACGCGGCGCACCGGAGCGACATCAACCAGTTGCTGGCGCACGTGGCGATGGCCGGCGGCTTCTTCCTGCTGGCCGCCACCGGCGCGGGCGCGCTGGCCCTGTTCGGCGGCGCGCCAACGGGGTGGTTCGCCTACCTGCCGTAGGTTTCGCGCCGGCGAATGCAGCGGCCGATGGCTGCCGCGAAGGTGCGCGTGCGCCAGGTCACGCCGGCGTTTTATTGCGCCGGATGCATCACCGCGTCCAACCGATTTCCGACACCGCAGCCGGGAGCATCGCCCTGCAGCCACAGGAGGCCGGCCATGACGGACGTGCGCGACGTCGCAACAAGCAAGGTTCCGGAAATCACCCTGGGGTTCTGGGCGATCAAGGTGCTGGCCACCACGCTGGGCGAAACCGGTGGCGATGCCGTTTCGATGTCCATGGGGCTGGGCTACCTGGCGGGTACCGCCATCTTCATGGTGGCGTTCGTCGCGGCCGTCCTCGCACAGGTGTCCAGCAAGCGCTTCAGTCCCGCGCTGTACTGGGCGACGATCATTGCCTCGACCACCGTCGGCACCACGCTCGCGGACTTTGCCGACCGCTCGCTCGGCATCGGCTACCCAGGCGGCTCCTTGCTGCTGCTGGGGTTGTTGCTGGCGTCGTTGTTCGCCTGGCACCGCGTGCTCGGCTCGGTGAACGTGCGCTCGGTGAGCACGCCGCAGGCGGAAGGCTTCTACTGGCTGACGATCATGCTGTCGCAGACGCTGGGCACGGCGCTGGGCGACTGGACGGCCGACACCGCCGGGTTGGGTTACCTGGGTGCGGCCGGCGTCTTCAGCGGCCTGCTGCTGCTGGTGGCGACGCTCTACAAGTGGACGGCGATGTCGCGCACGCTGCTGTTCTGGGCGGCGTTCATCCTGACCCGACCGTTCGGCGCGGTGGTGGGCGATTTCCTCGACAAGCCGATCGCCGAGGGCGGTCTCGAGCTGAGTCGCTACTCCGCGACGCTGGTCCTGCTGGCACTGATCACCGCGGGTGTCGTCCTGCTGCCGCAGCGGGCGGCGCGCACGGCGCACTGAACCGCGTTCGCGATCCACGCGATGCGGGTCGAACGCGGGTAAGGTCGTGCCGTCGCCACGACGCCCCGTTCAAGCCGAACCGCTTCGCGATTCGGCCAACCCACGCCCCAGGCCGCGCACGCCATGACACTCCCGACCGGTTGGATACTCTGGGCCCTGCTGTCCGCGTGCTTCGCGGCGCTTACGGCCATCTTCGCCAAGGTGGGCCTGCGTGGTGTCGACCCACCTCGCCACGCTGATCCGCACCGTTGTCATCCTGCTGGTGCTCGCCCCCTTCGTCTGGCTGACGGGGAAATGGAGCAACCCGCTCGCGCTGCCGTCGCGGACCTTGTGGTTCCTGGCGCTTTCCGCCCTGGCCACGGGTGCGTCCTGGGTCTGCTACTTCCGCGCGCTGCAGCTGGGCCAGGCGTCGCAGGTCGCGCCCGTCGACAAGCTCAGCGTGGTGCTGGTGGCGGTGTTTGCCTATGCACTGCTCGGCGAGCGCCCGTCGGCGCGGGAATGGCTGGGAATCGCCATGGTGGCGGGCGGCGTGCTCCTGCTGGCCCTGCAGCGCAAATCGTTGGGCGGGGCCTGAGCCCCCGTTCGATCCGACGCCGGGTTGCGCCGGGCACGCGTCGCTCCCCCCAACGGGTGATGCAGTCCTAGCGCTGCCGCAAGGCGCGTTGTTAAGGGGTAAGTCGGGGTTCGACCGCAACGCCGGTACGCCTGGCACGGCGCAATTCATTGCGGGTGTCGCAAGACGACCATGCCCGCCTTCCAAGGCAGCGAAGCGGTGGCGGACCCGTCGGCGCATCAGGCGCGTGTGGCCAGGCGATGCGCACGCAACGAGTCGGTCGCGGATCGCCGCAACAGGATGATGACGATGCATGCAGAACAAGAACGCACGAT
The DNA here is from genome assembly GCF_014489475.1 of Lysobacter terrestris. Taxonomy (GTDB): domain Bacteria; phylum Pseudomonadota; class Gammaproteobacteria; order Xanthomonadales; family Xanthomonadaceae; genus Agrilutibacter; species Agrilutibacter terrestris. The sequence continues at coordinate 1,509,954 of NZ_CP060820.1, read as the reverse complement.
GCGTGCGGACGCCGCCGTCTTCGCGGCACCGCTGCTCGCGGAACTGGACTTCGGTCGCGACGTCATCACGGTGATGACCGCGTGCGCGCACCCGGGCCGGCATGCCGCGTGGCTGTCCGCGCTGGCGCGCGAATCCGACTTCGTGATCGTGGACGCGCCGGTCACCGATGCAGCGTGCCTGACGACCAGCCTGGACCGCCATCGGCCCACCGTGCTGCTGCTCGATGCGGCCGTGCTGGACCGCCTGGATCCGATGTCGCTGCGCCGGATCCACCAGCGTTGCCCGGAGGTGCGCGTGCTGCTGGTGGCGGAACAGGCGTCGCATCGCGCCGCCGTCGACGTGTTGCGCAACCACTTCCAGGGGTTGCTGCCGGCCACGAGCGCCGCCGATCTCTGCCTCAAGGCGATCCGTGCGGTCAGCCGCGGCGAACTGTGGCTGTCGCGCCAGTTGCTGGCGCAGGTCGTCACCGACCCGGGCTGGCCCTTCGTGCCGGTGGACGCCGTGGTGCCGGCCGAACCCGAGCGCCTGCAAGCGATGGGCTCGCTCACGCGCCGGGAACTTCAGGTCGTCGCGCGCCTGCACCGCGGTTCCAGCAACAAGGAAATCGCGCGCGAACTCGGGATCATGGAAGACACGGTGAAGAAGCACCTGAAAAGCGTCTTCGCCAAGCTCGGCGTGCGCCGCCGCGCGCTGGTGATGCTGCAGGCGTCGACCGCGTCTTGAGCTGAACCCGTTGCGCGAACACCCAGTGCCACACGCCGTGGCGCGATCGCGCGGGTAATCGGAATGTGCAAGCCGGCCACGCGCGGCAGCAAAACCCGATGCCACGATCGCCAGCAGCGCCTGCAGGCACGCAGGGCGGTCGAACGTGCGTTCAACCACGCCTGCGTTTCTGCACGCCTGGGCTCAGTTGCCCGGTTCGGGTGGCTGGGTGGTGGTTGCGCGCGTCGCAAGGCATTCCACGTTGGACGCGCGGTGCGGGCCGATCACCGAGGCCAGGTGCAGCGGCGGTTCGAACAGCGCATCGACGTAGCCATCGCCGTGCTTGAGGTGGGCGTCGGCGGAGGTGTCGCTGGCCCCGATCACGATCCCGAGGTACTGGTTCGGACCCAGGGTTAGCAGCTGTCCACCGTCCTCGGTCATGTACGTGCAGTTGCCGGTGGCTTCGCAGTTGGCGCCCAGATCGCGTGGCCCGCCGATGTTGTGGCAGATCTCGCCTTTCGGCGGCGGCGGTGGCGTGCCGCCGGCGACGGCCGAGCCGGCCATCAGAATCGCGCTGATGCTGATCGCAACGGTGCTCAGGGATTTCCTGGTCAGACCAATCATTTCAGTCTCCTGATCTCGAGGGGGTTGAACGACGTCCGTGGTGGTGGGACTGGCGTTGTGCTGATTCGGTGCCGCGCGTTCCTTCGTCCCAACGGCACGCTGCCAGAGGTGACATCGCCGAGCCATTCCACGGAAGGGGAATTCACCCGTCGGGTGATGCGCTCGCCGGTACGACAGCGAAGTGCTCTTGGGTAAGCGACGTGACGTGACGCGATGCGACCGCAAGAAGTTGCATGCACGCGCACGGCGGCCACCGCCAGGCAGCCGCCGATGCGCGCGTGCCGTCGCGCAGCCCGCGCCGCGGGCGCGGTGCCCTCAGCGCGTGACCAGGAAGCCGCGCGCCAGCACGCCGCCGCTGCCGACGCGCACGTTCCAGTACGGATTCTTGCTGGGCTGCTTCTTGTACGGCACGGTCACGGTCGCGGTGATCTGGTCGAGCGCATCGGTGTCCGAGATCAGCTGCACGTTGCTGGCCACCGGCCGCGGGCCGTTGCCGCCTTCGAAGCTGACGCCCATGCCGGAGGTGAAACCGTAGCCGCTGATCGTGACCTGCACGCTGGTGCCGGTGCGCGCCGAATTCGGGGTGATCGACGCCACCGACGAACACAGGCCGCTGGTGTCGAGCACGGTGACGGTGCTCGGCTTCTTGATGCTGAGCAGGACGCACGACACGTTGTCGTTCTCGTTGCTCTCGACCAGCACCTTCTTCGGATCGACTTCGATCTTCAGCTGGTAGATGCCGTCGGCATTGCCGCTGAAATCGATCTCCTGCCCGGCGAGCTGCGGGCCGTAGGTGTCGGCCCAGCCGACCGACATGCCCTGCAGGTCGCGCCCGCACTGGCTGTAGAACGCACGACTCGGCGCGCCCGGCAGGCTGAGGTTGATCGCGGTGGTATCCATCACGCAGAACGTGGTCTTCGCCCCGGTGCGCAACGATCCGCCCGGCGCATTGACCGGCTGCAGCGTGTACAGCGCGTAGTCGTTGAAGTGCATGTGATCGTGCGCGGGGTGGTATTCGAACGCGCCGGCGAAGTACAGGACCGGCGCGCCGCTGCTCTGGTACACCACCTGGTACACGCGCAGCTTGCCCGAACCGGTTTCGACTTCGCCGGCGGCCAGTTCCAGCGGCCCGGTGCCGGCGTTCCAGCTGGTGGTGCCGAAGCGCAGCGTGGAGCGGCCACCGCTGTCGGTGCTCAGCGTCGTGGCGAAGGCGCCCAGCGGGATCAGGTTCGGCGGCAGCGCGGTCTGCGCGGTGGCGACGCGGGGCAGTGCCAGCGCGATGCCGCACGCGGCCGCGAGCCAGTACGCGCCCGTGCGCAACGGAGGTGAAGCCGTGGTCGCTGCTGCAACGACGGTGGCGTGTGCCGGGCGAAGCGCGGCAAGGGCCTTGTTCATGCTCGTCTCCTTTGCCGTCCGATGCGGTGAACCGGCGGCGGGTCTGCGCACGCTGTCAGGCCCGCCCGGGAGCGGCAATTCCACGAAAGGGGAGGGACCCGAGGCGAAGTGGCTTCGCGCGTTCCGGCCGCGCTGGACCTGCGCCACCGGTCCTGGAGAAGGAGTTGCGCGACCGGCCTTGACCGTCGGTCTGGCCGGACAGCAACGTAGGCGCGCCGGGTCGACTGGCATCCGGGGGACAGGGGACCCATGTCAAACAAGGTCTGGAGGGCGATATCCGCGATAGTGCTGCTCGGCGGGCTGGCAGCGTTGGCGGTCCGATACAGCGATGCCGGCGTCGCCGTCCCAGGCACCGCCCGGTCGACGGAAATCCCGCAGCGCCCCCTGTTGCCCCGTGCGGCAAGCGTCAGCGAAACCACGCACTACCGCATCCATTCCACCGCGCCCACCACCCAGACCGCCCAGGTCGCGCAGGCCGTAGAGGCACTGCACGCGCGCTACGTCGGCATGTTCCCGGTGAAGCCCGGCGGGGCTTCGAAACTGAGCCTGGTGCTCTATCGCGACCGCGCGGAGTTCAAGCGCAACAACCGCAGCCGGCCATGGGCGGAGGCGTATTACCTGCCGCCGCACAGTTATGCCTACTTCGACGCCAATGCACGCAACCCGTATCACTGGATGCTGCACGAGGCGACGCATCAACTCATGCGTGAGGCGTCCGGGTTTCCCCGTGCGAAATGGATCGACGAGGGCGCCGCGAGCTACTTCGGCGCCAGCCGCCTGGTGGCAGGCTCATTGCAGCTTGGCGAGCCCGACCCGGACGCATATCCGATCTGGTGGTTGTCGCAGCAGCAGTTGAGCGGCGTGCTCGAGGACGACATTGCCGCAGGTTGGGTGATTCCGCTCGACCAGCTGATTACCGGCCGGGGTGGGCCGGACATGAACCAGTATTTCAACCAGTACTACATCCACTACTGGAGCCTGAGCCATTTCCTGTTCCACTACCGCGATGGCATCTACGCGGAACGCTACAAGCAGCTGATGGTCGAGGGCGGATCGCTGGAGGCTTTCACGCGGCTGATCGGCCCGCCCGAACGGATCCAGCGCGAGTGGTACGGCTACCTGCAGCAGCTGGTGAACGCGCAGCGCTGACACCGGGCGGCGTTCGCCACAAAAAAGCCCGGCTTGCGCCGGGCTTTCTTGCCGTAACGGGGCGGGCGCGGTTACAGCGTTGCGAGCGCCGCATTGAGCGTCGCGCTCGGGCGCATCGCCTGCGCCAGCTTGGTGCTGTCGGGCTGGTAGTAGCCGCCGATGTCCACCGGGTGGCCCTGCACCGCGATGAGTTCGGCGACGATCTTCGCCTCGTTCTCGGTCAGTGCCTTGGCCAGCGGCGCGAACTTGGCCTGCAGCTCGGCGTCGGCGGTCTGTTCGGCCAGCGCCTGCGCCCAGTACATCGCCAGGTAGAAGTGGCTGCCGCGGTTGTCGATCGTGCCGAGCTTGCGGCCCGGCGACTTGTCGTTGTCGAGGAACTTGGCGTTGGCCGCGTCGAGCGTCTGCGCCAGGACCTTCGCGCGGGCGTTGCCGGTGGTGTCGGCGACGAATTCCAGCGAGGCCTGCAGGGCGAGGAATTCGCCGAGCGAGTCCCAGCGCAGGTAGTTCTCCTGCACGAACTGCTGCACGTGCTTGGGCGCGGAACCGCCGGCGCCGGTTTCGAACAGGCCGCCGCCGGCCATCAGCGGCACGATCGACAGCATCTTCGCGCTGGTGCCCAGCTCCATGATCGGGAACAGGTCGGTGAGGTAGTCGCGCAGCACGTTGCCGGTGCACGAGATCGTGTCCTGGCCCTTGCGGATGCGTTCGAGCGAGAACTTCATCGCCTCGACCGGCGACAGGATGCGGATGTCGAGGCCGCTGGTGTCGTGGTCCTTGAGGTACTTCTCGACCTTGGCGATCAGGTTGCGGTCGTGTGCGCGCGCGCTGTCGAGCCAGAACACCGCCGGGGTGTGGCTCAGGCGCGCGCGGTTGACGGCGAGCTTGACCCAGTCCTGGATCGGCGCGTCCTTGGTCTGGCACATGCGCCAGATGTCGCCGGCCGCAACCTTGTGCTCCATCAGCACGTGGCCGGCCTCGTCGCTCACCTTCACCACGCCGTCGGCGGCGATCTGGAAGGTCTTGTCGTGCGAGCCGTATTCCTCGGCCTTCTGCGCCATCAGGCCGACGTTGGGCACCGAGCCCATCGTCGCTGGATCGAAGGCGCCGTTGGCCTTGCAGTCCTCGATCACCGCCTGGTAGATGCCGGCGTAGCAGCGGTCCGGGATCACCGCCTTGGTGTCCTGCAGCTTGCCTTCGGCGTTCCACATGCCGCCCGAGTCGCGCAGCATCGCCGGCATCGAGGCGTCGACGATCACATCAGAGGGCACGTGCAGGTTGGTGATGCCCTTGTCGGAATTGACCATGGCCACGCCCGGGCGCTGCGCGTACAGCGCGGCGATGTCGGCCTCGATCTGCTTGCGCGTGTCGGCCGGCAGCGAGGGCAGGCGCGTGTACAAGTCGCCGATGCCGTTGTTGGCGTCGAAGCCGACCTGCTCCAGCGCGGCGGCGTGCTTGCTCAGCACCGGCGCGTAGAAGCGCTTGACCACGACACCGAACATGATCGGGTCGGAGACCTTCATCATCGTCGCCTTCAGGTGCAGCGAGAACAGCACGCCCTGCGCGCGTGCGTCGTTGATCTGCGCGTCGACGAATTCGGCCAGCGCCTTCGTGCTCATCACCGCGGCATCGACCACTTCGCCGGCCTTCACCTTCAGCCCGGTCTTGAGCATCTGGCTGCGGCCGTCGCTGCCGGTGAACTCGATCTTCAGCGTGGTCGGCTGCGCGATCACCGCCGACTGCTCGCTGCCGTAGAAGTCGCCCGCCGTCATGTGCGCGACGTGCGACTTCGACGCCTTGTTCCATGCGCCCATCCGGTGCGGATGCTTGCGCGCGTACGCCTTCACCGAGGCCGGCGCGCGGCGGTCGGAGTTGCCTTCGCGCAGGACCGGGTTCACCGCGCTGCCCTTGGTGCGGTCGTAGCGCGCCTTGATCTCGTTGTCGCGCTCGCCGCGCGGCTCTTCCGGGTAGTCCGGCAACGCGTAGCCGCGCGCCTGCAGTTCCTTGATCGCGGCCAGCAGCTGCGGCACCGAGGCGCTGATGTTGGGCAGCTTGATGATGTTGGCGGCGGGCGTGGTGGCGAGCTGGCCGAGTTCGGCGAGGTCGTCGGCGATCTTCTGCTCGTCGCGGAGGAAGTCGGGGAAGTGCGAAAGGATGCGCCCGGCCAGCGAGATGTCGCGGGTCTCCACGGCGATGCCGGCGGTGGCGGTGTAGGCGGCGACGATCGGCAGCAGCGACGCGGTGGCCAGGAACGGCGCCTCGTCGGTCAGGGTGTAGAGGATCTTCGGGGCGTGGTTCGCGGTGTCGGACATCGGGCGGGGCTCGCTGGCTTCGTCGTGCGGAATGGGGGCGGCGCGTGGGCCGGGCCGGCGGCGTGGGCCGCGGGCAGACAGACCGGCCATTGTCGCGGTTCAGCCCGGCGGGGGCAAAGCCGCGGCCACCGCACGGCCGGGTATGCGCGCTGCGTCCGCCCGCGCCCGGCCGCTGCGTTTGCCTAAACAGGGGTGCAGGCGGCAAGGTCAAAGCGCATTCATGCGCTGGCCGCGACACTCGGTGACGCGTTCATGAAAACGTCTTTCACAAATGCCCAACGAACGCCTTGCCGCGGGGTTGCAACCGCGCTGTACTGGCAGGGCGGTTGCAGGGTGGGCACCGCGCGTTCCGGTGGTAGGTTCATGCTGAAGAATGGGTTGCTGCTGTTGTTTCTGCTGCTGGCCGCGTGCCAGAAGGCGGCCGAGCCGGCGCCGGTGACGCTGGGCGACGACGCCAGCAACGGCGCCGCCAAGCCGGTGGCCAGCCAGCCCCTGGCCGACATGGCGCCGGGCGACTACCTCAAGACCACCTACTGGCCGAATGCCGAGCTCGACGCCGGCACCGCCTGGATCAGCTGCGGCTACGACTACCTGCAGGACGGCGACGGCGAGAAGCTGGACGCGCTCACCTTCTTCGCCGTGGTCGACGCGCTCACCCCGTGCCAGCCGCAGGGCGTGGTGCGGCTGCGCTACGACGGCAAGATCAACGCCGGCTTCACCGCGCTGGTGCAGCGCGTGGCGGCGGTTGCCGATCGCATGGAAATTCCCGTGCGCATCCTCGACATCAAGTCCTCGGGCGGCCACGTCGAAGAGGCGATCCGCGCCGGCGACAGCATGGCCGAGCAGCGCTGGGCGATCTGGGTGCGCGACGGTTCGTACTGCCACAGCTCCTGCGTGCTGATCCTCGCCGGCGGCGATACGCGTTCGATCACCGGCGACGTCGGCATCCACCGCTTGTTCCGCGACCAGTCCAAGGCCACCTCGCGCGCCGAGCTCAGCGCCGAGCTGCGCGACGTGAGCGGGCAGGTGCGCGACTACCTGGTGCGCAACGGCGCCGACGTGCGCATCGCCGACCTGATGATGACCGTGGCCAACCGCCGCCTGCGCCTGCTGAGCGAGGCCGAGCTGCGCGAATACGGTTTATCCGGCAGCAACGCGGTGCAGGACGACCTCGACCGCATCCGCCTCACCCGCCGTTGCGGCGAGGATTTCGCGCGCCGCCGCGACGCCTGGCTGCGCGCCTTCGAGAACGAATGCCTGGAACCGGGCAAGGCCTTCGAAGTGCTCGACGAGTGCGGCCGCGCGCTGGAACCGCGTTTCGGCTTCCCCGATGCGAAGTGCCCCTCCGACAACCCGACCGCGGACCGCCGCGGCCTGCCCACGGGCACCGCGGCGCACGTGATGCTGATGCCGCCGTTGAAGCTGGAGGGCGGCAGCCAGTCGGCGGACGTGGTGAAGAAATGACCGCCGGAAGACACGGCGAAACGTAGGCCGGGTGGGCTTCAGCAACCCGGCGTTTTTCAGGATCCGGATGGCGGCGTCACGCCAGCGGCCTTGCTGTTGCCTGTAGGTGCGCGCCGCGCGCCGCTGGGTTTCGGCGCGGCGCGGCGCGATCGCGTTGATCCGCGGGTGCCGGGGTGCCGGGGTGGCGGGGCCCACCCGGCCTACGGTCTTAGCCGGCGCTGCCGGCGGCGCCGCAGCACTTCTTGTACTTTTTGCCGCTGCCGCACGGGCACGGGTCGTTGCGGTCCGGGGTGGCGGCCTTGCGGATCGGTTCGCGCGGGGTCAGCGCGTCGATGCGGTGGTGGTGCAGGTCGGCGAGCATGCCCGGCAGCGAGGCGATGACCTCCAGGCGCTCGCGGTAGCCGACCGGCGTACCGGGGGCTTCGGGATCCTCGCCGAGGATCTCGCCGCTGGCGAGCTGGTCCAGGCGCGCGAAGATGTCGTCGATCCACTCGTTCTCGTCCAGCCACTGCTCCCACGCGGCTTCGCGCAGCTCGACGCCGCGGAAGAAGCCGAACGCCCAGTCGCGGCCGACGTCGAGTTCGTCGGGATGCTCGGCCTCGGCTTCCTCCGGCAACCACAGCAGCGGGGCGAGGTGCTCGGGCAGGTCGTCGTCGCCGAAGCGCACGCGCTGGCTGGCCATGTTCCAGTGGCCCTGCAGCAGCGCCTCGACTTCCACGCGCTCGGCCTCGTCGGCCCAGCGCGGCGGCTTGCCCCACACCGCGGGCTGCCATTCGGCGGCGGGCACGTCTTCGGGCGACACCACCAGGGCGGACAGGTAGCCGTCGAGCGCTTCCAGGTTGAAGCCCTTGAACGGCACGGCGCGCTGGTCGAGGAGGTCGGACAGGCGTTCGATCTGCGCGTCGTCGAGGTAGCTGGGGACGTTCATGGCGGTGGGGCGGTGGCGAGCGGGTGCACAGGGTAGTCGTTCGCGCGCGGCATGGCATTCGTTGGCTCGTTCGCGGGGACGCCGCACGCGCCCGGCGCGGCGCACTACCGTGGCCGCAACGACCGCGGAGCCGCACCATGCGCGCCATCATCACGGCCCTGTTGCTGGCCGGCCTTTCCGGAGTTCCCTGCATGAGCACGCCCGCCGCGCCGCCGCCCGCCTTCCTGCGCTGCGAGGGCGCCGAACACCGCCAGTTCGACTTCTGGCTCGGCGAATGGGACGTCTACGGCGGCGCGCAGGGCGAGCAACTGCTCGGCCACAACCGCATCGAACGCAGCGCCAACGGCTGCTGGCTGGTCGAGCACTGGCAGGGCGCCAGCGGCAACCACGGCACCAGCACCAATGCCTGGGATGCGGCGTACCGGGTGTGGCGCCAGTTCTGGGTGGGCGGCGACGGCGTGGTGCTGCGCCTGGAGGGCGGGCGCGAGGGCGAGGCGATGGTGCTGGCCGGCGAACTGCCCGACGGCAAGGGCGGCACGCAGCGCCAGCGCATCCGCTGGACGCCGCAGGCCGACGGCAGCGTGGTCCAGCACTGGGAGACCTCGGACGATGCCGGGGCGTCGTGGCAGAGCAGCTTCCGTGGCGTCTATCGACGTCGCGCGGCGGCGACGCCATAGCTGGGCCGGGGCGCGGTCGACGCAATCGCCGACAATGCGGCGATGAACGCGAACGACTCCGCCTGTCCCTGCCAGTCCGGCCGCCGCTACGCGCAGTGCTGCGCGCCGCTGCACCGCGGCGACGCGCTCGCCGCCAGCGCCGAGGCGCTGATGCGTTCGCGCTACAGCGCCTACGTGCGCGCCGATGCCGCGTACCTGCTCGCCACCTGGCACGCGGACACGCGCCCGGCGACGCTGGACTGCTCCGACGCCGCGGCCACGCGCTGGCTCGGCCTGGAGGTGAAGCGGCACGTGCCGCAGGACGCGGATCACGCGCTGGTCGAATTCGTCGCGCGCTACAAGGTCGGCGGCGCAGCGGCGGTGCGGCTGCATGAAGTCAGCCGCTTCGTGCGCGAGGGCGGGCGCTGGTACTACGTCGATGGCGAGTTCCCGACGGCGCGCTGAGCGCGATTGACGAGACAAAAAAAGGGCGTGATTCGCATCACGCCCGGCTTGCCCAACCCCGCCTTGCGGCGGGGCGGAGAGAGGTGGGTTAGGTCACTTCACTTCGAAATCGCGCGTCTGCACGACGGCACCGTCGAGCGACACTTCGACCTTGTACTTGCCGGCCGGCCAGCCGTCGGGCTTGGCGATGTGGAATTCGGTGTTGCCCATGCCGGTGAGGTTCACGTCGCGGCTGTCCTCGCTGACGGTCTGGTTGCTGTCGACGTGGGTCCACTTCACGCCCAGCTTGCCGGGCACGCTGGCGGCCGGGTCGCTGGTGCTGGTGCCGATCGAGGCGTAGATCGTGTCCTTCGGCGCGAAGGTGGTGGCGGGCGTGCCGACCTTCATGTCGGCGCCGACGGCGTTGCCCAGGTCGACGCTGGTGACGGCGGCGGTGGCCGGCATCGGCGCGGTGGCCGGTGCCGTCGCCGGTTCCATGGCCGGCGGTGGCGTGGTCGCGACGGGCGCGGCTTCTTCCTTCTTCTTGCAGCCGACGACGGCGACCGCGCCGAGTACGGCGACCAGCAGGGCGAGCGAAATGCGATGGCGATTCATGCGTCTATGTCCTTTGTGCAGATGAGGGCGGATGAACGTCACTCGGCGTCGAGTGCGGGGATCTTCAGCACCTGGCCGGGAAAGATCTTGTCCGGGTCGTCGAGCTGGTCGCGGTTGGCCTCGAAGATCACCTGCCACTTGCTGGCCTTGCCGTAGTGGTCCTTGGCGATGTGCGACAGGGTGTCGCCCTTGGCCACGGTGTAGGTGGTCTCGCCGGCGCCACCGGTGCCGCCGCTGCCGCCGGTGATCTCCTCGGTCGAGGATGCGCCGGAGCGCACGTTGGAGAAGTCGGGCCGGCTCTGCTCGGTGCTGCCGGATCCGCTCTGCACGTTGGAAAAATCGGGTTTCTTCTCGTTGCTCATTGAGGGGGCTCCTCCCCGGCGTCTTGTCGACGCGGCAACGGTGGCACGCGGCTTGTTAAGAAAATATCGCGAGTTCAGCAAGGGAGCCGAAGTCGAGCATCGCCGTCGCGATTGCTCGCCTCCCGTCATTGCCGCGGTTGCGGCCCGTTCATTGCCGCGCGTCGCGGCCTGCGGCGGGGCGTTCCGTGCCCGGCGTGGCGCGCCACGGATTGATGTCGAGCCCGCCGCGCCGCGTGTAGCGCGCTTCCACCGAGAGCGCCTGCGGCTGCGTGCGCGCGCGCAGGTCGGTGAAGATGCGTTCGACGCACTGCTCGTGGAATTCGGCGTGGTCGCGGAACGACACCAGGTAGCGCAGCAACGCGGCGCGATCCAGGCGCGGGCCGCGGTAGGCGATGACGATGCGCGCCCAGTCCGGTTGTCCCGTCACCGGGCAGTTGGACTTGAGCAGCGCACTGCTCAGCGTTTCGCTGACGATGTCGCCGGCATCGCTGGCGAGCAGCGACGCATCGGGCGGGCCGTAGCGGTCGATCGCCACGTCCAGCGCGTCGATGGATTCGCTGGCGTCATCCGCATCGATCGGCGGCAGGCCGAACGCCACGTCCACCGGTGCGCCGGCCGCGCGCGACAGGTCGGCGGCGATGCGCGCGCGCACGTCCGCGTCGTCGTCGAAGCGGGTGGCGTTGAAGGAGTTGAGGTAGAGCTTGAGCGACTTGGATTCGACCAGGTGCGGCGAGTGCGCCGGCACCGCGAACGTCGCGGTCGCCACGCGCGGCTTGCCCTGTGCATCGAGCCAGCTCAGCTCGTAGGCATGCCAGCGGTCGACGCCGATGAAGGGCAGGGCGGCCGTGTCGAGGCCGATGTGGTCGCGACCGAGCGCGCGCGGGATCGGGAACAGCAGCGCGGCGTCGTAGGTGCGCGGGTAGTCGACGTGGCGGCCGAGCGGCAGGTCTTGCGGATTCATCCGGCGATTTTACCGGCGCGGGCGCGCGGGCGCAGGAATTCAGCGCAGGAATCGGATATCGCCGCGGTGGCGCGACGCGGACACTCGTGGCTCCTTTCTTCCGACCACGCACACCCATGCTCACGCTCTACGATTACCTGCCCTCGCAGAACGCCTGGAAGGTGCGGCAACTGCTCGCCCACCTGCAGCTGCCGCACCGCACCCGTCTGGTCAGCATCTTCGAAGGCGAGGGCGGCAGCGCCGCGTACCGCGCGATCAGCCCCACCGGCACGGTGCCGGCGATCGTGCTCGACGACGGCCGCGCGCTGGCCGAATCCAACGCGATCCTGATGTTCCTGGCGCAGGGCACGGCGTACCTGCCCGACGATGCGTTCGCGCGGGCGAAGGTGTGGCAGTGGCTGTGCTTCGAACAGGAGCGCATCGAGAGCCAGATCGGCGCGTTGCGGCACTGGACGCTGACCGGAAAGCTGGCGCGGCGGCCCGAGGCGCTGGTCCAGCTCAAGCGCGAGGCGGGGCGCAAGGCGCTGGCGATCCTCGAGCATGAGCTGGCCACGCGCGCCTTCATCGCCGGCGACCGTTACAGCGTCGCCGACATCGCCCTGTTCGCCTACACCAGCCGCGCCGACGAGGCCGGCTTCGACCTGGCGGCGCATCCGGCGGTGGCGGCCTGGCTTGAGCGGGTACGGGCCCAGCCGGGGTTCCTCGCCACCACCCATCCGTACTCGATCGATCCCGCGTCCGCGCGCGAACTGGGCTGAGCCGCCCTGCCGCGGGCCGGCCCGCCGCGGCCCGGTTTGGCCGCGGTTTCCGGCCGGCGGGCGCGGGAACCGCCCCGTTCGCGGGTTCGACCCACCCGCCTAGGCCATCAGTCACGGCAACGCTTCGGCCGGAAAACGCATCTGAATCAGGGAGTTCCGCTGTGCCGCCCGCCCCCTGGCGATCCCCCTACCGGGTGGGGTGACTTCCGGCACAGGTGATCGATCATTGTGGTGTTGTACTTTACCAACACACCAAGGCACACCCACCCGCAACACCCCACGAGGAAACCACCATGAACGTCCGCTCCTTCGAAGCCCGCCGCGACTCCGCCAAGTCCGCCCCCGCCGCCCCGTCCGCCCCCGCCCGCCAGCAGTACCGCGAACGCGACTTCGGCGTCGGCTACGGCAGCAGCAGCGGTTACGCCAGCCACCGCCGCTATTCCAACAGCGGTTTCCAGCCCCTGTTCCGCTGCGCGTAACGCGCAACCCACTCCGGTGGTCGCCTTTCCCCCAGCCGCCACCGAGGAGATCGTCATGAACACCCGTCTTGCCGAAGTCCACACCTCCCAGCCTTCCAATCCGGCCGCCGCTGCCGTGGCCGCCCTCGGCGCCGCGCAGGCCGCCCCCCGCCATGTGCACCGCGAACGCGATTTCGGCGTCGGCTATGGCAACAGCAGCGGCTACGGCCGTGATCGCCGCTACACCAGCAACGGATTCGCGCCGCTGTTCCGCTGCGCCTGATCCCCAGATCCCCCGCCGTCGCGACGCCCCGCGCGACGGCGAGTCCCCTTCCCCGTGGGTGCGGCCCCGGCCGGCGCGCAGGCTTCTTCCCTCTCCTGCGCGCTGGCCGGTACGCATTACCCCAGCATCGATTCTTAGCCGCGCTGATTCGCAGCCGCGCCGCGGCGTGTATCGTCGCAGCATGAGCGAATCCTCCTCCCCGCGCGCCGCGCGCCCGCTGTTCCGCAGCGGCGTCACCCTGGCCGAGCTCAATGCCCTGTCCAAGGACACGGCGATGATCCCGCTGGGCATCCAGTTCACCGAGATCGGCCCCGACTACGTGCGCGGCACCATGCCGGTGGACGCGCGCACCAAGCAGCCCTACGGCCTGCTGCACGGCGGCGCCTCGGTGCTGCTCGCCGAGACCCTGGGCAGCACGGCCGGTGGCCTGTGCGTGCCGGAGGGCAAGGGCGTGGTCGGCATCGAGATCAACGCCAACCACCTGCGCGGCGCGCGCGACGGCTTCGTCACCGGCACCGCGCGGCCGCTGCATGTCGGCGCCAGCACCCAGGTGTGGGAGATCCGCGTCGAGGACGAAGCGGGGCGGCTGGTGTGCATTTCGCGGCTGACCCTGGCGGTGGTGACGCGGGCCTGAGCGCAGCGGCTTCGACTGAACGCGCCGGGTTGGCGCGCGTCGATTGCAGCAGCGACACAAAGCGGCGACATGCAGCGCCGCATCCGTACGCCATCGAATGCGCGGCGCGCCGTGTGCGCGACGCTGCGATGCGGTTGGTCACTTTGCCCGGCCGCGGGCGCGGCCGTAGCGACATGACGGTTTCATTGCTGTCGTGGGGTCGGTATCGTTCCGCTCCATGACTGCGCCGCCCCCCACTGCCGGCGCCAACGCGCCCGGGGCGCGTCTGGCGCGCGCCTTGCGTTATCTCTACCGCGTCCCGCTGCTGCTGTGGCACATCCTCGTGCACCTGCCGCTGGCGATGCTGATGACCACGCCTTTGACCGAGCGCCTGCGCTGGGGCGACGAATCGCTCGAACACCGCGTGATCCGCGCCTGGTCCGCCGGGCTGATGCGCGTGTTCGGCTTCCGCCTGCGCCGCGTCGGCACGCCGCTGCCGGGCGCGGCGATGTTCGTCGCCAACCACGTCAGCTGGATCGACATCGAGACGCTGCACAGCCAGCGCATGATGGGTTTCGTCGCCAAGCGCGAGATCCAGAGCTGGCCGGTGGTGGGCTGGCTGGCGCAGCGCGGCGAGACCATCTTCCACGCGCGCGGCAGCACCGAGTCGCTGGGCGGCGTGCTGCACGAGATGCTGTCGCGGCTGCGCGACGGCCGCAGCGTCGGCGTGTTCCCCGAAGGCGGCACGCGCGGCGGCGGCGAAATCGGCCCGTTCCACGCACGCATCTTCCTCGCCGCGGTCGAGGCCGGCGTGCCGGTGCAGCCGGTGGCGCTGCGCTACGGCGCGGGCGGCAGCGCCCAGCACGTGGTGGCGTTCGCGCCGCGCGAGAGTTTCTTCGGCAACTTCGTGCGCCTGCTCGGCGAACCGGCGCGCGTGGCCGAAGTGCACTTCCTGGCGCCGATCGCGCCGGGCGAGACCGACGGCCGCCGCCGCCTCGCCGAACTCGCGCGCAGCCGCATCATCGCCGCGATGACGGGGCCGTAATGGCGTGCCTGCCGGTGCCGTGCCGCCCGCGCCGGCACGCGGCTGGAGTGCCCGCTCCAATATTCGCGACTATGGTCCGGTGATGCTCACCGCCGCCGACTACCGCCCGCCGCGCTGGTTGCGCAACGCGCACGTGCAGTCGCTGCTCGGCACCAGCGTGCTGCGGCGCCGGCACGGCGAACGCGCGCTGCGCGACTGCGGTGCGGTCACCCGCGAGCACCTGATCGATGGCGGCGACGGCGTGCGCCTGCACGGCCTGCACAGCGTCGTGCCCGGGCTCGAATCGCGCGGGCTCGCCCTGCTCCTGCACGGCTGGGAAGGCAGCGCCGATTCCAGCTACATGCGCCTGACCGCGGCGCAGCTGCTGCGCCGCGGCTTCGAGGTGTTCCGCCTCAACTTCCGCGACCACGGCGACACCCACCACCTCAACGAAGGCTTGTTCCACTCCAACCGCATCGACGAGGTCGTGCACGCCGCCTGCGACGTCGCCGCGCGCTTCGCCCGCCGCCCGCTGGTGGTCGCCGGCTATTCGCTCGGCGGCAACTTCGCCCTGCGCCTGGCCCTGCGCGCGCCCGCGGCCGGTCTTGAACTCGCCCACGTCGCCGCGGTGTGCCCGGTGCTCGATCCGGCGCGGACGATGGATTCGATGGAGCGGGGCCTGCCGGTGTACCTGTGGTACTTCGAGCGCAAGTGGCGCGGCTCGCTGCTGCGCAAGCGCGAGCTGTTCCCGCAGCTGCACGCCTTCGACAACCAGGTGCTGAGCCTGCGCATGCGCCCGCTGACGCAGTGGCTGGTCGAGCGGCACACCGACTTCGGCACGCTGGAGCGCTATTTCGATGGCTATTCGGTCGCCGGCAACCGCCTGGCCGCCCTGCAGGTGCCGGCCAGCATCCTGATGGCCGCGGACGATCCGGTGATCCCGGTCGACGGCTTCCGCCAGCTCCGCCTCGCGCCGGACACCGCGCTGGAGATCTCGCCGTGGGGCGGGCATTGCGGGTTCCTGGAGAGCGCGCGGCTGGACGGCTTCGCCGAGCACTGGGTGGCGCAGCGGCTGGTCGAGCGCACCGATCCGGCCTGAGCGCCGGCCGGCCGGCGACGCGGGCCGCCCGGCAGGGAAAACCCGGGCCCGCAGGGAATCCGCGGCGCGGCTTACAATCGCCGACTTTCCTGCAATTCCGACCGAAGCCTGCCCAATGTACGAGCCCATTCTCGACGCGCTGCGCCGCGGCGCTGCCGCCGAAGCCCTGTCCGCCGCGCGCGCTGCCGTCGCCGCCAACCCGCAGGACGCCACCGCCCACCGCCTGCTCGCCACCGCCCACCGCATGGACGGCGACCGCGACGCCGCGCTGGCCGCCGTGGATGCGGCCCTGGCGCTGACGCCCGACGACGCCAGCCTGCACGTGGAACGCGCCGGCCTGCTGCTCGGCGGCCGCCAGCTCGACGACGCCCAGGCCGCGCTGGCCCAGGCGGTGGGCCTCGATCCCAACCAGTTCCCGGCCTACGTCATCCAGGGCCAGCTCGCGCTCGCCCGCGGCGACCTCGCCGAAGCCGACCGCGTCGCCAAGCTGGCCGGACGCATCGCCCCGGAGCATCCGCAGGTCGCGGCGATCGAAGGCATGGTGACCCTGCGTCGCGGCGACGCCGATCGCGCCCTGGCGATCCTGTCGCACGCCGCGCAGCAGGCCCCCGACGACGCCACGGTGCGCAACGCGCTCGGCTTCGCCTACATCGCCAAGGGCCATTTCGCCTTCGCCGAACAGACCTTCCGCAAGCAGCTGGAAACCCAGCCCGAGGCGGCGGCACTGCGCGGCCTGGTCGTGGACCTGGTGCGCCGCCAGGGCCGCTACGCCGAAGCCGCGGACGAAGCTGCCACGCTGCTGGAAGGCAACCCGTCGCCGGGCATGCAGCGCATCGTCGGCGAACTGGAACTACAGGCCGGCCGCACCGAGCGCGCGCTGCCGGCGCTGAAGGCCGCCTTCGCCGCGATGCCGCGCGACCGCCGCACCCTCGAAGCGTTGCTGGAAGCCTGGCGCCGCACGAACGACGCCGAAGACGCGCGCACCACCCTGGACGCGGCCCTCGCCGCGCACCCGCTGGAAGACGCGCTGTGGCGCGCGCGCCTGGTCGCCGAGCCGTTCGCGGGCGAAGGCGCGCTGGCCGTGGTCGAACGCTGGATGGAGGCACAGCCCGACAGCATCCCGGCACTGCAGGCGCGCGCCACCATCCACGACGCCGCCGGCGAAACCGAACGGGCCGACGAGATCGCCTACGAGATCGTCGCCCTCCAGCCCGGCCACAGCCAGGCCGAGCTGCGCATCATCGATGTGCTGCTGCGCACCCAGCCGGACGCCGCCGTGGCCCGCGTCCGCGACCTGATCGAACGCTCGCAGGATCCCGAAGCCCGACGCATGCTGAAGCAGCTGCTGGGCCGCTGCCTGGACGTGGCCGGCGACTTCGCCGCGGCCGCCGCCAGCTGGGCCGAGGTGCACGCCGACGTCGCCGACCAGCGCCTGCCGCTGCCGCCGCTGACCGCCGCGATCGGCGAACTGCCGCCGCTGCAGCCGCTGCCGGAAAACGCCCCGGGCGTGCTGCTGCTGTGGGGGCCGCCGGGCTCGCTGGTCGAGCGCATCGGCATCACCTTCGACCTGCCCGGCTCGCAGTTGCGCACCGACCGTTACAGCATGCGTCCGCCGGCCGATCCGCTGCAGCGCTACGGCACCGCGCAGGAACTGCTCGACGGCCGCCTCGATGGGCAGTTCCTGGTGAACCAGTGGCGCGCGGCGCTGCCCGCGCGCGAGGTACACGACGGCCAGATCTTCGACTGGCTGGTGACCTGGGACAACGCGCTGCTGCACGCGCTGCGTCCGCACCTGCCCGAGGCGATGCTGCTGCTCGCCGTGCGCGATCCGCGCGACATGCTGCTGAGCTGGTTGGCGTTCGGCTCGCCGCAGCGCTTCGCCTTCGAATCGCCGACGGTCGCCGCGCGCTGGCTGGCTGCGGCGCTGGTGCAGATCGCCGACCTGCACGAGCACGACTGGTTCCCGCACCGCCTGCTCAAGCTCGACGACCTGGTCGACGACCCGGCGGCGATGGCCGCGGCGGTGGGCGCCGCGCTGGATACGACCGCACCGGCACCGGCGACGCTGGGTCCGGTCCAGTTCGCGCCCGGCCACTGGCGCACCTATGCCGCGCCGCTGGCGGAGGCGTTCGCGCTGCTCACGCCGGTCGCGGTACGGTTGGGTTACCCGGAAAACTGATTGCGGCGCAGTGACGCCGCCCGCCACGCGCGGGCAGCGCGCGACCGGGTGTCACTCGACAAGCACAGGGAGCGGACAGCATGCAGATCCACAGCGACAGCTTCGAACACCGCCAGCGCATTCCCGCCGAATTCGCCGCCGGCCAGCCCACTGCCGACGGCTACGGCTTCGCACCCAACCGCAATCCGCACCTGGCCTGGCGCGACGTGCCCGCGGGCACGCAGTCGTTCGCGCTGCTGTGCATCGATCCGGACGTGCCCACCGACATCAGCCCGGCGCAGATCCCGGTCGCGCAGCCGCGCACCGAGTTCACCCACTGGGTCATCGTCGACATCCCCGCCGGCGTGCACGAGTTCGCCGCCGGCAGCTGCAGCGACGGCGTGGTCGCGCACGGCAAGGCCGCACCGGCCGGTCCGGCCGGCAGTCGCCAGGGCCTCAACGACTACACCGGCTGGTTCGCCAACGACCCCGCCATGCGCGGCGACTGGCGCGGCTACGACGGCCCGTTCCCGCCGCCGCACGACCTGCGCCTGCACCGCTACTTCTTCCGCGTGTTCGCCCTCGACGTGGCCAGGCTCGACCTGCCCGCGCGCTTCAGCACCGGCGAGGTGCTGCACGCGATGCAGGGCCACGTGCTGGGCGAGGCGTCGATCTACGGCACGTATGCGTTGAATCCGGTGGTCGCCGACTGACTGTCGCGTTTCCGGCCGCGGCTGCTAACGTGCGTCCTCCAGGGGGAGGCACATGAACGACGAGAATCCATACCGCGCCTCGGGCGCGACGCTTGAGCACGCGCTGCCCCGGCTCGACATCGACTCCGCGTCCAAGGTGCGCCGCTTCTTCAACTGGCTGATCGACCGGGTCGCGGTTTACCTGGCCTTCGCAGCGGTCGGAATCGTCGCCGCATTGACCGGCAATCTCGCCGTGCTCGACTGGATGCAGAACATCGACCGGATCACCGACATTGTCGTGACCTCGTCCATCCTGGTGGCGTACTACACGCTGATGGAAGGCGCGTTCGGCTTCACCCTCGGCAAGCTGGTCACGAACACGCGTGTCGTCGACGAGTACGGCCAGCCGCCTGCGTTCCGCAAGGCCTTCTATCGCAGCCTGTGCCGGCTGATTCCGTTCAATGCCTTCTCGCTGCTGATGAGCGACGACGAAACCCGCCGCGGCTGGCACGATTCGATTCCGAAGACCTACGTGGTGATGCGGCCGCGCCGCGGCGCTCCGGTCGGCAAGCCGCGGCACAACGTGAGCCATCAGTTCGGCGCAAGCGCGATCGGTCCGGCCCCCGTGCCGGCACCGGCCGTCGAACCGTAACGCGATTACCTTTCCACCAGTTCCGCCTCGACCACCAGGTCAAGCACGTACGCCACCGCCGGTGCATCCGCCGGCGGATTCTTGATCGCGTACTTCTTCACCCGCAGCACGTTGCGGGTGCCCGGGGTGTGCGTGTAGCCCTCGATCGCCTGGTACAGCGGCTGCCATTCGCCCTGCGAGGCGAGCGTGCCGTTGGTCGCGTAGCTGCGTTCGCGCACGCGCAGGCACTGCATGTCGCGGATCAGCGGGTGCGCGCAGGCCACGCGTTGCGGCGCGACCTCGAAGAACACCGTCGCGCCTTCGCCGCCGTAGCGCGCCTGCGCGGTGGGCGCGCCGGTGAGCACCAGGGTGTCGCCGTTGGCGGCGACCAGCTGCAGTTGCGGCGGCTCGCCGCCCTGCAGTTGCGTGCGCAATGCGCCCTGCAGGCGCGCGGCGATGGCGGCGTCGAGCTCCATCAGCGTGCGGTCCGCGCAGGCCATCTGCGTCTGCATGGTCGGGCCCACGTGCAGCGTGCCGGCGTCGAGGCGGTAGCCGGCGCCGATGCGGTTGCAGCCGCCGCTGACGCCGAGGCGGCCGTCGGCGAAGTCGAGCTGCAACGGCTGCTTGCCCGGCGGCTGCAGGGCGGCGATGGCTTGGCCGGCCTGGTCCGTGCTGTGCAGGAGGCTCCAGTGCTGGCTTTCCAGCGCGGCGGTGGCGTCGGCGGCGGGCGCGGCCGGCGCCGGTGCGGCGTCATCGCGCGCCGTGGTGCAGGCGGCGAGGGCGAGGAGCGAAGCGGCGGCGAGGAGTTTGCGGGACATGGCGGGCCATCCGTGCGGGGGAGGGCGGCGACGATACTCCGCGCCGCATGGCCGGCGCCTTACTGCCCGGCCGGCACCAGCAGGAGCAGGGCCGCGCCCAGCACCACGCGATAGATCGCGAACAGGGTGAAGCGGTGGTTCTGGATGTAGTGCAGCAGCCACTTCACCGCGATGAAGGCGGTGATCGCCGAGGCGACGAAGGCGACCGCCAGCGCCGACCAGTCCTCCTGCGCGGCGCCACCGCTGCCGACCACCGCGACCAGCTCGTAGCCGGTGGCCGCGAACATGGTGGGAATGCCGAGCAGGAACGCGAACTCGGTCGCCGCGGCGCGGTTGGTCGTGCCCGCCAGCAGCGCGACGAAGATGGTCGCGGCCGAGCGCGAGGTGCCGGGGAACACGCCGGCGACCACCTGGGCCAGGCCGACCAGCAGCGCCACCGTCCAGCTGATCGTGCTGCGCTCGCCGAGCACGGCCGCGCGCTTGGCCGCGAAGTATTCGGCGATCACCATCCACACCGCGCCGAGCAGCAGCGCCGCCGCGATCGGCGTCACCGTCGCCGGCAGTTCGTAGCCGGCCTTCTTCACCAGCAGGCCCAGCACTGCGGTGACGCCGAAGGCCGCCGCCAGCTTGCCGGCGTAGGCGCGGCTCTCGTGCTCGGTGAAGAACTGCGTGGCCAGCTGCCACAGCCGCTGCCGGTAGATCAGCACCACGGCGAGGATCGCCCCGGCCTGGATCGCCACGTTGAACAGGTCGCTGCGATGGCCGAGCCAGCGCTCGGCGATCAGCAGGTGGCCGGTGCTCGAGATCGGCAGGAACTCGGTGATGCCTTCGATGATGCCGAGCAGCAGCGCGGCGAGGAGATCGGTCATTGGAGCGGGGATTGGGGATTCGGGACTGGGGATTCGCCGCAGGAGCCCGCGGCGCGAATGGTCCCGTCGCCGGAGGCCGAAGGGATGCGCAGGATAGCGGATAGCGATTTGCGCCATTCTGGTGCATACCGCTGTCTCTGCACCCTATTGGTGCCAACCGCTGCGGCCGGTCCAGTCGCGTCCTAGAAAAATCAATGGGTTGCTTGGCGAGCATAGTTGGCACGCCGATTGCTTAAGAGATACCCGTAGCGTGCTTTTCGCCAATCCCGATTCCCGAATCCCCAATCCCGGACCCAAAGCCCATGTCCATCGAACACGTCGAAAAACTCATCAAGGACCACAAGGTCGAATTCGTCGACCTGCGCTTCACCGACATGCGCGGCGTGCAGCACCACGTGACCTTCCCCAAGTCGATCATCGAGCCCTCGCTGTTCGAGGACGGCAAGATGTTCGACGGCTCGTCGATCGCCGGCTGGAAGGGCATCCAGGAATCGGACATGGTGCTGTTGCCCGACGCGTCGACCGCGTTCCTGGATCCGTTCACCGCCGATCCGACCCTGGTCCTGACCTGCGACATCCTCGACCCGGCCACCATGCAGGCCTACCCGCGCGACCCGCGCGGCATCGCCAAGCGCGCCGAGGCCTACCTGAAGTCGTCGGGCATCGCCGACACCGCGTTCTTCGGCCCGGAGCCGGAATTCTTCATCTTCGACAGCGTCCGTTTCGCCAATGACATGGGCCACACCTTCTTCCACGTCGATTCGGAAGAAGCCGCGTGGAACTCGGGCCGCGAATACGAAGGCGGCAACACCGGCTACCGGCCGATGGTGAAGGGCGGCTACTTCCCGGTCGCGCCGCTGGATTCGCTGCACGACATCCGCGCCGAGATGTGCAAGACGCTGGAACAGGTCGGCATCGAAGTCGAAGTGCACCACCACGAAGTCGCCAACGCCGGCCAGTGCGAAATCGGCACCAAGTTCAACACCCTGGTGCAGAAGGCCGACGAACTGCTGACGATGAAGTACATCATCAAGAACGTCGCCCACCGCAACGGCAAGACCGCGACGTTCATGCCCAAGCCGCTGGTCGGCGACAACGGCAGCGGCATGCACGTGCACCAGTCGCTGGCGAAGGACGGCAAGAACCTGTTCTCCGGCGACGGCTACGGCGGCCTTTCGCAGATGGCGCTGTGGTACATCGGCGGCATCTTCAAGCACGCCCGCGCGATCAACGCGTTCGCCAACTCGACCACCAACTCGTACAAGCGCCTGGTGCCGGGTTACGAAGCGCCGGTGATGCTGGCCTACTCGGCGCGCAACCGCTCCGCCTCGTGCCGTATCCCGTACGTCGCCAACCCGAAGGCGCGCCGCATCGAGATCCGCTTCCCCGATCCGATGAACTCCGGTTACCTGATCTTCGCCGCGCTGATGATGGCCGGCCTGGACGGCATCAAGAACCAGATCGACCCGGGCGCGCCGAGCGACAAGGACCTGTACGACCTGCCGCCGGAAGAAGAGAAGAACATCCCCACCGTGTGCCACTCGCTCGACCAGGCCCTGGAAGCCCTCGACAAGGACCGCGAGTTCCTCAAGGCCGGCGGCGTGTTCACCGACGACTTCATCGACGGCTACATCGCGCTGAAGATGCAGGAAGTGACGCGCTTCCGCGCGGCGACGCATCCGCTCGAGTACCAGATGTACTACACGATCTAACCAAAGCGATCGTCCCGCTCGCCCTCTCCCGCTCGCGGGGGAGGGTTGGGTGGCAGGCAACAACGCAACACGCACCACCATCGCCGCGCGGCCATCCCCGCGCGGCGCATGTGACCCCGGCCCGCGGCCTCCCCTGTGCGCCGGCATGCTGCCGCCTCGCGATCATCGCGAGCGCCACACCGCCTCGCGGCCCATCCCTGCGAGCGCATCCCAAGGTCTCCGCGGCACTCCCTGCGGGCACCACGACGGCCCGCCGTCGCGTTCGCACGACTTCCTGCCATTGAACGAAACGCCGCAAAGACGGTGACGGGCGCCTGCGCGCCTGCGTTCGGGAAAGCCGCGCGAAACGCGCCGCACCAGGTTGTGCACCTGCCGCGCCAACAACAACGAAGCACCTGACCGGGGAGGGGCCAACCAATGAGAGGCCTTGTCATGACGCATCGTTCCAACGCTTTCGCCGCCACTCTCGCTGTCGCCGTCCTGTGCGTGTTCGCACCGGTCGCCGCGCAGGCGGGCACCAGTGGTTCCATCGCGCTCACCAGTGACTACCTGTTCCGCGGCATCTCGCAGAACAACCAGGAACCGGCGTTGCAGGCCGGGCTGGAATACGCCGCCGACAACGCGGCTTCCACAGGCAATTTTTACGCCGGCGCCTGGGGTAGCAACGTCAGCTGGCTGTCCGACCTCACCGCGTTCGGCGTGCCGGTATCCAACAGCCTCGAGCTCGACGTCTACGGCGGCTATCGCGGCAAGCTCGGCGACAAGGTCAGCTACGACGTCGGCGCGCTGTACTACTGGTATCCCGGCGACTATCCCTCCGGCTTCAATAGCCCGGACACCGGCGAGATCTATGCCGGCATCACCGTCGCGCCGTTCGCCGGCACCACGTTCGGCGCGAAGTACTCCTACGCCGTCACCGACCTGTTCGGTTATGCCGACTCCGACGGCAGCGGCTACCTCGACCTCAACGCCAACTGGGAGTTCGCCCCGGGCTGGACGCTCAACGCCCACGGCGGCAAGCAGTGGGTGGAGAACAACGCGATCGCCGAATACGCCGACTGGAGGCTCGGCGTGACCAAGGCGTTCGCCAACGGTTTCTCCGCATCCCTCGCCTACGCCGACACCGACGCCGACGCGCCGTTCTACACCAACGCCTACGACAACTTCCTCGGCGAGGACACGGTGGTGCTGACCGTCACCAAGGCCTTCTGAAGCAGCCGAAAAACCGCCACACGCGCGCAAGCGATCCGATAGCAAGCCATGGGAGCCGATCGATGAAACTGATCACCGCGATCATCCGCCCGTTCAAGCTCGACGAGGTGCGCGAAGCGCTCACCGAAGTCGGCGTGTCGGGCATCACCGTCACCGAGGTCAAGGGCTTCGGGCGACAGAAGGGCCACACCGAGCTGTACCGCGGCGCCGAATACGTCGTCGATTTCCTGCCCAAGCTGAAACTGGAATGCGCGGTCACCGAGGACGCGCTGGAGGCGGCGCTGGAAGCGCTCGCCAACGCCGCGCGGACCGGCAAGGTCGGCGACGGCAAGATCTTCGTCCAGGCGCTCGAGCGCACGGTGCGCATCCGCACCGGCGAACTCGACGACGACGCCCTCTGACCCCGACTGCGAGATTCGATATGCACACGAGAACGATCGAAACCCGCGCGCGCGGGATGAACACGACGGAACCCATGCGGGACGCCCCAGGTGCCATGACACGGACGAAAGGCGCAACGGCGACAGTGCTGGCGTCGCTCGCGGCGCTGCTGCTGCCCGCCAGCGCCTACGCCCAGGACGCGGCGGCAACGGTTGCGCAGGCCGCCGCACCGGTTGCCAACAAGGGCGACATCGCCTGGTTGCTGGTGTGCTCGGCGCTGGTGATCTTCATGACTCTGCCGGGCCTCGCGCTGTTCTACGGCGGCCTGGTGCGCAGCAAGAACGTGCTGTCGGTGCTGATGCAGTGCCTGCTGGTGTTCGCGCTGGTGGCGGTGCTGTGGGTGCTGTACGGCTACTCGCTGGCCTTCACCCCGGGCAATGCCTTCGTCGGCGGCTTCGACCGCCTGTTCGGCAACGGCCTCACTGCCAGCGCGATGGCGGCGACCTTCACCAAGGGCGTGGTGATCCCGGAACTGGTGTTCTTCGTGTTCCAGGGCGCGTTCGCGTGCATCACCTGCGCGTTGATCGTCGGCGCGTTCGCCGAGCGGGTGAAGTTCGCCGGCGTGCTGCTGTTCACCGTGCTCTGGTTCACCTTCGCGTACGCGCCGATGGCGCACATGGTGTGGTTCTTCCCGGGCCCGGATGCGTTCACCAGCAACGAGGCGGTGCCGGGCGTGCTTGCGGCGTCGGGTTACCTGTTCGCCAAGGGCGCGCTGGATTTCGCCGGCGGCACTGTCGTTCACATCAACGCGGCGGTCGCCGGCCTCGTCGGCGCGTACCTCACCGGCAAGCGCATCGGTTACGGCCGCGAGGCGATCAAGCCGCACAACCTGACCCAGACCATGGTCGGCGCCTCGATCCTGTGGGTGGGCTGGTTCGGCTTCAATGCCGGTTCGGCGCTGGAAGCCAATGCCGTCGCCGCGCAGGCCTTCGTCAACACCTTCCTCGCCACCGCCGCGGCGGTGCTGGGCTGGACCGCGGTGGAGTGGCTCGGCAAGGGCAAGCCGTCGATGCTCGGTGCGGCTTCGGGTGCGGTCGCGGGCCTGGTCGCGATCACCCCGGCCGCGGGCTTCGTCGGCCTGTGCGGCGCGCTGGTGATCGGCGCGGTCGCGGGCGTGGTCTGCCTGTGGGGCGTGGGCGGTTTGAAGCGCCTGCTCGGCGCGGACGATGCGCTCGACGTGTTCGGCGTGCACGGCCTGGGCGGCATCCTCGGCGCGGTGCTGACCGGCGTGTTCGCGGCGCCGTCGCTCGGTGGCTCGGGCATCTGGGACTACGTCACCGAGACCGCATTGCCCGACTACGACATCGCCGCGCAGGTGTGGATCCAGCTGCAGGGCGTGGGCGTGACGGTCGCGCTGTCGGGCGGCGTGGCGCTGGTCGCCTTCCTGATCGTGAAGTACACGGTCGGCCTGCGCGTCAACGAGGAAGCCGAGCGCGAGGGCCTCGACATCAGCTCGCACGGCGAGACCGCGTACGAGAACTGAGCGCATCGCGCTCCGCTCCGCCGCCCGGCCCGCACCGGGCGGCGGTTCCCGCATGAACCACACACCGCAGGAGCGTCCGGATCCGCGTCCGCGCGCTCCCTGCACTATATTGGTGCAATGCCCGAGCCCACCGCGCCCCTGCTGGACCAGCTGACCACCCCGGTGGCCTGGACCGATGCCGCCGGCACCATCGTCGGCGCCAACCTGGCGCTGGCGCGCTGGCTCGGGGTCAGCAGCCGGCGCCTGCCGGGCGTGCCGCTGGCGGCGCTGGAAGTGGACGGCGAATTGCTCGCCCGCGTGCTCGCCGATGGCGACGGCGAGGCCCCCGCGCTGCGCGACTTCGCCCGCCTGCGCCGGTTGGCGTTCGCGTTCCCGGGCCACGACGAGCCGCGCTTCGCCGACGTGCGCCTCTCGCGCGGCGACGGCGGCTGGCTGTTCGAGGCGCACCCGGTCGACGAATTCCCCGGCGAGGATCCCGCGGTCGCCTTGCCCTCGGCCCTGTCCGCGGCGCTGAAGGGCCTCGCCCACGAACTGCGCAACCCGCTCGCCGGCCTCAAGGGTGCCGCGCAACTGCTCGCGCGCCGCATCGCCGCCCACAGCGAGGACGATCGCGATTCGCGCGAACTCGTCGTGCTGATCGAAAGCGAAGTCGCGCGCCTGACCGCGCTGCTCGACCGCCTGCTCTCGCCCACGCCGGCGCGCCCGCACGAACCGCTCAACATCCACGCCGTGCTCGAACGCGTGCTGCGCCTGGCCGAAGCCGACGCCGGCTGGGCGGTGCGACTGGTGCGCGACTACGACCCGAGCCTGCCCGAACTTACCGGCGACGCCGACCGCCTCACCCAGGCGGCGTGGAACCTGGTGCGCAACGCGATCGAGGCCGGCGCGGCCAACGTCACCCTGCGCACCCGCGCCGAGCACGGCGTGCGCATCGGCGACGAAGCGCATCCGCTGGCGCTGCGCCTGGAGATCAGCGACGACGGCCGCGGCGTGCCGGAGGAGCTGACCGAACGCCTGTTCCTGCCGCTGGTCACCGGCCGCGCCGAAGGCACCGGGCTCGGCCTCGCGCTGGCACAGCAGGTCGCGCGCGAACACGGCGGCTCGCTGGTGTACCGCTCGCGGCCGGGGCACACCGTGTTCACCCTGCTGCTGCCGATGCCGATCGAACCCGAGTCGCACGCCACCGAGGACAACCCACATGCCGCGTGACGCCCGCATCTGGATCGTCGACGACGACCGCAGCGTGCGCTTCGTGCTCGCCACCGCGTTGCGCGACGAAGGCTACGAAGTCGACGGCTTCGAAAACGCTGCCGATGCGTTGGCGGCGTTGCGCACGCGCGCGGTGCCGGACCTGCTGTTCACCGACGTGCGCATGCCCGGCGACGACGGCCTGGTGCTGCTGGAGAAACTCAAGGCCGCGCATCCGGAGTTGCCGGTGATCGTGATGAGCGCGTACACCGACGTCGCCAGCACCGCGGGCGCGTTCCGCGGCGGCGCGCACGAGTTCCTGTCCAAGCCCTTCGACCTCGACGACGCGGTTGCATTGGCCGGTCGCACCCTGCCTTTGCGTAATGACTCTTTGCTCGCACACGGAAGTGCGGGCATGGGATCCGATCCCGCCACGGACCACGGCCACGACGCGGCCGAACCGCAACTGGTCGGCACCACCCCGGCGATGCGCGCGCTGTTTCGCGCCATCGGCCGCCTCGCCCAGGCGCCGTTGTCGGTGCTCATCACCGGCGAAACCGGCACCGGCAAGGAACTCGTCGCCCGCGCCCTGCACCGCGAATCGCCGCGCGCCAGCAAGCCCTTCGTCGCCCTCAACACCGCCGCGATTCCCGCCGAGCTGCTGGAGAGCGAACTGTTCGGCCACGAAGCCGGTGCGTTCACCGGCGCGACCCGCCGCCACCCTGGCCGCTTCGAGCAGGCCAACGGCGGCACGCTGTTCCTCGACGAGATCGGCGACATGCCGTTGCCGCTGCAGACGCGGCTGCTGCGCGTGCTCGCCGAAGGCGAATTCTTCCGCGTTGGTGGCCGCGAGCTGATCCGCGTCGACGTGCGCGTGATCGCGGCCACGCACCAGGACCTGGAAACGCTGGTGGCGGACGGAAGATTCCGCGCCGACCTGCTGCACCGCCTCGACGTGGTGCGCCTGCGCCTGCCGCCGCTGCGCGAACGCCGCGACGACGTGCCGCTGCTGGCCACGCGCTTCCTCGCCGCCGCGGCGCGTCGCTTCGACACCCCGCCCAAGCGCCTGGGCAAGGCCGCGCTCGAGCGCCTGCTCGCGCACGACTGGCCCGGCAACGTGCGCGAACTCGAGAACCTGTGCTGGCGCCTGGCCGCGCTGGCGCCGGGCGAGAACATCGGCCCGGCCGATGTCGACGCCGCGTTGCCCGCCGCCACCGCGCCGGTGCGCGCGGCCACGGGCCGCGACGACTGGGACGGGGCGCTCGCGCAGTGGGCGCGCGCGCAGCTCGCGGACGGGCGCGAGGACATCCACGCGCGGGCGCGCGAACGCTTCGACCGTGCCCTGCTCGAAGCCGCGCTGGAACACACCGGCGGCCGCCGCACCGAAGCCGCAGCGCGGCTGGGCCTGGGCCGCAACACGCTGACGCGCAAGCTCGGCGCCGGGCGCAAGCCGCGCTGAGCGGCGCCGCATTACGGAACGCACACACGCGGCAAAGCAGGCATGGGCTAGATTCGGACGCTTCTCGTCCACGGGAGCGCCCGATGTCCACCGTCCTCCTTCGCCGCAGCCTGGCCGTCGCCGGCCTCGTCGGCCTCGCCGCGTGCAGCACCACGCCGTCGCACACCACGGCCCGCGCCGGTGAAGCAGCCTCCACCGCGAGCGGCGCCACCGTCACCCTGACGCCCGCGTCCGGCAGCCTGATCAGCGGCAAGCTCGACATCGCCCCGATCGCCGGCGGTGTGCGCGTCAGCGGCGAGATCGGCGGCCTGGCGCGCGGCAGCACGCACGCGATCCACATCCACGAGAAGGGCGACTGCAGCGCGGCCGATGCGACCAGCGCCGGCGGCCACTTCAACCCGGCGCAACAGGCGCACGGCCGCGCCGGCAGCGGTCCGCACCACGGCGGCGACATGGACAACATCGTCGCCGACGGCAACGGCGTCGCCCGCGTCGACGTGCGCGCGCTCGGCGTCACCCTCGGTGGTGGCGCCACCGACATCGGCGGCCGCGCCATCGTCGTCCACGCCGCGCCCGACGACTACGCGTCGCAGCCAGCCGGCAACGCCGGCGCGCGCGTCGCCTGCGGAGTGATCAAGCTGCTGCCGTAGGGTGGGTCCCGGCCTACCGGCCGGGTCCCGCATTGCAGCGTCGGCTGTGGCGGGCCTGGCCCGCCCTACAGGTCGGCGCTGGCTTCGGCGCAATGCACGAAATGCACGGGCACTCCGTGCGCGCCCAGCACCGCGGCGATCTGCCGCTGGCGGGCGAGGAAATGCTGGTGCCGGCGTTCGAGCTTCTCGCGGCATTCGGGCGTGTCGCACGGCGCTTCGTCGGCGTAGCGCTGCTTCCACGCGCGCGGTTCGAACAGCGCGATGCGCGCCTCGCCGTCGGCGTAGTGCACCAGCGGTTCGGGCGGCGCGTCCAGCCAGGCTTCGCCGTCGGGATCGAGCAGGGCGGTTTCCAGCAGCGGCCACAGCGGCGCCAGGCCGGCGTGTTCGTACTGCAGCGCGGTCATCGCGGCGAGGTCGTGCGCGGTGAGGTAGCGCGCGTGTTCGATCTCGACGCCGAACGCTTCCTGCGCGGCCAGCGCGGTCGCCGCGCCGGCCATGCCCTTCTCGATCAGCTCGCGTTCGAAGCGGTCGCCCACGCCCGCGACCACGTCGGCATCGCCACCGAGGACGAAGGGCACCAGCCGCAGCGGCCCGCCGTAGTGGTCCGGCGACGGCGCCAGCGCGCCGGGTAGCTGTTCGGCGTGCGCACCGAAGGCGATGATCCGGCCCGCCGCATCGCCGGGCGCGCGCGCCGCCA
The DNA here is from genome assembly GCF_014489475.1 of Lysobacter terrestris. GTDB lineage: Bacteria > Pseudomonadota > Gammaproteobacteria > Xanthomonadales > Xanthomonadaceae > Agrilutibacter > Agrilutibacter terrestris. The sequence continues at coordinate 1,480,099 of NZ_CP060820.1, read as the reverse complement.
GCTGGTCCAGCTCGCGGTGCAGGGCCCAGCCCGGGCGCAGCAGTTCCACCGGGTCGTAATGCGCGCCCACCGTCACCAGCTGCAGCTTCGCCGCGTCGGGCGCGAACGTCGCCAGGTCGCGGGCGATGTGCGCCGCCAGTTCGCCCGCGTCCGCCTGTGCGAGCGCGGCCTGCGCCACCGGCGCGTCGCCGCGCAGTTCCAGCGCCAGCGCGCCCAGGACGTGGAGCGGCGGGGCCGCATCGGGGCGGGAAGTGGCGTCGGAACTCATGCGGTCGGTGCGGGCTCGAAGGCGGGAACGGAACGGGACCTGGAACAGCAGTCGCGGCGTGGTTGGTCGCGCCGCGAAGGCGGCGCTACACTCGCGGTCATTATCACCGTCCGCAAGAGTATGGCGGGTGGTGCAGCCCCTGACGATGCCGGTCCGCCGCCGGCGCGGCCTCGTCCCCAACCTCGAAGGTGCCCGATGCGACCCATCCGTCCCGTTGCCGTGCTCGGCGGCGTCCGTATCCCGTTCTGCCGCCAGAACACCGCCTACGCGGACGTCGGCAACCTCGGCATGTCGGTGCGCACGCTGGGCGCGCTGGTCGAGAAGTTCGGCCTGCACGGGCAGCAGCTGGGCGAAGTCGCGATGGGCGCGGTGATCAAGCACTCCAGCGACTGGAACCTCGGCCGCGAGGCGACGCTGTCCTCGGGCCTGTCGCCGCTGACGCCGGGCATCACCCTGCAGCGCGCCTGCGGCACCTCGCTGGATTCGATCATCCTGGTCGGCAACAAGATCGCCACCGGGCAGATCGAGGTCGGCGTCGGCGGTGGTTCCGACACCACCTCCGACGTGCCGATCGTCTACGGCAAGCAGCTGCGTCGCCGCCTGCTCAACGCCGCGATGGCCAAGACGCTGAAGGACAAGCTGCGCGCGTTCAAGGGCTTCAGCTTCCGCGAACTCAAGCCCGACTTCCCTGGCGTGGCCGAGCCGCGCACCGGCAAGTCGATGGGCGACCACTGCGAGGACATGGCCAAGGAATGGAACATCGCCCGCGACTCGCAGGACGAGTGGGCGCTGTCCTCGCACAAGAAGCTCGCCGCCGCGTACGACCGCGGTTTCTTCGACGACCTGGTGGTGAGTTTCCGCGGCGTGTCGCGCGACAACATCCTGCGCCCCGACACCACGCTGGAGAAGCTGGCCTCGCTGAAGCCGGCGTTCGACAAGACCTCCGGCCGCGGCACGCTCACCGCCGGCAATTCCACCCCGCTCACCGACGGCGCCTCCGCCTGCCTGCTGTCCACCGACGAGTGGGCCGCCGCGCACGGCCATGAAGTGCTGTGCCACCTGGTCGACGCGCAGGTCGCCGCGGTCGACTTCGTCCACGGCGAAGGCCTGCTGATGGCGCCGACCGTGGCCGTCGCCGAGATCCTCAAGCGCAACAACCTCACCCTGCAGGACTTCGACATCTACGAGATCCACGAAGCCTTCGCCGCGCAGGTGCTGTGCACGCTGCGTGCATGGGAGAGCGAGGAGTACTGCAAGAACCGCCTCGGCCTCGACGCGCCGCTGGGCCGCATCGACCCGGCCAAGATCAACCCGATCGGTTCCTCGCTCGCCGCCGGCCATCCCTTCGCCGCAACCGGCGCGCGCATCGTCGCCGCCGCTGCCAAGCAGCTGAAGGAACGCGGGGGCGGCCGCGCGTTGGTCTCGATCTGCACCGCGGGCGGGATGGGCGTGGTCGCCATCCTCGAGCGGTAAGGTCATCCGCGAGCAGTAAGGAAAGGGCGCCAGCGGCGCCCTTTTCATTTTCGCGATCCCGTCGCGCCGGCGAATCCCAGCGGGTTGCGGAAGAAGGAGCCAGCAAGAACCCCTCGCCCCGCTTGCGGGGTGAAGGCGGGCGCTTGTGCGCCACTGGCGCACGCCCGACTGAACGCCCTTGCGCTGAGCGCAAGGGCAGGGGCATAGCGAGGGACCGCGTTGCGTAGCAACGCAGGGTGAGGGGGCGTTGGCGCTGCCTTGCGTCGTCGTTTGCGGACGCGGCCTCAAGAATCTCAGTCCGCAGCCAGCGCACTGACCATCACGTAGTAACCGTCCGGGTCGCGCAGCGCGAACTCGCGGGTGCCGGTGTTGGGATTCACCTGCGGCTCCTCCGCGAGGCGATCGACGAGGGCACGCGCCCGCGGCAGCGCCGCGTCGAAATCGTCCACGCGGAAGAACAGCAGCAGGCCGTTGCCCGGCTGCGCATGCGCCGGGCTCGCCAGGGTCGGATGCTCGTGCGCGCCCCATTGGTGCAGGCATAGCAGCACGGTCCCGTCGCTGTCGAGGAGTTGCCCGAAGTAGGAATGGGCGGGCGCCGTCGCGGGCAGCCCGAGCAGCGACTGGTACCAGTCGCTGCTGCGTGCGACATCGGCCACGCCGATGATGGTCCAGGTGCGCTTCATGGGTTCACCTGCGGCTTGTTGCCCGAATCAAGTGCGGGCGCAACGGCTCCGGCTTCGATGGTCAGTCCTGGCACTGGAAGCCATACGCGTCATAGGCGCGCGCCTCCTCGGCCGGCATGCGCGTGAGCATCACGCAGACGGTGAAGCTCCCGAACTGCTTGCCGTCGCGCTCGTAGCCCCAGTCGGTGATGTCGGCGCGGCTGAAGCGAACGGTCTGCCACGCCTGCACAGTGCGGACCATTTCGGGCTCGTTGGCCAGGGTGCCGCTGAAGTCATCCCCGTGTTGCTTGAAGGGGACCACCCACATGTGTTCGTTGCCGTTCGCGTCGGAGAATTTCACCTTCAGCTTGAAGTTCCTGGCGCCCTTGGGTGGTTTGCGCGACAGGGCGAGGAACTCATCGAGCGAGCCCCGTGCCTTGGCGATGGCCGCATTCATTTCCGTGTCTTCACCCGCCACGCGAACGATTTGATCGCCCGTCTTCTGGGCGAAGGCGAGCATGGGCAGGAGGGCCAAGGCAACCGCAACAGCAAGACGCATGAATTTCCTTTCTGGCGAACGCGTTTCGGCCAACGGGCTGTCAGGCTCCGTGCCGGGAGCGGTGGTACGCAACAAGGGCATTGGCGTGGCCATGGCCAATCTTATGTGTGGCCTTGAGAAAGGCCACTTGCTCCATGTGCTTCTTGTCGTTCAGGGAATCAAGAATCTTCAGCCAGTGCGCAACGGGCTGCCCGTAGGTCTTTTCAATGGACGGGAAGTACGAGGCGGGCCCTTTAACTTTGGCATCGGTAGTCATGAGTTTTCTCGCTATGGATCGGATCAGGCCGCAAGCCCCGGCGACTGGCTCGGCCTGGGTCCTATCCATTGGACGAACGAGAATGCATGGAATCGACATGCGGAACTCGACGTGAGCCGCCCGGTTAGCCCATGGGGTCCTGCTGGCCATCCGTCGCTTTTTCGGCGGGCGCAGCCGCAGCCTTTCGCTTATGCGAGTCGACCATCACGCCGATAAAGAAGCCGAAGATCATTCCAAGCGCCAGCTTGCCGAAAAGGATGCCGACAAACGTCCCCAGGATCGTGCCCGCAACAACCCAGTGACCTGCTCGATACGGTTTTGCATTCGGTTGCATGAGTTTCCTTGGGGCGACTGGCGCCTGAACTGTTGAAAAGGTTTGTCAGGCCGCCGACCGCAGGAGCGCGGTCAACGTGCCCAGCCACGCAACAAGGACCAGGGCCACCCGGACCAGATTGCCGGAGGCCCACTGCCGTGCGGTCACGGCCAGCTTCTCCGGCGCAACCGAAAGCGGCGCGCCGAACAGCAGGCGGTTGCGCGGGTAGTGGTACTTGAATGTGACGATGTCGCTCGCCACGAGTGCCACGAGCGCGATGACCAGCGCCCACCGGGCGGTCGGATGGGCCCAGTTCGTCGCAATGGCGAGCAGGGTCAGGAGCTGTGTGGCCGGCGACAGGACGCGGAACAGGTTGGCCGGCGTAGCGGCAGCCATGAACAGGCGGCCGTGCTCCAGTCCCTGTGGCCCGCCGCGCAGGTTGGGCGCAAGAACCACGGCGTCGTACAACGCCGCGCCCCACAGCGCGCCGGACGCCAGCAGGGCCAATACCGTGACGACATGGGCCAGCTCGTGCATTTTCGCGATCCCCTTGGTTGGTTTCCCAGCGGCTGAGAAGAACTACTCGCACCGTTCCTACTGCCGCAAGCGCGGCACCCCATGCGCATCGCGTTCCTCGACCGCGGCCTGGTCGGCGATCTTCTGCCGCAGGTCGCGGCCGGGCAGTTCGTCGACGCTGTCGCCGCGGATCGCGCGCAATGCGTTGACGTAGCTGCGGCGCGCGCGTGCTTCGTCGCCGATCGCGGCGAAGCCGTGGCCCAGTTCCTCCCATGCGTCGCTGCCCGCGCCCTGCGCCAGTGCGCGATGCAGGTAGCCCTCGGCCTGCGGCCACTGGCCCTGCGCCAGCGCGATGCGCGCCAGGGTGACGAGCAAGGCCGGGCTCATCGGTCGCGCCTGCAGCCAGCGTTCGGCGTGGGCACGGCGCGTGTCCAGGCGCGCGCGGTCCTGCGGCACCGGCAGGCGGCCGTAGGCGGTGGCCAGCGCCTCGTCCCACTTCGCATCCAGCGCCGCTTCGATGCTGCCGGCGGCCGCGTCGTCCCAGCGCAGCGCGGCGGCGCGTTCGGCGTAGGCGATGACCGTGCGCGCGTCGCTCTTCAGCGGTTTCGGCAAGGATTCCCAGCGGTCGGCGAGGACGTTGGCGTCCGCGGCTTCGCGAAGTCCGGCTTCGGCCCAACGCGCCTCGCGTTCGGCGAGCTGGTCGGCAGAGAGCACCTGTTGCTGCCGCAGTGCGCCGAGCAGGCCGTAGGCGTCACCAGCGCGGCCCATCGCCGCCAGCGTGTCGGCGCGCAGCAGCACGCCGCGCGGCGGCAGCGGTTGCGCGGCGGGCGCATCGAGCGCCGCCAAGGCATCGGCCGGGCGGCCGGCGCCCAGCGCCACTTCGGCCACGGCGATCGCGTGCGCGGCCGGCTGCTTCGCCGCCAGCGGTTCGAGGTAGCGCTGCGCCTGCGCCGCATCGCCGCGCTGCTGCGCGGCGCGGGCCGCGGCGAGCTGGGCGATGGTCGCGACTTCATCGCTCTGCGCGGCCTGCACCAGCGACTTCTCCGCACGTGCCCAGTGGCCGTGTTCGACCGCGAGCAGGCCGTCGGTCAGACGCGCGCGCGCCTGCTTCTTGCGATGCCGGCGCAGCGCCACGAACGGCAGGCTCAGCACTTTCCACGCCAGCCACAGCACCAGCAGCGACGCCACCACCGCCAGCATCGCGCCGACCAGCGTGGTGCTGTAGTCGGTGCCGCCGTAGCGCACCAGCACGTAGCCGGGGTCCTGCACGAACAACTGCGCGACCAGCGCGCCGAGCAGGGCGAGGGCGATCCAGAACAGGAGGTTGCGGAACAGGTTCATGGCCGTGCACTCGAGGTCGTGGATGGAAGCGGCGGGTGGATCGGCGTTGCGCGTGCCTCAGCGCGCCCGCAGCTGGCGCAGCTGTTGCAGCGTGCTGCCCAGGGTGGGAACGGTCAGTGAAAGGGGCAGGGCAGCCAGCGCCTGCAACTGCGCGCGCTGTTGCGCGAGTGCTTGCGAATCGGGCGCGAGCCGCTGCAGCCAGGTGTCGGCGCGACGCAGCGCATCGCGGTAGCCCGGCGCATCGCGGCGTTCCGCGGCGACGCGCGCCAGCGAGATTTCCAGCTGCAGCCCGGCCAGTGCGGCCGCGCGGTCCGCAGCCTGCACCGCGACGGCGCGATCGGTGGGCTGCACCTGCAGCAGGTTGCCGAAGGCGCGTCGCCACCACGGCGCGGTGCTCGCGCGCGCGGTCGCGTCGCGCTGCGCAGGCGCGGTCACGTCCTGCGCGTAGGCGTCGAGTCGCGCGATCGCCTTGACCTTCGGATCGGCGCCGAGCGCATCCAGCGCGGTGCGTTCCTGCAGCAGGGTCTGGCGCAGGCTGAGGTAGGCGGGATCGTCGATGCCTTCGAGCACGCCCGCCGCCAGCGCGTAGGCGCGGCGCGCGCCGTCGAGGTCGCCGGCGATCTGCAGGCGCTGGCCGCCGAGGGTCAGCAGCATCTCGGTTTCGTCCAGGCGCAGCGCCTGCGCGCCGTGGCGATCGGGGTCGGCGAGCCGTTCCACGCTGGCCTCGAGCAGGGCCGCGCGTTGGGTGATGCCGTCGAGTTCGTCGCGCAGCACGCGGTTGAGCGAATCGGCCTGCTGCAAGCGGCGCGCGTGCGAGCGTTGCTCGGCGCGCAGGGTGTTCAGGCGTTCGGAGAGCGCGGCCACCTGTTGCTGCGCGGCTTCGGCATCCGCGCGTTCGTGCGCATGCCACTGGCGCCAGCCCGCGTAGCCGGCGAACGCGAGCACGGCCAGCGCGACCAGCCAGGGCCAGATGCGGTGGCGGCGTGGAGCGGAGGTGTCTTCGGGGAAAGCGGACACGGCGCGGCTCGAAGTGTGATCAGGTTCTCATGCTACCGGATGCCGTCGCGCCGCCGCGGCCAGCAGATCGTCCGGGCGCGGGCCGCTCGCGGCGGAAACATCGCCGAAGCCCAGGCTTCTCGCCAGCACGCAGAGCCGTTCGCTCGCGGCAACGACATGGGCGTTGCGCAGCTTCGCCGCCGCGCCGGCCGGGATTGCGTCGAGCACGCGCTGCAAAGCCTCACCGCTGCTCAGCGCGAGTGCCAGCGGAACATCGGCGGCCTGCACCTGGTGCACGGCCGCCGCATCCAGCGGGATCAGCTCGCGCCCGTACACGTCCGCACGCAGGATTCGCGCGCCGCGCGCCTCCAGCGCCGGCGCGATCTCGCCGCGACCGCCGGGCGCGGTGACCAGTCCGACCTCGCGACCCCTGACGTCCTGCAGCACGGGCAGGGCCAGCAGGCCATCGCTGTCCATGCGCGTCGGCGCGTGCACCGTGCCGACGCCGACGCCGACGCCGGCGTCGTGCAGCGCTGCGGCCGTGCCCGCGCCCACGGCGCACCAGTGCTGGCCGGGACGTGGCGCAAAGGGCTGCAATGCGCGTGCGGCATGGACCGCGGTCGGACTGGTGAAAACCACCACCGCGGCCGCCAGCGCCGCGCGCAGGTCGGCATGCGTGGCGGGACCGTCCTTCAGCACCAGCTTCCACGGCGACAACGCGATCAATCCGGCGCCGTACCTGGCCGCGGCACGCCGCAGTACATCGTGCTCACCGCGAGGCCGCAGCGAGATCACATACCATGATGGGGTGGCACTCCGGTTCATGCGCGCAGCTTACTAGGCCCCATCGTCCGCACGCATTGGCTGGAAGACCTCGACATCCCGACGTTGCCAGGATCCGCCGTAACGATGCCCCACGCCGCCGAACTCGCACGCCTGCTCGCCCATTACCAATCGATGCCGCCGGTCGCGCTGATGCAGCTGAGCATCGCCGGCTACGACGGCCACCGCCTGCAGCTGCACGCGCCGCTCGCGGTGCACGTCAACGACAAGGGCTGCGCGTTCGGTGGCAGCCTGGCCTCGATGATGACGCTGGCCTCGTGGGGGGTGGTCAACCTGCTGGTCGAACGCGCCGGCCTGCACGCCGACATCTTTGTGGCCGACAGCCAGATCCGCTACCTCGCGCCGCTGTTCGCCGACCTCGACGTGGTCGCCGAACCCGCCGCCGACGCCGATCCCGCCGCCTTCATCGACACCCTGCGCACGCGCGGCCGCGCACGCATCGGCCTGGCGGCGTGCACGCGCCTGCCCGACGGCGGCCTGGCCACCGATTTCACCGCGCGCTACGTCGCGATACTGAAGTGACGGCGCGGCGGCAGGCCGCGGCACGCGCGCCGTCGCGTTAGGATGCGCGCAACCGATCCGGCCGATCCCCAGGAGCTGCCCGCATGACGCGTCTGTTCAACGCCTTCCGCACGGCCTTCGTCCTGCTGTGCCTGCTCGCGCTGGCGGCATGCGCCACCGTCGCCAACCAGAGCACCAAGTTCGACCAGTCCGTGTATGCGTGGTCGGGCGCGATCCGCTGGGGCGATTTCGAGGGCGCGCTCAACCTGATCGACCCCAAGGTGCGCGAGAAGTACCAGCCGACGCCGCTGCAGCTGGAACGCTACAAGCAGGTGCAGATCTCGTCCTATCGCGACGTCGGCACCAGCACGGACTTCGACGCCGGCACCGCCGTGCGCGACATCGAGATCGGCGTGATCAACCGCCACACCATGGCCGAGCGCACCGTGCGCTACCGCGAAACCTGGCGCTGGGACACCGACGCCAAGGCATGGTGGGTGACCGGCGAACTGCCGGACCTGTGGGATGGGCAGTAACGTCCCCGGCCACCCCGCGGCGGCTCAGGCCGTCAGGTAATACGTCGCGATCACCACGAACACCGCCAGCGTCTTGATCGCGGTGATCGCGAAGATGTCCTTGTAGGACTGGCGGTGGCTGAGGCCGGTGACGGCCAGCAGGGTGATGACCGCACCGTTGTGCGGCAGCGTGTCCATGCCGCCGGAGGCCATCGCGGCCACGCGGTGCAGTACTTCCATCGGGATGCCCGCCGCCTGCGCGTTGGCGATGAAGCTGTCGGCCATCGCCGCCAGCGCGATGCTCATGCCGCCCGAGGCGGAACCAGTGATGCCGGCGAGCGCGGTGACGGTCACCGCCTCGTTCACCAGCGGATCGGGGATCGCCGCCAGCGCATTGGCGACGACGAGGAAGCCGGGCAACGCCGCGATCACCGCGCCGAAGCCGTATTCGGAGGCGGTGTTCATCGAGGCGAGCAGGGCACCGCCGATCGCGCTCTTGCTGCCCTCGGCGAAGCTCGCGCGCACCGGCTGCCACGCGAACGCCAGCACCGTGGCGATGCCGACCAGCAATGCGCCCTCGACCGCCCAGATCGCCGCGACCTTGGAGACTTCCTGCACCACCGGCGCGGTCTTGCCCATCACCGCGGGCACGAATTCGTGGCTGGCGCCGTACCACTGCGGGATCAGCACGGTGAACAGCTTGTTGCTCACGCCCACCAGTACCAGCGGCAGGATCGCCACCAGCGGATGCGCCAACGCGGCACCGCTGTAGGCGGCCGGTTCGTTCACGAGCGTGGCGGCATCGCCATAGCCTTCGCCGCGCTTCACCGCGACGCGGCGGCGCCATTCGAGATACGACAGGCCGACGATCAGGATGAACACCGAACCGGTCACGCCCAGCAGCGGCGCGGCCCACGAGTCGGTGCCGAAGAACGCGGTCGGGATGATGTTCTGGATCTGCGGCGTGCCCGGCAGCGCATCCATGGTGAAGGTGAACGCGCCCAGCGCGATCGTGCCGGGAATCAGGCGCTTGGGGATGTTGCCCTGGCGGAACAGCTCGGCCGCGAACGGATACACCGCGAACACCACCACGAACAGCGACACCCCGCCATAAGTGAGCAGCGCGCACACCGCGACGATCGACAGCATCGCCCGGCCGGCACCGAACACACGGATGGTGGCGGACACGATCGAACGCGAGAAGCCGGACAGCTCGATCAGCTTGCCGAACAGGGCCCCGAGCACGAACACCGGGAAGTACAGCTTGAGGAAGCCGACCATCTTGTCCATGAACAGGCCGGTGAACATCGGCGCGACCAGCGCCGGGTCGGTTAGCAGCACCGCGCCCAGCGCCGCGACCGGCGCGAACAGGATCACGCTGTGGCCGCGGTAGGCCACGTACATGAGGAAGCACAGCGCGGCCAGGACGATCAGGAAGGACATCATTGCTCCGTGGCGCCGATGGGGCGCGCTTCTGGAAGCGCCGAGGCTTCCTGTTCTCGTCTTCCCGGCGAACGCCGGGATCCAGCCTTGCACCGCCGAAGAAAGCCGGACCCCGGCGTTCGCCGGGGTGACGTCCCGGTGGTGTGCCGTGCCCATGCGGCAACCGTCAACTGCGTCGGTCAGCCGGATCGGCGCAGCGAGTCTCGCGACTGGCCCCCGTCCGGCCCATTGTCCGAACGTACGATGCCCACCCCCCGTAGCTCCGGCCTAGCCTTGCGCAAACGGTGGGGAGGGGCCCGCCGCACATCTACGCAGCACCCGCAGGAGGGGACGCGATGAAGCGCAAGGTTCTGAGTCTGGCGATCGGTTCGGTGCTGGTATCGGCATTGGCCGCGCCGGTGGCATGGGCGCAGGACGCGGCTCCATCGGATGCAAGCACGCAGGAAGCGAAGGCGACCAACCTCGGCGCCGTCACCGTCACCGCGCGCAAGCGCGAGGAAACACTGCAGTCGGTGCCGGTCGCGGTCACCGCGTTCACCGCCGACGCGCTCGACAAGCTCAACGTCGAGGACATCGGCGACCTCGACGCACTGGTGCCGAACCTGACCGTCTACGCCGCGCGCGGTTCCAGCAGCACGGTCACCGCCTACATCCGTGGCGTCGGCCAGTCCGATCCGCTGTGGGGCGTGGACCCGGGCGTCGGCATCTACCTCGACGACGTGTACATCGCCCGCCCGCAGGGCGCGCTGCTCGACGTGTTCGACGTGGAGCGCGTGGAAGTGCTGCGCGGCCCGCAGGGCACGCTGTACGGCAAGAACACCATCGGCGGCGCGATCAAGTACATCTCGCGCGGCCTGCCGCGTGAATTCGACGGCAACGCCTCGGTCACCGTCGGCAACTACAACCAGCTCGACGTGAAGGCGGCGATCGGCGGCCCGATCGGCGGCGCCGACAGCGGCCTGCGCGGCCGCATCGCCGTGGCCAGCCTCAACCGCGACGGCTTCGGCCAGAACATCGTCACCGACCAGGACGTGAGCGACAAGGAAATCCTCGCCCTGCGCGGCCAGCTCGGCGCGTACGCCGGCGACAACTTTGATGTGCAGTTCGCCTTCGACTGGATGGACGACCAGTCCGGCGTGCGCGGTGCGCAGATGCTGGCGCCCAACCGCTTCGTGCCCGGCGTGCAGCCGCTGGATTCGCGTTACGACGTGCGCAACGGCATGCCCAACGTCAACGACACCACGATGAAAGGCGCGTCGATGACGGTGAACTGGCGCGCCAACGACGACTGGACCTTCAAGTACGTACTGGCCAAGCGCGAGTCCGATACCGAGACCAACATCGACTTCGACACCACCCAGGCCAAGATCGCCGACGTCAAGGCGTTCTATGCCGACCAGCAGGTCAGCCACGAGATCCAGGCGAACTTCGATGCCGGTGGCCGCGCGCGCGGCGTGATGGGCCTGTACAAGTTCGACGGCGACGCCGGCGGCCAGGTGCTCAACAACTTCTTCAACCTGCTGTTCGGCGACACCCAGGGCCAGGTGCAGACCGAGAGCATCGCGCTGTACGCCGACTGGACCTTCGACCTGACCGAGCAGCTCAAGCTCGACGTCGGTGCGCGCTACACCGACGAGGACAAGCACGCCACCGTGCTTAACCGCGGCTATCGCGATGCGACGTTCACCACGCCGATCTCGGTCGCGGCCAACTTCGACAAGACCATCAACTTCAAGAACACCTCGCCGAAGATCTCGCTCGACTACCAGGTCACCGACGACATCATGGTGTACGGCCTGGCGTCGCGCGGCTTCAAGTCGGGTGGCTACAACATCCGTGCGCAGGCCACCGCGGTGCCGCGCTCGGCCGACCCGTTCCAGGACGAGCAGGTGGACAGCTTCGAGGTCGGCAGCAAGATGGCCTTCCTCGACAACAGCCTGTTCCTGAACCTCGCCGCGTTCCACAACAAGTACGACGACATCCAGTTGTCGATCTTCACCGCCTACGACAGCAACGGCGACGGCACCGACGATGCGTTCTTCGGCGACTTCACCAACGCCGGTTCGGGCACGATCAATGGCGCCGAAGTCGAATACCAGTGGCTGCCGGGCGAACACTGGGCGATCTCGGGCAACCTGGCGTGGCTCGACGCGAAGTTCGACGAGTACATCTTCAAGGGCGTCAACATCGCCAACCAGCAGGAAATCACCAATGCGCCGGAGTTCTCGGGCGCGGTCAACCTGGAGTGGCGCACCGGCCTGGCCAACGGCGGCAACCTGTCGGCGCGCGTCGGCTACAGCTACCAGTCCGAAGTCGTCGCCACGACCGAAGTGGTGCGCGACCCGATTACCGGCGCGAGGACGCAGCCGATCACCCAGGACGGCTACGGCCTGATCAACGCCGGCGTGACCTGGCGCCTCAACGATGCGTGGTCGTTCTCGCTCAACGGCAGCAACCTGGCCGACGAGGAATACCGCACCACCGGCTACAACCTGCAGGCGGCGCTGGGCGTGCTGACCGGCTTCTATGGTCCGCCGCGCCAGTATTCGCTGACGGCGCGCTACGACTTCTGACGTTTCTCTCTGCGGTGGGCGGGGCGCGACGGTGAGATTGGCACCGTCGCGCCCTCTTTTTGCCTCGAAGCGGGCGAGGGAGTCGGACATACTCCTTTCTCCCCGCATAGCGGGGAGAAGGTGCCCGCAGGGCGGATGAGGGGCGCTTTTGCTCGTTGTGCATTTTTCACGCCGCGTCCCCTCACCCTGCGTTGCTGCGCAACGCGGTCCCTCGCTATGCCCCCAGCCCTTGCGCATAGCGCAAGGGCGTTCAGTCGGGCATGCGCCAGTGGCGCATAAGCGCCCGTCTTCACCCCGCAAGCGGGGCGAGGGGTAACAGCCAGCGGGGCGAGGGGCAACAACAAGCCGGACGCGGGACAACAGCACGCTATCCTCGCTCCGTGCCCGCACCACCTGACCCGATGACTCCATGCTCCACGCCGGCCTGATCCTCTTCGCCGCGCTGCTCTGGCTGGGCCTGCTGTTCGCGGCCGGGCTGTACGGCGAGCGCCACCCGCAGGCCTTCGCCACGCGCTGGAAGCACGTCTACGCGCTCTCGCTCGCCGTGCACTGCACCTCGTGGACCTTCTACGGCACGGTGACGCAGGCCGCGCGTTACGGCTGGCCGCTGCCGCCGACCTTCCTCGGCGCGATCCTGCTCTACGCGCTCGCCGCCGCGCTGATGGTGCGGCTGGTGAAACTGGCGCGCGAAACCAACGCCACCTCCATCGCCGACCTCATCGCCACGCGCCTGGGCAAGGACACCTGGCTCGCCGCCACCGTCACCCTGGTCGCCGCGCTCGGCCTGGTCCCGTACATCGCGCTGCAGCTGAAGGCGATGGCGATGAGCTTCGCCGTGCTCAGCGGCAACACCCGCGGCACCGCCGAAGTCCCGCCGTGGCAGGACATCGCCCTCTACGTCGCGCTGGCGATGGCATTGTTCGCGATGCTGTTCGGCACGCGCCGCGTCAGCGCCGCCGAGCACAACCGCGGCCTCGTGCTGGCGATGGCCTTCGAATCGTTGTTGAAGCTGGGCGCCATGCTCGCGCTGGGCGCGTTCGTCTGGTGGGGCCTGGGCGACCTGCCGGCAACGACAACCGCCACGCCAGCACCCATCGCCAACGACGGCGGCTTCATCCCGCTGGTGCTGCTCGGCGCCTTCGCGATGTTCATCCTGCCGCACCAGTTCCACATCGCCGTGGTCGAGTGCCGCGACGAACACGACGTGCGCACCGCGCGCTGGCTGTTCCCGCTCTACCTCGTGCTGATCGCGCTGCCGGTGCTGCCGCTCGCGCGCGCCGGGCAGGCCCTGCTCGGCAACACCGGCGTGTCCTCCGACATGTACGTGCTCGCCCTGCCGCTGTCGCAGGGCCACGCCGGCCTGGGCCTGTTCGCCTTCCTCGGTGGCCTCAGCGCGGCCACCGGCATGGTCGTGGTCAGCACGCTCACGCTGAGCCTGATGATCGGCAACCACTGGCTCGCGCCCGGGCTGCTGCGCCGCGCCTGGGTGCGCGACGACAGCGGCGACCTGCGCGGCGCGGTGCGCCTGCTGCGCCGCGTCGGCATCGTCGCGATCATGCTGCTGGCGTGGATGTACGGCCGCGCCGTTGCCGGCAGCGCGGCGCTCGCCGATGTCGGCGCGGTGAGCTTCTCCGCACTCGCGACGCTCGCGCCCGCGCTCGCGTTCGCGGTGTGGCGCCCGCACACGCCGCCGCGCGCGGCGATCGCCGGCATCGTCGGCGGCTTCGCGGTGTGGGCGTGGTGCCTGCTGCTGCCGGTGATGGCTTCCTCGCACGGCGTCACCCCGGCGTGGGTGAGCGCGGGTCCGTTCGGCGCGCAATGGCTCGCGCCCGATGCCCTGTTCGGCCTCACCGGCTGGAGCCGCCTCGGCCGCGCGGTCGGCGCCAGCCTGTTCGTCGGCACGCTCGTCACCGCGCTCGTCGCGGTGTGGCGCACCGCGCCGCTGCGGCGCGAATCGCGCGGCCTCGACGCCGCCACCCTGCGCAACGCCGGTCGCCGCTTCCTCCCGCGCGAACGCGTCGCCGAGCTGCTCGCCACCGCGCCCGCCACCGGCGCCGTGCCGCACGCGATCGAAGCGGCGATGGAACACGACCTCGCCGCCGTGCTCGGTTCGGCCTCCGCGCGCGTGCTGCTCGACGCCGCGCGCCGCGAAGGCGGCAACGGCCACGACCTCGACACCGTCGCCGCCATCGTCGATACCGCCGCGCAGGACCTGCGCTTCAACCAGCGCGTGCTCGAGGCCGCGTTGCAGAACATGAGCCAGGGCATCAGCGTGGTCGACGCGCAGCTGCGCCTGGTCGCCTGGAACCGCCGCTACGCGCAACTGTTCGGCTACCCCGACACGCTGCTGCGCGTGGGCACGCCCATCGCCGAGCTCTCCGCGTGGACGTTGCAACGCATGCCGCACAAGGGCGCACTGCAACAGGCGCTCGCGCGTCGCCTCGCCTTCATGCGCGCCGGCTCGCCGCACCTGTCCGAGCGCGTGTTCCCGGACGGCAGCATCGTCGAAATCCGCGGCAACCCCATGCCCGGCGGCGGCTTCGTCGCCACCTTCACCGACGTCACCGCGTTCCGCCGCGCCGAAGCCGAACTGCTGCAGGCCAACGAGACGCTGGAGCAGCGCGTCGTCGACCGCACCACCCTGCTCGAACAGGCCAAGCGCGAAGCCGAATCCGCCAACGACGCCAAGAGCCGCTTCCTCGCCGCGATCGGCCACGACCTGCTGCAACCGCTGCACGCCGCGCACCTGTTCACCGACGCGCTGGCGCAGACGCGTGAAGCCGATACCCAGCACGTAGTCATCGATCAGATCCGCGGCGCGCTCGACTCCACCACCGACCTGCTCACCGGCCTGCTCGACATGTCGCGCCTGGAAGCCGGTGGCCTGGTGCCCGAACGCCGCGCGCTGCCGCTGGCCGACGTGCTCGAACCGCTCGCCTCGGAGTTCCGCGCCCTCGCCGCCGAACGCGGCCTCGCCTTCCGCTACGTGCCCAGCGCGCTGTGGATCGACACCGACCCGCAACTGCTGCGGCGCGTGCTGCAGAACTTCCTCGCCAACGCCGTGCGCTACACCGCGCGCGGCCGGGTGCTGCTCGGCGTGCGCCGCGACGGCAGCGCGCACGATAACGGCAGCCTGCGCATCGAAGTGCACGACACCGGCCCCGGCATCGCCGTCGACCAGCAGCAACTGATCTTCGAAGAGTTCCGCCGCGGCGGCGACGCGCCGGGGCAGGGTCTCGGCCTGGGCCTCGCCATCGCGGAGCGCATCGCCGGGCTGCTGCATGCCCCGCTCACCCTACGCAGCGCACCCGGCCGCGGCACCATGTTCGCGGTGAGCGTGCCGATCGTGCCCGCGCAGGCGCGCGAACCCGTCGCCTCACCGTCGCCACGCGCGCGCCTGCCCGGCCTGCACGTGCTGATCGTCGACAACGAACCGCTCGCCATGGACGCCCTGCGTCGCGTGCTCGAAGGCTGGGGCTGCCGCGTCAGCGCCGCCGCGCGCGAGACCGAAGCGGCCAACGCCATCCACGGCGATCCTGCCGACGCCTGGCTGTTCGACTACCACCTCGACGACGACACCGGCGTCGCCCTGCACGAACGCCTGAAGGACCGCCACGGCGCCCGCCCCACCGTGATCCTCAGCGCAGACCACACCGAAACCGTGCGCCGCGCCGTGCACGAAGCCGGATTGCCGCTGCTGATGAAGCCGCTCAAGCCGCTGGCGTTGAAGTCGGTGCTGGATCGGTTGTTGGCGGCTAGGGCGGTGTCGTAAGAAACAAGGGTCTGCTTTCGACCCAAAGCGGACACCCAAAGCCCGCTTCCAGATCACCGCTGGAGCGCACGCAGTATTTCGAATCTGACGACATGGCGGATTGCGCCGGGTCAGTTGAACACTATGCCGCCGTCGACAAGGATCGATTGACCTGTGATGTAGTTGGAATCGGCGCCTGCCAGGAACGAGACTACAGCCGCCACTTCCGATGGTTCGGACAGCCGATCGAGCGCAATACCGTTCGCGAACTGCTCCCACGCCCAGGCTTCGGGCTTGCCTGCGGCCGACGCGGCCTTTTTCACTAGGTCTTCCACCAGCGGCGTCCTGACGATGCCGGGGGCGTAGGTGTTGACGGTGATGCCGTCCTTCGCCAAGTCCCGGGCCGCCGTCTGCGAAAAACCGCGAACTGCGAACTTGGAAGCCGAATACAGCGCGATCCCGGGGTTTCCGATGTGCCCCGCCTGCGATGCTGCGCTGATGATCTTTCCGCCGTGTCCAAGTGCCCGGAACGCCGCGGC
The DNA here is from genome assembly GCF_014489475.1 of Lysobacter terrestris. GTDB lineage: Bacteria > Pseudomonadota > Gammaproteobacteria > Xanthomonadales > Xanthomonadaceae > Agrilutibacter > Agrilutibacter terrestris. The sequence goes on along the minus strand of NZ_CP060820.1, from coordinate 1,463,550 downwards.
CGCCGCTTGCGTGCCCCAGACGACACCGTTGAAGTTGATGGAGAAGAGCTGATCGATGCTCTCCTGCGTGATCTCTTCGATCGGGGATGCCGGCGCAATGCCAGCGTTGTTGATCATGACGTCGAAGCCGCCCAGCTCCGACGCGGCATGGTTGACCGCGGCGAACACGCTGTCCCGATCCGCGACGTCGACCTGGATCGCAAGGGCGCCGCGCTGCTTTCCGCCAAGCGCATCGGCCACCTTGCGCGCATTCTCGATATTCAAGTCGGCCACCGCCACTTTGAAACCATCGGCGTAAAGCCGTTCGGCGATGGCTTGTCCGATGCCTTGGCCGCCACCGGTAATCAAAGCGACCTTGCCATTTTCAGTTCGTGCCATGTCATTTCTCCTTGTTCGCGATTGCCTGGAGCTGGCCGGCCCGATGAGCCGGCCGCTCCACAACCCTGCGTGTCGTCTTACGAGGTGGTGACGTTCAGGGCGACGTCGATGTTGTTGTGGGTCGCCTTCGAGTACGGGCAGATCTCGTGCGCCTTATGTGCGATCAACTCGGCAGTCTCTTGATCGAACCCAGGCACGCGGACGTCGAAGCGCGCCTGCAGGACGTAGTCATTGCCCTTCAGGACAAGGTCGATCTCGATGTCGACGGAAAGATCGTCCGGAAGCGTGACCTTCTTCTGGCTCGCCACGAGTCCGAGCGCGCCGATGTAGCAGGCCGACCAGGCGCCGGCAAAAAGCTGCTCTGCGGTGGGATGATTGGCGACTCCGGTGAATACCAGGTCTTCGCCCCCCGGCGACGACGTGCGCAGATCGACGTTGACGTGGCCGTTCGTGCTGGTGGGGCTGACGGTCGTGTGCGTCTTGCCGGTGAAAAGGACCTTGTTGAGCTTGTTCATGATGCGTATCTTCTGTGGGAAAGGTGGTATCGCATACGAGTAGATCGTATGCGATGGAAATAAGTTAGCCCCCCGCCAGGAGCGGGGCAAGACCCGGGCCCGCCGTCGCTTAACTGTCATTCATCGTATGCGATCAAATCGGACGCGGGAGACGCCGCGCTAGCGCTTTGATCGCATGCGATGTATTATTAACGCGGGATTTAGCCCTGCCGGCGGTAACGACAAGCTCATGAATACGAAACCTGAACAGGCATCGGAGCTGAAGCTGTCCGAGTTCCTGTGCTTTGCGGTCTATTCGGCGAACCTGGCTTTCAGCAAGGTCTATCGTCCGATCCTCGACGCGTTGGGCTTGACCTACACCCAATACGTCACGCTCGTGGCCTTGTGGGAAGAGAACGACCAGACCGTGAGTGGCCTGGGCGAGAAACTCTTCCTGGAATCCAACACACTGACGCCGATCCTGAAGAAGCTCGAGGGCATGGGTTACGTGGAGCGCTTGCGGGATCCAACTGATGAGCGGCAGGTTCGGATCCAGGTGACGAAAAGCGGGCGCCGCCTGCGCGACAAAGCGGTGGTGGCGGTATCCGATCTCGGCACTGCGACCGGACTGGGCCCGAAGGAGTTCTCCAGACTGCAGAAGGAGATCGTGACGCTCCGCAACAGTCTTCTCCAGTCGGCAGACCACGCTGGTTGAATGGCGATGCGCCGAAGGTAGTGAGCTGAGGCCCTCCAGATGAACGCCGTCTCGTTTGCCATCGGCATGGTCGCAATCGGGCTGATGGGATTCGCCAACCAACGCGGGCCGATATGCACCGTGGGGGCGATCCGCGAGATCGTCACGGAAAACCGCTACGTCCGATTCTCGGCGCTCCTGGAAGCTTCGCTTTGGGTTGGCGGTGGCTTGGTCCTCCTCAACGGGGCAGGGCTTCTCCCGCAGATGCCGCAAGGCTACGTGGCTAGTGCGGCCACGATCATCGGAGGCGCACTCCTCGGCTTGGGGGCTTTCATCAATGGGACCTGCGCCGTCGGAACAATCGCGAGGATCGGCGCCAGGCATTGGGCTTATCTATGGACGCTGGTCGGCTTTTTCCTTGGAAGCCTGGCGATGGCGTGGCTGGCCTTGCCTCGGCGATCGGACGATGGATCGATTCTGCTTGTTGCCTCGGCGTGGCTGATAGCAGCCTGCGGCGTCCTGTTGACGGTGCGGTTGCTAACGCACGGACGAGGTTTGTGGCGCACGCGCATCACGCCGCTGCGCTACGTATGGTCGCCGCATGTCGCAACGACGATCCTGGGGCTGTGCTTCTTGATTGCGTTCGTGACGGTAGGCGCTTGGTCGTACACCGACACGCTGGGTGGACTGGCGCGGGGCATGACGTCGAGGCTGGTCCCGAGCTTGCTTCTGTTCCTTGCGCTCTTCACCGGGGCGCTGATTGGCGGCTGGACGACCGACGCCTCCGGCGCCAACCTGCCTAAAGGTGCGCCTGCCAGGAATTGCCTGCTTGGCGGTGGGCTCATGGGCGCGGGAGCGGCACTGGTGCCGGGCGGAAACGATGGCTTGATCCTGATCGGAATGCCGTTGCTATGGCCATATGCGTGGACCGCCTTCGCCAGCATGTGCGTGACGATCTACATGGCGACGCTCTTTGCGCACGCCAAACTCCGCCGCCATTCCCTATAGCATTGCCGGACCTAGAGCCGGTGCAGTGAATCGACCGCAGTGTCCGCTTCTGGCCGGAAGCGGTCGGACGAGGGTGCCGCGTTTCGGCTCGAACCCGCGAGCCTTCGAATTTGCAGCGACGTGAGGAAAAACCCATGGCCGACGAACTCGCATCCGCCAACGTCAACCGCTCCTACCAGCTCGCGGCGTCGAGCATCGCGATTTTCACGTTCCTGTTGTTCTTCATCTATCCCAAGTACACCGCCGGGCAGGTCGACGCGCTCTCGTACCAGGCCACGTTGATCGTGATGGGAGTGGCCACGTTCTCGTTCGCGTTCTCGTCGTTCTATTACTACGGCGCCTCGCTGGGCGGGCGGATCGAGGATGGCGAACGCGCGCGCTACGCGCGGCAGGGCGATCGCCTGTGGCTGCTCGGCTGCGTGCTGCTGTTCCTGGCGCCGTGCCTGATCCTGTTCACGGTCCGGCTGCTGGTGGTCGCGTCGGTCTGGTTCGCGCTGTGGCTGGTGTACGTGTCCTTCGCGGTGCGCTACTTCCCGCGCGTGCAGACGCGCAGGGCGCAATAGCCGCAGGCGCGGGAACCCGGCGCGGCAAAAAGACCCAACCGTGAGGCTTGGAGGCTCATCGCCGGGGCAAAAAGGCTCGACGGCGAGGCTCGGAGCCCCATCGCCGGGGCAAAAAGGCTCGACGGCGAGGCTCGGAGTCCCATCGCCTAGGCAAAAATGCTCACCGGTGAGGCTGGGGAGCCGCAACGCCGAGGCAACAAGGCCTGGTCGCGGGGTTGCGAGCCTCGACGGCGCGGCGGAAGGGCTTCACCGGCACGCCGTGGGGCGGGCGTAGACTCGCCCGCGGACCCCTTGCGGCGCCCCGCCGCCGCACCGTCGCGGCCGCCGCCGCGTGCCCAGTGCGTTGGTCTGCTCGCAGCCCGATCTGCCGGCCGGCTGCCCGCTGCGTGCATCGGCATCCCTCATCGTCTGGAGATCGTCGCCATGAGCAACAAGCCTGCTGTCGTGCTGGTCCACGGTTTCTGGGGCGGGGCCGCGCATTGGTCGAAGGTGATCGTGGAGTTGTCGCGCAAGGGTTACGGCGACATCCACGCGGTCGAGATGCCGCTGACCTCGCTCGCCGACGATGCCGAGCGCGCGCGCAAGATGGTCGCGCAGATCAACGGGCCGGTCGTGTTGGTGGGCCATTCCTACGGCGGTGCGGTCATCACCGAGATGGGCGACCAGCCCAACGTGAAGGCGCTGGTCTACGTCGCCGCGTTCGCGCCCGATGCCGGCGAGAGCCCCGGCGCCATCACCCAGCAGCAACCGCCGGCGGCGGTGGCCAACATCGCGCCGGACAGCGACGGCTACCTGTGGGTGAAGCCGGACAAGTACCACGAGAGCTTCTGCCAGGACCTGGACGCCGACGAAGGCCTGGTGATGGGGGTGACGCAGAAGGCGCCGCTGGGCAGCACCTTCGGCAACAACGTCACCGCGCCGGCGTGGAAGAAGAAGCCGTGCTGGTACCAGATCTCCAGCCAGGACCGGATGATCCATCCCGACAACCAGACGCGGATGTCCGGGCGCATGGGCGCGAAGAAGGTGATCACCCTGGATGCGAGCCACGCCTCGCTGGCGTCACGCCCGGCGGAGATCGCGGCGTTGATCGACGAGGCCGCCGCGGCGACGTAACGGCCGGTGCGAGCGCCGCGTCCAGCGCGGGCCGACGGCTAGCGCTGTCCGGACAGCGCGGCCGCCATGCTCGCGCGCCAGCGCCGCTGGCGCGCGAGCAGCGCGGGATCGGCGCGTGGTTCGAAGTGTTGTTCCGGCAGGCGGGCCCAGTCCGCGGGTCGACCGGCGAGCAGGAACGCAGTGCCGCGTGCGGAGGCTTCGCATTGCGCCGGCCGGCGCAGTGGCAGGCCGCTCAGGTTGCTGAGCGCCTGGCACAGCCGGTCCGCGTGCGCCAGGCCGCCACTGACCAGCACGTAGTCGCAGGGATCGCCGACGCTGCGCAGCAGGTCGAGGTTGCGCTGGACGAGGAAGACGATGCTCTCGGCGACCGCGACGAGGTGCTGCTGCGGCGTGGTGGCATCGATGAAGTGCGAGGGGAAGTCGGCGCGCCAGTCGGGCGAGCCGAGGCCACCGATGCCGTTGAGGAACACGGCGTCGCCCGCGCCGTCGTCCGTCCAGCCCGCGTCGAGCGCCGCGGCGACATCGCCGATGCCGTGCTGCGCGGCGAACCACGCGAGTGCGGCGCCGGCACCGTTGACCGTGCCCTCGACCACGTACTCCGGCGCGTCGCTCCAGTGGATCACGCTGCGCAGCAACCGCGACGGCATGGACGTCGGCGGCGCCAGGCGATAGGCGAAGGCACCGGTGCCGATATTGAGATAGGCCGCGTCACCGCGCGGCTCGCCGCAGGCGAAGGCCGCGGTCGACTGGTCGCCGCTGAGCAGGCGCAGCGGCAGGCGTAGCGCGGGCAGGCCGTCGCCCGCCAGGACGAGGTCGCCGAACGCGGCATCGCTGCGCGCGATGTCGGGCAGCCAGCGGCGCGCGATGCCGAAGCGCGCGAGCTGTGCGGAATCCCAATCGCCGCGCGCGAGATCGAACAGCAGGGTCCGCGCGGCGTTGGCCGGGTCGACGCGGGCGGGTCGCTGCTCCAGCAGTTGGAACGCGAGGAAGGCCGCCAGCGGTCCGATCAGCAGGCGGTCGTCGGCGGCCGCCGCCTGCACGCTGCGCAGGTGGTCCAGGCACCAGCGGATCTTGCTCAGGCCGAAGTGCGCATTCGGATACAGCCCGGTGCGCGCGCGGATCGCCTCGGCATCGAGCGCCTGCGCGGCCAGCCATTGCGCGCCGCGGGTGTCCTGCCAGCTGAGGATCGGCGACAAGGCGACGCCGCTGTCGCGATCCCAGCACACCAGGCTGGAGCGCTGGCAGCTCAGCCCGCAGCTGCGCACGCGCGTGCGTTGCGTCGCATCGAGTTGCAGCAGGGCCGCCTGCGCCGCCTGTCGCAGCGAGGCGACGACGGCCTGCGGATCCTGTTCGACCCAACCGGGGTGCGGCCGGTGCTCGCCGACGTCGACCCGCGCCGCGGCCAACGCATGGCCCGCGCCGTCGAACACCAGCGCGCGACTGGCGCTGCCGCCCTGGTCCAGTGCGAGGAACAGCCCGCTGCGCTCCATCGGCCTATCGTGCGCCGTTTTTCGGCGGGGTGCGTGCGGCGAGGTGTGTGCAGCGACCGCGTTGCGTCGGGTCGGCGATGGCGCAGGCGCTATGCTTGCGCGCGGCGCGGTTCTTCATGGAGTGACGCAATGGTCGGCAAGGTGCCGCGGAAGTCGGCGCAGCGCGAGGGCGTCGCGCCGAAGCGGGGTGTGGCCCGGCAGGGTGCGGCGGCATCCGCGCGCGCCACTGCGCGCAGCGGCGTGGCGATCGCACGCACGCCGGCCGATGCCCGCCTCGACCCCGCGCTGCTGCGCCGCCTGCTGCGCGCGAAGGACCGGATGGACGCGGCCTCGCACGAGGAGTGGCCGGTGCACCGGCTGGCGCGGGTGAGCCGCGTCTCCGCGGCGCACTTCGCGCGCTCGTTCAAGGACGCCTTCGGCATCCCGCCGCACCGCTACCTGCTCACCCGCCGGATCGAGCGCGCCAAGACGCTGCTGCGCGACACCGAACTGGCGATCACCGACATCGCGTTCCAGACCGGCTGGCAGAGCCTGGGCACCTTCGGCCGCACCTTCCGCGACATCACCGGCGAAAGCCCGGGCGAGTTGCGGGCGCGCGAGCGCGCCGCCATCCACGCGCTGGAACAGGTGCCGGCCTGTTTCGTCAGCGCCGCCTACCGCCCCGAGCTCACCATCGCAGTTTCGGAGAAGCGGCGGCAGGAGGCGGCCGATAGCATTCCCTCCGACACAACCCAGGCCTGATGGAGGGCAACATGAGTCAAGGAGTCGGAGTGGTCGGCGTGTACGTGCGCGACCAGGAAGAAGCACTGCAGTTCTACGTCGGCAAGCTCGGTTTCCGCGTGCATACCGACGCGCGCAACGGCGACTACCGCTGGCTGACGGTGCAGCATCCGGAGCAGCCTTCGTTCCAGCTCGGCCTGTTCGCGCCGCAGGCGCCGCTGGTCGACGCGGCGACCGCGCAGACCCTGCGCGAGGTCGTGGCGAAAGGCGCGATGCCGCCGCTGGTGCTGGTCGTCGACAACTGCCGCGCGGCCTACGACCGCATGCACGCGGATGGCGTGGAGTTCACCCAGGAGCCGGTGGCGCGCTACGGCAGCGTGGATGCGAGTTTCCGCGACCCGTCGGGCAATGGCTGGAAGATGATCGAAGCCGCCCGCGGCTGAGCATCCGCCGCCGCAGCAATGATGCCGCGCGGGCGGCCTGCGCAAGCAAATCGCCCGCGCGTGATGCGGCAGCACGTAGCCCGGGTAAGCGCAGCGCACCCGGGGTTCGCATGACGTGTCGACAGACCGCATGCGCAGCTACGTCCTTCGAACCCGCCTTCAACGGAGATCGCCATGAACTGGACCCAATGGGTCCGGCACTTCCATCGCTGGACGTCGCTGGCATTCGTGCTGGCCGTCATCGCGACGTCCATCGCCCTGGCACAGGAACGGCCGGTGGTGTGGATGTCCTACGTGCCGCTGCTGCCGCTCGCCCTGCTCGCGCTCACCGGCGTGTACCTGTTCGCGCTGCCGTATGCCGCGCGCTGGCGCGGTCGGCGCAACGACGGGTGACGCGGTGGCTTACACCTGCCGCGCCGGATCGCTGAGTTCGAGTTCGCGCAGCACCACGCCCGCCTGCGTGCGGTTGCGCACGCCCAGGCGTTCGAAGATCGCGGTGAGGTGCGCCTTCACCGTGCGCTCCTGTACTTCCAGGCGGTCGGCGATCTGCTTGTTGAGCAGGCCTTCGGCGACCAGCACCAGCACGCGGAACTGCTGCGGCGACAGGCTCGCCAGGCGCGCGGCGAGGTCGGCGTCGTGGTCGCTGGAGCGCGCACGCGACACCGGTGCGCGCAACGCGGCGGGCAGCCACTGTTCGCAGGCGAGCACGGTGCGGATCGCCTCGCGCAGTTCGTCCAGGCCGGAACTCTTCGGCAGGTAGCCGGCCGCGCCGTGGTCGAGCGCGCGGCGGATGACCCGCGGGTCGTCGTTGGCCGACACCACCACCACCGCCACGCCCGGGTGCTGCGCGCGCACCGCGGCGAGGCCGGCGAGGCCGTGGTTGCCGGGCATGTGCAGGTCGAGCAGGACCAGGTCGATGTCGGGCTCGGCTTCGAGCGCGGCGAGCACGCCGTCGAGCGAATCGGCTTCGCGCACCTGCAGGTCGGCGACGGCATCGGCGGCGGCGCCGCGCAGCGCGGCGCGGAACAGCGGGTGGTCGTCGGCGATCAGGAGGGTGGGCATCGGTCCTCAGTCGTCATTCCGGCGCACGCCGGGATCCAGCTTTTAAGCTTCGGATTCTCGCGGCGAAAGCGAACCACAAGAGCTGGATCCCGGCTTTCGCCGGGATGACGGGCGAAAAGACCAAAGCAGGTCCGTCGCTGCGCTCGGGATGACAGCTCCTCATTGCACCTTCCCCACTCAATTGCACAGTCCAGCGTCACTGCACCGTCCACCCACCATCCACATCGATGGTGTGGCCGGTGATGTTGCGCGCGACCGGCGACATCAGGAACGCGGTGATCCCGCCCAGTTCCTCGAAGGTGATGAACACGCCCTTCGGCATCGGCTTGAGCATCACCTCGCTCACCACCTGCGCCTCGGGGATGCCGCGCGTGCGCGCCTGGTCGGCGATCTGCTTGTCGACCAGCGGCGTCTTCACGTAGGTCGGGCAGATGGTGTTGATGGTGATGTCGGTGCCGGCGGTCTCCAGCGCGATCACCTTGGAGAAGCCGAGCAGGCCGTGCTTGGCGGCGACGTAGGCGCTCTTGTACGGCGAGGCCACCAGCGAGTGGATCGAGCCGATGTTGACGATGCGGCCGAAGCCGCGCGCGCGCATGCCCGGCAACACCGCGCGGGTGAGGCGGGCGACGCCGACCAGCATCACGTCGACGAGGAATTCCCACTTCTGCATCGGGAACTCCTCCAGCGGCGCCACGTGCTGCAGGCCGGCGTTGTTGACCAGCACGTCGACCGGGCGCGAGGCGGCGGCGAGCGCGGCTTCGATGCTGTGGTCGGAGGTGACGTCCAGCGCCAACGCTTCGGCCGAACCGCCGTCCGCGCGCAGCGCCTGCGCGACGGCTTCGGCGGCGTCGCGGTTGACGTCGGTGACGACCAGGTGGTGGCCGGCGCGCGCGAGTTCGGCGGCGATGCCGGCGCCGATGCCGCTGCCGGCGCCGGTGATGAGGATGCAGCGTGCGGGCGATGCAGGTGCGGTCGAGGCCATGGCGGGAACGTCGGACGTGGGATGGCGCCCAGCCTAGCAAGCGCGCATCGCGGGCACGTGGTACGAAGGTACGATGCCCGCGCCGACCCGGCTTGTTAGGCTCGCCGCATGACACCGTTCCTCTCGCGACGCGCGCTGCGCACTGTGGCCACGCTGGGGCTGGTCGCCGGACTGGCCGCGTGCGCCACCGGCCCGCGCCTGGGCAAGGACTCGACCATGTTCTACGCGCTGCGCAACAGCGAACACCGCGGCGGCGACGACCTGCTGACCGCCGGCCTCGGCCTCGACGGCCTGCGGTCGCCGGCCGCGCCGGCATTCGCCGACCCCGTGCAACCCACGCCGGCGGAACTGCGCCGCCGCGCGATCTGGAGCAACTGGCGCGGCATCGCCGACCTCGCCCCGGCCGGCGGCTTCGGCACGCTGTACGGCAACGCCGCCGCGGTGCCCGGCCGCGAATACCACGCGCTGGCGACGGTGCCGGGCGCGAGCCAGCCGCACCGGGTGATGGTGCAGGTGCCCGACGGCTTCGATCGCGCGAAGCGCTGCCTGGTGGTCACCGCATCGTCGGGATCGCGCGGCATCTACGGCGCGATCGCGGTCGCTGGCGGCTGGGGCCTGCCGCACGGCTGCGCGGTCGCCTACACCGACAAGGGCGCGGGCACCGACTACTTCGACCTCGACGCCGGCACGGGCGTGGCCATCGACGGCAGCACCCAGCCGGGCGCGGGGCCGCTGGCGTTCGCGCCGACGCCGGGCACGGGCCACGGCGTCGCGTTCAAGCACGCGCATTCGGGCGACAACCCGGAAGCCGACTGGGGCCGCCACGTGCAGCAGGCGGCGCGCTTCGGGTTGCAGGCGCTGGAGGCGGCGTTCCCCGAACAGGCGCCCTTCACCTTCGCCAACACCCGGGTGATCGCTGCGGGCATCTCCAACGGTGCCGGCGCGGTGCTGCGCGCGGCCGAGCTGGAAGGGCGCGGCGATGAAGCCGGTTGGCTCGATGCGGTCGTCGCCGGCGAACCCAACGTCAACGTCGACGGCGCGCGTGCGCTGTACGACTACGGCACCGAAGCGGCGCTGCTGATGCCGTGCGCGCTGCTCGATTTCAACGACCTGCCGGCGTCGCCGCTGTCGGCGCAGGCCAGGGCGCTGGCGCCGCTGCGCTGCGCCTCGCTGGCCGCGACGGGCGTGCTGCCGGCGGGCGAGGTGAAACTGCAGGCGCGCGCCGCGCACGAGCAGCTCAACGCATCCGGCTGGACCGACGCGGCGCTACGCGCGAGCGCGCTGTCGGTGGAATTCGATCTGTGGCGCGCGCTCGGCGCGACCTACGCCTCGGCGTACGGCCGCTTCGCCACGGGCGCGCACCCCTGCGGCTTCTCCTTTGCCGCGCAGAACCCCGACTTCAGCCCGCGCGCCGCCACCGATGCCGAACGCGCGGCGTGGTGGAGCGATGCCAGCGGCATCCCGCCGGGCGCGGGCGTCGGCCTGATCGACACGCAGCTGGCCGCGCCGGACTTCACCTTCAACGGCGTGCAGTGCCTGCGCGCGCTGTGGACCGGCGCCGGTGCGGATGCGCAGCGCGTGCAGCGTGGGGTGGCGGAAGTGCGCGCCGGCCTGCCGCGTGCCGGCGTGCCGGTGGTGGTGGTGCACGGCCTCGACGACAACGTGGTGCCGCCGGCGTTCTCCAGCGCGCCGTACGTGGCGCGGGCGCAGGCGGCGGGGCGCGACGTGCGCTACTGGCAGGTGCGCAACGTCCAGCACTTCGATGCCTTCCTGGTATTGCCGGACTACCGCGCGCGCTACGCCCCGCTGCTGCCGTACATGCATGCCGCGCTCGACCGCGTCGCCGCGCACCTGGACGATGCCGCGCAGCCGCTGCCCGGCGATGCGGTGATCGAGGCCGTCCCCGGCGCCGCCGCGCCGGCGATCCCGCGCTGAGCGGGCGCCGATAGCGCGGCCGCCCGGCGGCACCGACGCGGCGGGCCGTCACGGCGCGCTTTTTTGCGCCCCACCGCCCCCTGGGCGACAATCGCGCCCCCTCCCGCCCGCTGGCCGTACTCCGTGGACTTTCAAGAACTGCTTGCCTTCGCCGAACGCCACCCGATGCTCTCGCTCGGCCTGGTGGCGATCACCGTCGCGCTGGTCTACACGGAGATCGCGCGCCTGTTCCGCGGCTTCAAGGCGCTGCGCCCGGCCGAACTGACCGCTCTGATCAACCGCGACAACGCGCTGGTGGTCGACCTGTCGGCGAGCAACGACTTCGAGAAGGGCCACATCGCCGGCAGCAAGTCGGTGCAGCCCAGCCAGTTCGATCCCGAGAACAAGCTGCTGGCCGCCGCCAAGGCGTTGCCGGTGGTGCTGGTGTGCCGCACCGGCCAGGCCTCGGCGGACGCGGCCAAGCGCCTGAAGAAGGCCGGCTTCGAGAGCGTCTACTGGCTCGACGGCGGCGTCGCCGCCTGGCAGCAGGCCGACCTGCCGCTGGTGAAGGGCCGGGGCTGACCCGACCGGATCTGCCGGCGGGCGGGGGCTTGCGAACGCCCCGCGGCCGCCCCAAGTCGAACGGGTGCCGGGTCATCCGACCCCCCTTGCGACTGAACCGGCCGTCCCGAACGGCCATGCCATAATCGCCGCCTTTTCCGAAATTCCTGCTTGGAGTAACACCGATGTCCGACGAAATCGCCAACGGCGCCGCCCCTGAAGAAGCCACCGGCCCGGTGTTCACGGTCGAGAAGATCTACGCCAAGGACGTGTCGTTCGAGGTCCCGGGCGCCCCGGCCGTGTTCAACGAGCAGACCCAGCCGCAGCTGCAGATGAACCTGCAGCAGGCCGTGCAGCGCCTCAACGACAACGCCTACGAAGTCGTGCTCGGCATCAACCTGACCTGCACCGTCGGCGACAAGACCATCTACGTGGCCGAAGTGAAGCAGGCCGGCGTGTTCGGCCTGGCCGGCTTCGACGCCGCCACGCTCGACGGCATGCTCGGCGTGCATTGCCCGACCGTGCTGTACCCGTACGCGCGCCAGCTGATCAGCGACCTGATCCAGGCCGGCGGCTTCCCGCCGTTCTTCCTGCAGCCGATCAACTTCGAAGCCCTGTACGCCGAAGGCCTGCGCCAGCGCGCCGCCCAGCAGGCGAACGACGGTGCCAGCCTCGCCGGCGCCGAGACCGCCGGCAACGCCTGACGGCCTGACGCGGCGGGGATCGGGGGTTCCGGGGCGGCAACGCCCAGGCCACCGTCCTCGTCGCAACGCCGACGGATGAGCGCCATCGCTTCCGCCAGTCCCCCGTCCCCGGACACCAGCGCCCGCGCACCGCGCGTGGCGGTGGTCGGTGCCGGCTCCTGGGGCACCGCGCTCGCGGCGCTCATCGCCCGCCACGGCTGCAACGCCGTGCTGTGGGGTCGTGATGCGGAGTGCATCGCGGCGATCAACGCGCGCCACGAGAACCCGCGCTACCTGCCCGGCATCGAATTGCCGGACACCCTGAGCGCCACCACCGACCTCGCCGCCTGCGTCACCGGCGCCGACCTGGTGCTGGTGGTGGTGCCCTCGCACGCCTTCGCCGAAACCCTGCACGCGCTCGCCCCGCTGCGCCCGGCGCACGCCGGCGTGGCCTGGGCGACCAAGGGCTTCGAACCGGGCAGCGGGCGCTTCCTGCACGAAGTCGCCGCCGAAGTGTTGGGTGACGACGTGCCGCTGGCCGTGGTCACCGGCCCGTCCTTCGCCAAGGAAGTCGCGCTCGGCCTGCCGACCGCGCTCACCGTGCACTCGGACACGCCGGCGTTCGCGCAGGCGGTGGCCGACGTGCTGCACGGCCCGGCGTTCCGTGCCTACACCGGCGACGACATGCTCGGTGCCGAACTCGGCGGGGCGATGAAGAACGTGCTGGCGGTTGCCACCGGCGTCGCCGATGGCATGCAGCTCGGGCTCAATGCCCGCGCTGGCCTGATCACCCGCGGCCTCAACGAGATGCTGCGCCTCAACCAGGCGATCGGCGGCAAGGCGGAAACCCTGATGGGCCTGGCCGGCCTCGGCGACCTGGTGCTGACCTGCACCGGCGACCTCTCGCGCAACCGCCGCCTCGGCCTCGCCCTCGGTCGCGGCCAGTCGATCGCCGATGCCGTGCGCGAGATCGGCCAGGTGGTGGAATCGGTGCAGACCGCCGACGAAGTCATGCGCCAAGCGGACAAGCACGGGATCGAACTGCCGATCTCCGGCGGCGTGCAGCGCGTGCTGCACGGCGAGCTCACCCCGGCCGACGCGCTGCGCCAGCTGCTCGCGCGCGAACAGAAGCCCGAATACCCGGTCGGCCTGTTCGACTGAATCCGCGCGCTGCGCGCACTCGCACGTTCAGCGTATGACGACGTGCCGCGATGCGGCCGGCGTGCCTGCGTGCGATTGCAACGCGGCCAGCGCCGCGATCGCCATCAGCAGCATGGCCAGCCAGTTGCGCATGCGCGACGTCCTGTAGTCCCTGCGATCCATGGTGGTGCCCCCTGACTTGAGCAACGTCGCTGCGCGGCGAGGGCGGACATCGCGGCAACGCGAGGGTGTCGACAGGGGCGCGGCGCGGGCGCGTGCGTTGTGCTGCGCGAAGCGGCGATCGCCGGAGACGAGCGCCATGCAAAACCTGCAGGCAAAAAGAAGCCCGGAAGGACCGGGCTTCAATCCGCGACAGATTCGGGGGAGAGAGAGATTTGTCGCGTGTAGCACTGCAGAGAACGGGCCGGTCGGGGGAAACCGGCCCGTTCGTGTCGCTTAGAACGTCAGGCGCGGGCCGACGAAGTACTGGGTGTCGCCGTCGGCGAACTTGACGTCACCGGTGACGCCCCAGTTCTGGTTGAACTTCACCTGCGCGCCGACGCGGCCGTAGAAGTCACCGTCGACATCGTCGCCGTCCTCGTAACCGGCCAGGGCGTAGCCTTCGAAGTTCGGGGCCAGCGCGCTGCGCACGCCGACTTCGGCGCTGTAGCCGTCGAAGCGGTCGAAGCCTTCGACCTTGGCGCTCTCGTAGGCGACGCGGGCGAGCAGGTCGGTGTTGGCGGCGATCGGGTGGTTGTAGCCCAGGCCGACGCGCCACTGGTCGACGTCGACGCCGTCGAAGCGCACGCCGCCGATGGTTTCATCGTCGGTCTTCTGGAAGGTGTAGCCGCCGAAGACGTGGAAGTTGTCGGTCAGCGCGGCCGAACCGTTGACGTTCCAGCCGTCGGCGTCGACGTTGTCGCCGTTGCTGGCGACGTAGCCGCCTTCGACGTAGTTGTAGGACAGGCCTTCGGCCGCGGAGGCGGCGAACGGGAGGGAAACCAGCAGGGTCAGGGCAAGCAAGGACTTCTTCATAAGGTCTCAGCCTTCTTTTTCCGTTATTGGGGCCGGAGCTGACTGGGGAATCCGCCGCAGGGACGGGCCAGATCCGGTGGCGCCAGTATCCGAGCCGGGACCGAATCGATGCTTAATAGCAAACTGTTCGGTACAGGAACTATCCAGCTTGGGTGTGGTCCGGCCGCGATAGGCAAAGCAGGGCCGGCGGCAACACAGCGACCCGTTGGCGCGATCGCCGCACGCGCGGGCGACGCCTACCATGGCCGGGTTTCCGCCTCGGCCCCGGTTCCATGGACACGCTGCTGCACCTGATCGCGACGTACGGCCTGCTGGTGGTGTTCGTCAGCGTGTTCCTCGACCAGGGCGGGGTCCCGATCCCGGCGTACCCGCCGATCATCGTCACCACCGCGGTCGCGGTCGATGCGGGCCACGGCTGGTGGCCGGTGCTGGTGGTGGCCACGCTGGCGGCGATCCTCGCCGACTGGCTGTGGTTCCTCGGCGGCCGCCGCATCGGCGCGCGGCTGGTGCGGTTGATGTGCCGGCTGTCGCTGTCGCCCGATTCGTGCGTGCGCACCACCCGCGGCATCTACGCGCGCTGGGGCGCAGGTTCGCTCACCGTCGCCAAGTTCTTCCCCGGCTTCGCTGCGGTGGCGACCACGCTGGCCGGCGAGACCGGCACCAGCACGCGTCGCTTCCTGTTGTTCGACGGCATCGGCGCGCTGCTGTGGGCGGGCGTCGCGGTGGCGCTGGGCGCGGTGTTCCATCGCGCGGTCGATCGCGTGCTGGCACAGCTCGAACAGCTCGGGCACTACGCCATCCCGGTGCTGCTCGGGCTGGTGGCCGCCTTCATCGCGTGGAAGTGGCTGCGCCGCCGTCACTTCCTGCAGCAGCTGCGCATGGCGCGCATCTCGGTGGACGAACTGCACCGGCTGCTGGAAGGCGACCCGCCGCCGCTGCTGCTCGACGTGCGCGCGCCCGAGCAGCGCGCGGCCAGCGGCTGGATCCCCGGCGCGGTGTTCGCCCACGCGCCCGGCGACATGGACATCCCGGTACGCGACGAGGTCATCGTCTACTGCGATTGCCCGAACGAAGTCTCCGCGGCCGTGCTCGCGCGCGAACTGCAGCGACGTGGTTTCCGCCGCGTGCGCCCGCTGGCCGGTGGCTTCGATGCCTGGCAGGCGTCGGGTCGGCAGGTGGATCGCTTGCCCGCCTGAGGCGCATGAAAAAGCCGCCGGGGTGGCCGGCGGCTTTTCGGGGGTGCGGTGGAAACGTGCGCGATCAGAAGTCGAAGCGCACCTGCAGCTGGGCCAGGTCCGCGTCGGCGTCCTCGATCTCGAAGCGGCTGTATTCGCCGCGCAGCGCCACCTTGTCGGTGAAGCGGTACTGCAGGCCGACGCCATAGGTCGGATCGGTGCCGCTGTCATCGTCGCCGCCGACCAGGCCGGGCAGCGAGGTGTCGACGTTCCAGCGGTGCAGGCCGGCCTTGGCGTAGGCGGCGAACTTGTCGGTGATCGGCAAGGTGCCCACCGCGGTGAAGTAGGCGGTGTCGCCCTCGAGCGCGGGGCCGGTGACGTCGGGCTCGATCTTGCCGAAGTCCGCGTAGCCCGCTTCCAGGCCGAAGTAACGGTTGAACTGGTAGCCGCCGAACACGGAGAACGCGGTGTCCTCGTCGTCGTAGGCGCCTTCGTCGACGAACGACTGGCCGACGCCGGCGCCGGCGTAGAAGCCCTTGTCCTGGGCATTGGCGCCGAACGCGGCGGCGCCGAGGGTGGCGGACAGGAGCAGGGTGGAGAGCAGCTTGGTCTTGCGCATGTGCTTGGGTTCCTAGGGTCCGGCGGCGGCGGGATGCCGTCGCACCGGCGCGAGGGCCCCGGCCGGATGCCGGGGCTGCCATCGCAGCGGAACCGTTGTATGGGCCACCAGGCGCAGGACAATCGCGCGAATCGGGGACTCTTTTTCCCGCTGGTGGGACGATGGGATCCCGGTTACGCCAGCCGCTGCGCGTACTCGGCTTCCAGCCGCGTATGCGTGCGCCACAGGCCGTCGGGCGTGCGGCCGCTCATGCGGTCGCGCAGGATGTTGAGGTGCGCATGCCAGCCGGCGGAAACGCTGAGCATGCCGTCGCGCGTGGCCAGGCGGCTGTGGACCAGCAGCAGCTGCACTTCGTCACCACGCGCGGTGAGTTCGATGTGCACCTGCGACGGTGATTCGCCACTGCCGAAGGTGAAACCCAGCACGTGTGGCGGATCGAACTCGGTGACCGTGCACTGCATGTGGAACTCGCCGGCGTGCGCCGCGTACTTGGGCGGCGGCGGGTCGTCGTTCTCGGTCAGGGCCGAGTTGTGGAACCGCAGGTCGAGGTGGCCGCCGGTGCGCGGTTCGATGTCGCCGCCCGCGAACCACTGCGCACGCAGTTCCGGATCGGTGAGGTACCGCCAGACGCGTTCGATCGGGCCGGGCAGCAGGCGTTCGATGCGCACGGTGTCGGGCGCGGTGCGTACGCCGTAATCGGCTTCGGGCATGGCGGTGTGCATGTTCATGGCTTTCTCCGTGGGGTGCGGGGTGGGGACGTGCGCGTGGACGGCTTGGATTTGCGCGCGGGCGCGGGCTTGGCGGCGTCTTCGGCCTTGAGCAGGGCTTCGAGGGCGTCGAGCTTGTGGTTCCAGAAGCGCTCGTAATGGCGGATCCATTCGGCGCCGGCGTGCAGCGGCCGCGCGTCGAGGCGGCAGGTGTGCACGCGGCCCTGCACTTCGCGCTGGATCAGGCCGGCGCGTTCGAGCATCTGGATGTGCTTGGAGGCGCCGGCCAGCGAGATGGCGTGGGGCGCGGCGAGTTCGCCGACGGTGCGCGGCGCCTGCGCCAGGTCGCGCAGCATGGCGCGGCGGGTGGGGTCGGCGAGGGCGCGGAAGACGGCGTCGAGGCGTGCGGGCGATTTATCAACCATGTGGTTGAATATACGCCGGCGCGATTGATTGTCAACTGTTTGGTTGAGTTTTGTTGGCGGGGATGCCGCGCGCTCGTGACACGGCCCCTCACCCTGCGCTGCTTGCGCAGCGCTGTCCCTCGCCCTGCCCCCGGCCCTTGCGCATGGCGCAAGGCGTTCAGTCGGGCGTGCGCCAGTGGCGCACAAGCGCCCGCCTTCACCCCGCAGGCGGGGCGAGGGAATTCTTCCTGCAAGCGGGATGATGGTGGGACGACGTTGTTTCTCCTTCTCCCCGCTTGCGGGGAGAAGGTGCCCGAAGGGCGGATGAGGGGGCGCCGCGTAGCGGCGCAAACCACTCACGCCATGCACACCGCTTCCACGTTGTTCCCGTCCGGATCGATCAGGAACGCGGCGTAATAGGTCGGCGCGTAATCCAGCCGCAATCCCGGCGCGCCGTTGTCGCGGCCACCGTTGGCCATGCCGGCGGCGTGGAACGCATCCACCGCCGCGCGGTCGCGCGCCTGCAACGCGACGTGCGTGCCGCCGGTCGCCTTCGCCGCCTCGTACAGCCACAGCGCCGGCGCGTCCTTCGGCCCGAGTCCGGCGCCGCCGTCGTAGCGCGAATCGAGCACGTGGCCCAGCGGCGTGAGCACGGCTTCGTAGAAGCGCACGCTGGCGTCCAGGTTCTTCACCTTCAATCCAAGATGGTCGTACATGGCAGGACTCCGTGATGGGGAGGCCAGCCTCGCGCCGTCGCGCCGCGCGTACTTGGAAAAAATTGCGCTAGTGGCGCCGGCGGTCGAGGCGCCGGGCCAGCGCGGCGATGCGTTCGCGGTCGCCGCGTGCGGCGTGGCGGAAATGCCGCGGCGGCAGGCCGGCGGCGCGATGGAAGCTGCGCACGAAATTCGAGAGATCGGCGAAGCCGGCGTCGAGCGCGACGGCCGTGACCGGGCGTTCGTCGCCGGCCAGCAGCTGCGCGGCGCGGCGCAGGCGCGCGCGCAGCAGGTACTGGTGCGGCGTCACTCCGACCACGCGTGCGAACAGGCGCAGGAAATGCCACGCGCTCAGGCCCGCCTGCGCCGCGGTTGCCTGCAGGTCGATGTCTTCGTGGGCGTTCTCGTCCAGCCACAGCGCGATTTCCACCGCGCGACGGCGGTCGCGCGCCTGCGCCTGCAGCGGCGCGCGACGGCGCTGGCCGGCCAGTGCGAGGTAGCGTCCGACCAGCAGCAGGCCCGCTTCGTCGACGCCGAAGTCGCTGTCGCCGGTGACCGCGGCCTGGGCGAGTTCGCCCAGCACCATCAGTTCCGGCAGCGGCGGCAGGCCGCCGGCCTGCCAGTGCCGCGGGCGGGCGCCGAATTCGTCGACGAGTTCGGCGGCGAGCTTGAACGACAGGCATTCGTCGCCGCCGTGGTGGTGCTCGTGGGTGCACACGAATTCGTCGCCGCCGTGGCCGACCAGCACCGAGCCGGCGACGAGCTCGAAGCTCTCGCCACGCGCGCGGTAGCCGAAGCTGCCGCAGCGCACGTACGACACCGAGGTCAGGTCGTGGCGTTCGACCGCGCTGGGCGTGTGCGGCCCGGCCTGGCAACGGAAGTCGAGCACCGACAGCGCGCCGCGGTGCAGGTGCGCGACCTGCATGTTGGTATCGGTGGCGCCGGGCGGCCGTTCGTCCATGCCGCGAGGGTACGCCCGCTTTGGCAGGCGCGTGTGTTCAGCGCTGGCGCGATTGCGTTGCGCGGGTGGAACTCAGGCGCCGCCGTCGAAGCCGTGCTGGCGCCACGCCTCGAATACCATCACCGCGACGGTGTTGGACAGGTTGAGGCTGCGGTTGTCCGGGCGCATCGGCAGGCGCAGGCGCTGCTCGGCCGGCACGCTTTCGAGGACCTCGGCGGGCAGACCGCGGGTTTCCGGGCCGAACAGGAAGGTGTCGCCGGCGCGGTACTGCACCGTGTCGTAACGGGTGCGGCTGCGCGTGCTCAACGCGAACACGCGTGGCGGCGCGCCCTCGCTCGCGGTAATCGCGGCGAGCGCGGCCCCGAGCGACTCGTGCACCTGCAGGCGCGCGTACTCGTGGTAGTCCAGGCCGGCGCGGCGCAGCTGCGCGTCCTCCAGGCTGAAGCCCAATGGCTTCACCAGGTGCAGGTGCGCGCCGGTGTTGGCGCACAGGCGGATCACGTTGCCGGTGTTGGGCGGGATCTCGGGCTGGAACAGGATGACGTGGAACATGCGGGCTTAGGGGCTAGGGGCTAGGGGCTGGCAGGAGCGGGGAAGGTACCGGCATCGCAACCACCTGTGAGCGCGACAAACCTCCAGCCTCCAGTTCCCAGCCACGCTTCACCACGCCATCGCCGCGCCAAAGCGGTCGTAGAAGCCCCCGCTGCGCGCGGGGCTGGCCGCCTCGATCACCCCCAGCAGCGCCGCCACCGATTCGTTCGCGCTGATCTGCGCGCCGCTGCCGCCCATGTCGGTCAACACCCAGCCCGGGCACAGTGCGATCACGCTGATGCCGCGGGGCGCCAGC
Source organism: Lysobacter terrestris (assembly GCF_014489475.1). Taxonomy (GTDB): domain Bacteria; phylum Pseudomonadota; class Gammaproteobacteria; order Xanthomonadales; family Xanthomonadaceae; genus Agrilutibacter; species Agrilutibacter terrestris. The sequence continues at coordinate 1,443,844 of NZ_CP060820.1, read as the reverse complement.
GCCTTGGCCAGCATCCTCGTGGCCATGTTCAGCGCGGTCTTGCTGATCCGGTAGCTGGGCGAGTGGAAGTCGGGATCGTCGCCCAGCGAGGACATCATCGAGGACAGGTTGGCGACGGTGCCGCCGTCGGCCAGCTGCGGCGCCAGCACCTGGGTCAGCAGGAACGGGCCGACCGCGTTGGTGCGCAGGCTGTCCTCGAGGGTCGCCGCGGTCACGCTGCCCCAGCGTTCGCCCGAGTGCAGCACGCCGGCGTTGTTGACCAGCAGGTCGATGCCGTCGGCCACCAGCGGCAGCTCGTGGGCGAAGGCGGTGCGCGACTTCTCGTCGGCGACGTCCAGCGGCAGCACGTGCAGGCGCCCCGGGTGCTCGCCGGCCAGGTGGTTCAGTTCGGTGGCCCGGCCGGGATGGCGGCAGGCCGCGACCACGCGGTCGCCGCGGGCCAGCAGCTGGCGCACGAATTCCAGGCCGAGGCCGCGGTTGGCGCCGGTGACCAGGCTGCGGCGGGGCGAAGGGGCCATGGCGAGTCTCCGGGCGGGGCGCCCGGACGCGCCGGGAACCGGGCCAGTATCGGCGAAGCGGGTGCCGGCCGCCGCGCTTTGCCGATCCGGGCGCTTCCGCCCGCGAAATCGCCCCTCGAAATCGCCCGCGGGCGGGACTTGTGACCCATGCCCCGGCCTGCCACTGCGCCGTACGATCGGCCGTTGCGGTGGTTGGGGCCGGCCTCCGCATGCAATCCCGCTCAGTCCCGAACTACACGTCCCGAACAGGAGTTCGCATGTCCCTTGCTTCGTTCAAGCGCGCCACCGCCCACACCGGCCCGCGCGCTGCCGTCCTCGCCGTCGCCCTGGCCGCCGCCATGGGCGGTGCGACCTTCGCCCCGCAGGCCGCCTACGCCAAGGCGCCCGCCGCCGACGTCGCGATCCCGTTCGAGGAGTTCACCCTGCCCAACGGCCTGCGCGTGGTCGTGCACACCGACCGCAAGGCGCCGATCGTGGCGGTGAACATCTGGTACCACGTGGGCAGCAAGGACGAACCGGCCGGCCGCAGCGGCTTCGCGCACCTGTTCGAGCACCTGATGTTCAACGGCTCGGAGAACCACCGGGGCGAATACTTCGTGCCCTTCAAGCAGGTCGGCGTGACCGACCAGAACGGCACCACCAATACCGACCGCACCAACTACTTCGAGAACGTGCCGACCACCGCGCTCGACATGGCGCTGTGGATGGAATCCGACCGCATGGGCCACCTGCTCGGCGCGATCGATCAGCAGACGCTCGACGAGCAGCGCGGCGTGGTCCAGAACGAGAAGCGCCAGGGCGAGAACGAGCCCTACGGCCAGGCCTTCGACGTGCTCACCGAGGTCATGTATCCGGCCGGCCACCCGTACCACCACACCGTGATCGGTTCGATGAACGACCTCAACGCGGCCTCGCTGGAGGACGTGAAGAACTGGTTCCGCACCTGGTACGGCCCGAACAACGCGGTGCTGGTGCTGGCCGGCGACATCGACGTCAAGACCGCCAAGGAAAAGGTCGCCAGGTACTTCGGCGACATCCCGGCCTCGCCGACCATGGCGCAGCCGAAGATCGATCCGTCGCCGCGCGCGGAATCCACCCGCTCGGTGATGCAGGACAAGGTGCCGCAGACGCGCATCTACCGCTTGTGGAACGTCGCGCAGTACGGCGCGGCCGACCTCGACCGCCTGCAGCTGCTGGCGCAGGTGCTCGGCGGCAGCCGCAGCTCGCGCCTGGACAAGCGCCTGCTGCACCAGGACAAGCTGGTCGACAGCGTGTCCGCCGGCGCCTACAGCTCGCAGCTGGGCTCCAACTTCGTCATCACCGCCGACGTGAAGCAGGGCGTGGACGTGAAGAAGGTGGAAGCGGTGATCGACGAGGAGCTGAAGAAGCTGCTCGCCGACGGCCCCAGCGCCACCGAATTGAGCCAGGCCCGCACCGTGTTCAAGGCCGGCTTCGTCCGCGGCATCGAACGCATCGGCGGCTTCGGCGGCAAGGCCGACACCCTGGCCGAATGCACCGTCTACACCGGCAAGCCGGACTGCTACCGCGACAGCCTCAAGACCATCGAGACCGCCAGCGCGGCCGAGCTCACCGCCACCGGCCGCAAGTGGCTGGGCAAGGGCGACCACACCCTGGTGATCGAGCCGGGCGCGCGCACCGCGTTGCCGGAAGAACCCGCCGCGACGCCGACGCCGCTGACGCTGCCGGCCGTCGACGGCAAGTACAAGACGGTGCACAGCGACGTCGACCGCAAGGCCGGCGTGCAGGTGCCCAAGGATTTCCCGGAACTGAAGTTCCCGGCGCTGCAGCGCGCCACGCTCAGCAACGGCACGAACGTGATCCTCGCCGAGCGCCACGACATCCCGGTGGTGCAGTTCAGCTACCTGTTCGACGGCGGCTACGCCACCGATGCCGGGAAGAAGCTGGGCACCGCCAACTTCACCCTGGGCATGCTCGATGAAGGCGCGGGCAACTACGACGCGCTGGCCTTCGGCGACCGCGCCGAATCGCTGGGCGCGAGCCTGGGCGCCGGCGCCTCGCTCGACGGCGGCAGCGCCTACCTGTCGGCGCTGAAGGAACACCTCGACCCGTCGCTGGGCCTGTTCGCCGACATGCTGCAGCGCCCGCGCTTCGACGCGAAGGACATCGAGCGCCTGCGCGGCATGTGGCTGGCGTCGATCGCGCAGGAAAAGGCCGAGCCCAACGGCGCGGCCACCCGCGTGCTGCCGCCGCTGCTGTTCGGCGCAGGCCATCCGTACGCGATGCCGCTCAGCGGCACCGGCACCGAGGCCTCGATCCAGGCGTTGACCCGCGACGACCTCACCGCCTACCACCGCAACTGGGTGCGCCCGGACGGCGCCACCCTGGTGATCGTCGGCGACACCACGCTGAAGGACATCGTACCGGTGCTGGAGAAGCACTTCGGCGGCTGGAAGGTCGAAGGCGCCAAGCCGGCGGCGTTGCAGATCCCGGCCGTGGCGCGCCCGGCCAAGCCGCGCGTGTTCCTGATCGACCAGCCCGGTTCGGTGCAGGCCAACATCTACGCCGGCGAGCTGATGCCGTCGACGATGGACCCGGGCGCGATCAAGCTCGACATCGCCAACACCGTGATCGGTGGCGACTTCACCGCCCGCCTCAACATGAACCTGCGCGAGGACAAGCACTGGTCGTACGGTGCGCGCTCCTCGATGCGCGACGCGCTGGGCCAGCGTCCGTGGCTGGCGGTGGCGCCGGTGCAGATCGACAAGGCCGCCGAGTCGATGGCCGAGATGCGCCGCGAACTGGTCGAGTACACCAACGGCAGCAAGCCGGCGGCGCCGGCCGAAGTCGAACGCATCAAGGCGATCAAGATCCGCAGCCTGCCCGGTGCGTACGAGACCGCCGGTTCGGTGATGGGCACGATCGGCGGCATCGTCCGCTACCAGCGCCCGGACGACTACGTGTTCAAGCGCAAGGCCGAGATCGAAGGCATGACCCCGGCCCAGGTCGACGCCGCCGCCAAGGCGATCGATCCCAACGCGCTGACCTGGGTGGTCGTGGGCGACCTCAAGCAGATGGAAGCCAAGGTGCGCGCGCTGAACTTCGGCGAGATCACCATCCTCGATGCCGACGGCAAGCCGGTCGGCGCGGGCAAGGCGGCGAAGTAAGCCGCGCCGGTGCACGGAAAAGGCCCGCTTCGGCGGGCCTTTTTCTTGCGAGCGTGACCGCGGTTTTTGCGGGATTCACCCGGCGCGGCAACAATGGCGCATCGCTTCCGGAGATGTCGCATGCGTCCTGCCGTTGTTGCTGCTTCCGCCGCCCTCCTTGTCGCCCTGTCCGGCTGCACCTGGGTCCACATGGCCCCGGGCGCCTCCGCGGTGCGCGTGATCCCCGCCGGCGCGGCGCCGGGCGGCTGCGAGCAGCGCGGCGAAATCACCGTCACGGTGACGAACAAGGTCGGCTTCTACGAACGCAATCCGGTGCGTGTGCGCGAGGAGCTGGAAACCTCGGCGCGCAACGAGGCGCCGGCGCTGCAGGCCGACACCATGCAGGCGCTGTCGGAGCCCAGGGACGGCGAGCAGCGCTTCGCCGCCTATCGCTGCCGCCGTTAGCCCAGCCGCAGGGGCAGGGCGGCTCCGTTCCTGAACGGGGTTTTGCATGGATCGCCGGCCGGCGACCTTGCCGGATGCGGTCGCAGCCGCCGCGAAAGCGCCTGAACCCGGCACTTTCGCCCCCGCTTCGCCGGACTTGCGACCCCCGGCCGGTGCAACCATGTCGACAAAGCGTTAATCTGACGTGCTTTTTTCGCCACGGTTGCCTAGCCATGCTGTTCCAACACGTTGCCATCGCCGGTCTGGCCCATATCGACGCCCCGCGCCGACTGACCTCCGACGAGATCCACGCCCGCCTCAAGCCGACGATGGATCGTCTGGGCATCAAGACCAACGTGCTGCAGGACGTGGCGGGCGTGAACGAGCGCCGCCTGTGGGACGGCGCGATGCTGCCGTCGGATGCCGCGACCCTCGCCGGCGTGAAGGCGCTGGCCGACGCCGGCATCGACGCCGACCGCATCGGCCTGCTGGTCAACACCTCGGTCAGCCGCGACTACCTCGAGCCGTCCACCGCCTCGATCGTCGCCGGCAACCTGCGCCTGGGCGACGAGTGCCAGAACTTCGACATCGCCAACGCCTGCCTCGCGTTCCTCAACGGCATGGACGTGGCGAGCCGCATGATCGAGCGCGGCGAGATCGAATACGCGCTGGTCGTCGACGGCGAAACCGCCAACCTCGCCTACGAGAAGACCATCGAGCGCCTGAGCAAGGAAGGCGTCACCGCCGAGCAGTTCCGCGACGAGATGGCCACGCTGACGCTGGGCTCCGGTGCCGCCGCGATGGTGCTGGCGCGCGCCGAACTCGTCCCGGGCGCGCCGCGCTACAAGGGCAGCGTGACCCGCTCGGCCACCGAGTGGAACCACCTGTGCCGCGGCGACGTCAACCACGACCGCATGGTCGCCGACGGCCGCATGCTGATGATCGAAGGCGTGAAGCTCGGCCAGAAGACCTTCGCCGCCGCGCGCCAGGCGCTGGGCTGGGTGGTCGACGAACTCGATGAATTCGTCATCCACCAGGTCAGCAAGGCGCATACCCAGGCCTTCCTCAAGGCCTTCGGCATCAACCCGAAGAAGGTCATGACCATCTTCGGCGAGCACGGCAACATCGGCCCCGCCTCGGTGCCGATCGTGCTGAGCAAGCTGCGCGAGATGGGCCGCCTGAAGAAGGGCACGCGCGTGGCGCTGCTCGGCATCGGTTCGGGCCTGAACTGCTCGATGGCCGAAGTGGTCTGGTAAGCGAGCGCATCGATCCGTTGCGAGGGCCGGTTTATCCGGCCCTTTTCATGCCACCGCCCGTGCGACCCGCCATGAGCTTCCCCGGTTATCCCTTCACCCCGCAGCGCTTCGAAGTGCGACCGGGCATCGCGATGTCGTACCTCGACGAGGGCCCGCGCGACGGCGAGGTCGTGGTGATGCTGCACGGCAATCCGTCGTGGAGTTACTACTGGCGCAACCTGGTGTCGGGATTGTCGGATCCGATTTCCGGCAAGGCGTATCGCTGCATCGTCCCCGACCACGTCGGCATGGGCCTGTCGGACAAGCCGGATGACGACCGCTACGAATACACGCTGCAGTCGCGCGTCGACGACGTCGCCGCGCTGTTGCGGCACCTGGGCATCACCGGCCCGGTGACGCTGGCGGTGCACGACTGGGGCGGCATGATCGGCTTCGGCTGGGCGCTGTCGCACGCCGCGCAGGTCAAGCGCCTGGTGATCACCAACACCGCCGCCTTCCCGCTGCCGGCGGCCAAGCCGATGCCGTGGCAGATCGCCTTCGGCCGCGACTGGAAGTTCGGCGCGCTGGTGATCCGCGCGTTCAACGCGTTCTCGGCGGGCGCCTCGTACATCGGCGTGGAAAGGAAGATGCCGGCCGACGTGCGCCGCGCCTACGTCGCGCCGTACGACTCCTGGGCCAACCGCATCAGCACGGTGCGCTTCATGCAGGACATCCCGCTCGGCCCGGGCGACAAGGCGTGGTCGCTGCTCGAACAGGCCGGCCAGCGCCTGCCGGAGTTCGCCGATCGCCCGACGTTCATCGGCTGGGGCCTGAAGGATTTCGTGTTCGACCGGCATTTCCTTGCCGGCTTCCGCACCGCGCTGCCGCAGGCGCAGGTGCAGGCCTTCGACGACGCCGGCCACTACGTGCTGGAAGACAAGGCCGAGGTGCTGGTGCCGGCGATCCGGCGCTTCCTCGACGCGAATCCGATCGCGTGATTGCTTTCCTTCTCCCCGCGTCGCGGGGAGAAGGTGGCCGTGAGGCCGGATGAGGGGAGGCGAGCGCAGCGAGCTGCCTGCGACGAGCAGCAACCGCCAAAGCGCCCCTCACCCGCCTTCGGCACCCTCTCCCCGTCTGCGACGGAGAGAGGAAAGCTCAGCGAGTGCTGGCAGCAGCACACCAGTGGCGGCCGTTCACAGCTCCGGCAGCGGATTCTTCTCCGCCTCGCCCACGCCCACCCAGTCCGCCGGCGTCAGCAGCGGCAGGCCGTGCGCGAGCCGCGCCTTGTCGCACTGCGCGCTGGCCGCGCCGAATTCGTACGACGCCGGCACCAGCGCGCACACCGAAGGGCGGCGGTCGTGGATGGTGCAGCGGCTGTAGCGGCCGATGTCGGCGTCGAGCGCGACGCAGCGCGGGTTCGCCTGCGAGGTGCCGCGCATGGCGCGCTCGTGCGCGCGCAGCGGTTCGGTGAGCTCGAACGGTACCTGCCCGCCCAGCGCCGGGTCGGCCTCCGACCAGTGGAAGCTGACGCGGAAGTAGGCGCAGCAGGCACCGCAGGTGAGGCAGGGATGGGACACGGAGTCCTGGGAGTTCGGGCCGGTGGCCAATTTTATCCGCAGCGGCGCGGTCGCCCGGTCGCTTCGGGCGACAATACGCGCTCCACCAGAGGGCCCTGCCATCCATGGCGCAACACTCCAGCCCTGACGGATCGTCAGGCCCGGCCATCCACATCCAGGGCCGGGCGTTCGGGTCCGCCGCCGATGCCGATAGGGCATCGGCTGAGCGCGACCCCTCACCCTGCAACATCGCCGCCGCGCTGCCGCGCCTGGCCGCGCTGTTTCCCGAGCGCGTCGCCATGCGCTGCCCCGGCGCGCGCGGGACGGACGGCTTCGCCCGCTACGACACCACGCTGACCTACCGCGACCTCGACGTGCGCAGCGACGCCATCGCCGCGGGCCTGCGCACGCGCGGCATCGTCCGCGGTACCCGCACCGTGGTGATGGTGCGGCCGACGCCGGAGTTCTTCCTGCTGATGTTCGCGCTGTTCAAGGCCGGCGCGGTGCCGGTGCTGGTCGATCCGGGCATCGACAAGCGCGCCCTGAAGCAGTGCCTGGACGAAGCGCAGCCGCAGGCCTTCATCGGCATCCCGCTGGCGCAGGTCGCGCGCGTGCTGCTGGGCTGGGCGAAGTCGGCGCGCGTGCGCATCACCACCGGCAAGCGCGCGCGGCTCGCCGACGCCACCCTGGCGCAGGTCGAGCGCGACGGCGCGCAGGCCGGCCCCCAATTGGCCGACACCCGGCCGGACGAAGTCGCCGCGATCCTGTTCACCAGCGGCTCCACCGGCGTGCCCAAGGGCGTGGTGTATCGCCACCGCCACTTCGTCGCGCAGGTCGCGCTGCTGCGCGAGGCGTTCGGCATCGACGCCGGCGGCGCCGACCTGCCGACGTTCCCGCCGTTCGCGCTGTTCGATCCGGCGCTGGGCCTGACCTCGGTCATTCCCGACATGGATCCGACCAAGCCCGCGCTCGCCGATCCGCGCCGCCTGCACGATGCGATCGCGCGCTTCGGCATCGACCAGTTGTTCGGCTCACCCGCGTTGATGGCGGTACTGGCGCGCCACGGCGCGCCGCTGCCGACCCTGCGCCGCGTCACCTCCGCCGGCGCGCCGGTGCCGGCCGACGTGGTCGCGCGCATGCGCGAGCTGTTGCCGGAGGACGCGCAGTTCTGGACGCCCTACGGCGCCACCGAGTGCCTGCCGGTCGCGGTGATCGAAGGCCGCGAACTGCAGGCCACGCGTGCGGCCACCGAGGCCGGCGCGGGCACCTGCGTCGGCCGCGCGGTCGCGCCCAACGTGGTGCGCATCATCCGCATCCGCGACGACGCGATCGCCGACTGGTCCGAGGTCGAGGAGCTGGCCGCGGGCGAAGTGGGCGAAATCACCGTTGCCGGCCCGACCGCCACCGACACCTACTTCAACCGCGACGCGCAGACGCGGCTGGCGAAGATCCACGAGCGCCTGCCCGACGGCGGCGCGCGCATCGTCCACCGCATGGGCGATGTCGGTTACTTCGATGCGGACGGGCAGCTGTGGTTCTGCGGGCGCAAGTCGCACCGCGTCGAAGCCGCGGGCGGACCGCTGTACACCGAGCAGGTCGAACCGGTGTTCAACACCCACCCCGACGTGCGCCGCAGCGCGCTGGTCGGTGTCGGCCCGCACGGCGCGCAGGCGCCGGTGCTGTGCGTGGAACTCGTCGCCGGTGTTTCGGCACGCGAATGGCCACGGATCGAACGCGAACTGCACGTGCTCGGGCAGACGCAGCCACACACCGCTGGCATCACCCGCTTCCTGCGCCACCGCAAATTTCCCCTCGATATCCGCCACAACGCCAAGATCGGCCGCGAGAAGCTGGGGGCGTGGGCGCAGCAGCAGGCAGGTACGGCATGAAGATCCTCGTCACCGGCGGCGGTGGTTTCCTCGGCCAGGCCCTGTGCCGTGGCCTGCGCGCGCGTGGGCACGAGGTGGTCAGCTTCAACCGCGGCCGCTACGCCGCGCTCGATGCGCTCGGTGTCGCGCAGGTGCAAGGCGACCTCGCCGAGGGCGACGCGGTGGTTGCCGCGGCACGGGGCTGCGACGCGGTCTTCCACAACGCGGCCAAGGCCGGCGCGTGGGGCAGCTACCGCAGCTACTTCGATGCGAACGTGGTCGGCACCGACAACGTCATCGCGGCGTGCCGCGAGCACGGCATCGACCGGCTGGTCTACACCTCAACGCCCAGCGTCACCCACCGCGCCACGCATCCGGTCGAAGGCGGCACGGCGGACACCGTGCCCTACGGCGAGCACCTCAAGGCGCCATATGCAGCGACCAAACTGATCGCGGAGCAGCGCGTGCTCGCCGCCAACGATGCGCGACTCGCCACGGTGGCGTTGCGCCCGCGCCTGATCTGGGGCGTGGGCGACAACCAGCTGCTGCCGCGCCTGGTCGAACGCGCGAAGACGGGGCGCCTGCGCTTCGTCGGCGGCGGCCACAACCGCATCGACACGACCTACGTCGACAACGCCGCGCAGGCGCACTTCGCCGCCTTCGAACACCTCGCGCCGGGCGCGCGTTGCGCCGGGCGCGCCTACTTCATCAGCAACGGCGAGCCGCGCACGGTGCGCGAGATCGTCAACGGCCTGCTGCGCGCGGCCGGCGCGGCGCCCGTCGACAAGAGCATCCCCTTCGCCGTGGCCTACGCCGCGGGCGTGGTGTGCGAAGGCCTGTGGCACGCGCTGCCGCTCAAGGGCGAGCCGCCGATGACGCGCTTCCTCGCCGAGCAGCTGAGCACCACGCACTGGTACGACATGCGGCCGGCGCGCAGCGACTTCGGCTACGTGCCCGAGGTGTCGATCGACGAGGGATTGGCGCGGCTGGCGGCGGCCTATCGGGGTTGAAGCAAGGCCTGCATCCGGCTGTTCCTGCGCGCGGCGGCGCGCTGCAACGAAGCGCCGCGTCGTCACCCGTCGCTAAGGCCCGATCGGCGAATATCGAGCCACACCCGTGCGGCATACCGCCGGGAGGTTTCCATGTTGTACGGCTCGGCCCTCTTTCTTGCCTTTGCCCTGGTTGCGGCGGCCTTCGGCCTCAGTGGCCTGCCCTCGGTGGGCGACACGCTGGCGTGGTTCTGGTGCGCGGTCTTCCTCGGGCTCACGCTTTCGGCGCTGTGGCGCTGGCACAACGACCACCACCATCACCGCTGAATGTTGCCGCTGAGCGCGCCGCGCTGACGCGGCCGTCATCCGGCTGAAGGCGGCCTTGACGGAATCGGTGCCCGTCACCGCTCGACGACTGCGCCGCGGTGAGCATGCACCTGCGCCGACCGGCGCATTGGAGGCTCGCATGCTGCACTACGCCGTCGTCTTCTTCGTGATCGCGATCATCGCGGCCATTCTCGGCTTCACCGGCATCGCCGGTGCCGCCAGCAACATCCCCTGGATCCTGTTCCTCATCTTCCTGGTGCTGGGCGTCATCTCGCTGCTGCGCGGCCGCCGCGTCTGACCTTGCGGGCCCCGCGGCCGGTCGGGTCGCGGGGCTACAATGCGGGCATGACCGAACGCGCCATGCCCTTCGATTCGCTCAAGCCCCTGGCCGGCCGCACGCTGGAGGCGGCGCTCAACCGCGCGCTCGCGCTCGATGCCGAAGCCCGCGACGGCCTGCGCGCGCTCGACGGCCGCAGCGTCGCCCTGCATGTCGCCGCGCCGCCACTGGCGCTGCAGGTGACCGTCGCCGGCGATCGCCTGCGCGTCGGCCCGGTCGAAGCGGGCCGCGAGGCCGACCTGTCGGTGCGCAGCACGCTCGGCGGGCTGCTCTCGCAGTTGCCGGCTCTCATGGGGCGCGGTCTGCGCAACGACAACGCACCGCCGGTGGGCAAGCTGCGGATCGAGGGCGATGCCGACCTCGCCCGGCGCCTGCAGCGCCTGGCCGAACGTTTCGATCCGGACTGGCAGCAGCCCTTCGCCGCCGTGTTCGGCGACGTGCTGGGCGTGCAGATCGCCAACGCCGTGCGCGCGGCCCTGCGCCACGCGCGCGATGCCGGCGGCGCCTTCGCCGCGAACGCCGCCGAGTACGTCACCGAGGAATCGCGCGACGTGGTCGGCCGCGACGAACTCAATGCCTTCTACGACGACGTCGACACCCTGCGCGACGACGTCGAACGCATCGCCGCGCGCGTGGGGCGGCTGCGGGGCGCGCGCGCATGACGCCGCTGTTCCGCGCCTGGCGCATCGGCCGCGTGCTGTTGCGCTACCGCCTCGATGACCTGCTCGACGACACGCCCGCGGAACGCTGGTTGAAGCTGGCGCGGCCGTTCGTGCCGCGCGCTTCGGCCGAAGTCGCCGCGCAGTCGCGCGGCGCGCGCCTGCGCCTGGCGTTGCAGGACCTGGGGCCGATCTTCGTCAAGTTCGGGCAGATCCTCTCGACCCGCCGCGACCTGGTGCCGGCGGACATCGCGCTGGAACTGGCGCTGCTGCAGGACCGCGTCGCGCCCTTCGATGGCGAGGCCGCGCGCGCGATCGTCGAGACCGCGCTGGGCCAACGCATCGACGAGGCCTTCGCCAGCTTCGACACCACGCCGCTGGCCTCCGCCTCGATCGCGCAGGTGCACGCGGCGACGCTGCACGCACAGGGTGACGCCGCGCCGCGCGAGATCGTGGTCAAGGTGCTGCGCCCCGACATCGAGCAGAAGATCGCCGCCGACATCGCCCTGCTCAACGCGGTCGCGGGCGTGGTCGAACGCACGCATCCGTCCGCGGACAAGATCCGCCCGCGCGAGATCGTTTCCGAGATCGAGAACACCCTCGCCGCCGAGCTCGACCTGCAGCGCGAAGGCGGCAACGCCAGCGTGCTGCGGCGCTTCTGGGCGGGCAGCGACGACCTGTACGTGCCGGAGGTGATCTGGTCGCACACCGCCGAGCGCGTGCTGACGCTCGAGCGCGTGCGCGGCATCCCCTCCGACGACATCGCCGCGCTGGACGCCGCCGGCATCGACCGCCACGCGCTCGCCGCGAAGGGCGTGCGCGTGTTCTACACCCAGGTGTTCCGCGACAACTTCTTCCACGCCGACGCGCACGCCGGCAACATCTGGGTCGACAGCGACCCCGCGCGCAAGGCCAACCCGCGCTTCATCGCGCTCGACTTCGGCATCATGGGCCAGCTCTCCGACGAGGATCAGTACTACCTCGCCGAGAACTTCATGGCGATCTTCAACCGCGACTACCGCCGCATCGCCGAACTGCACGTGCAGGCCGGCTGGATGCCGGCGCACATCCGCATCGACGAGCTGGAAGCGGCCGCGCGCGCGGTGTGCGAGCCGTACTTCACCCGCCCGTTGAGCGAGATCTCGCTGGGCGAGGTGCTGGTCAAGCTGTTCCGCACCGCGCAGCGCTACGAACTCACCCTGCAACCGCAGCTGATCCTGCTGCAGAAGACCCTGCTCAACATCGAGGGCGTCGGCCGCCAGCTCGATCCGAAGATCGACATCTGGGCGGTCGCGCAGCCGGTGCTGTCGAAGATCCTGGTCGAGCGCTACAGCCCGCAACGCCTGGCCGGCGAATTCCGCAAGCGCCTGCCCGAACTCGTCACCCGCGCGCCGGAGATGCCGCGGCTGCTGCACCTGTGGCTGCAGCAGCAGGTCGAGGGCAAGCACGCGCTGAGCATGCAGTCGCAGGACCTGCGCGCATTGACCCGTGCGCTGCAGAGCGCGCAACGCCGCACCATCGCCGCCATCTTCGGCACCGGCCTGCTGATCGTCGCCGCGCTGCTGTACGCGCTGGAAGCCGGCGGCCCGCGCCTGCTCGGCGTGCCGACGGCCGCGTGGATCGCCGTGCTCGGCAGCGTGTGGGCGCTGCGCGCGGCGTGGCCGCGGCGGTCGTAGCGACAGGTTCTGCGCGGACCGAGGTCGCGCCGGCAAACGCGATCGTGCCAATATCGGGGCGAGGCCCAGGTCAGGCCGGGCGCGAATACGCTTGGGGAGCCGTTTGGGAACGACGCGAGCGCAAGCACACGGAGTGAGCCGGTACCTGCCGATCCTGGCCGGGATCGCGGTCTGGCTGGCCCTGGCGGGACTGGCGACGCTGCTCCTGTACTACGCGGACGCGAAGGCGCGACTGGAAGCGGGCAACGAGGTGCGCACCGCGCTGGGCGAAGCCCGCGACGAGATCGACCGCCGCCTGGAAACTGCGCTGGCCGTGCCCGAGACCCTGGCCGCGGTGATCGCCGCCGAACAGCGCGTCGACAAGGCCACCTTCGAAGCCATCGCCTCGCGCCTGGTGCGCGCGAACCCGTCGATCCGCAACGTCGCGCTGGCGCCGAACGGCGTCATCACCCTGGTCCATCCGCGCCGTGGCAACGAGGCCGTATTGGGGCTGCGCTACGCCGACGTGCCCACGCAGGCCGCGGCGGTGCGCCGGGCGATCCGCTCGCGGCGCACGGTGGTGACCGGGCCGATCCCGCTGGTGCAGGGCGGTACCGGGTTGTTGAGCCGCACGCCGGTGTTCCTGCGCGGCAGCGGCGGCCGCGACACGCGCTACTGGGGCATCGTCGCGCTGGCGGTGGACGTGGACCCGCTGTTCGTCGACATCGAGCGCGTCGCCGACCGCAACGGACTGTCCATCGCCGTGCGTCGCACCGAGCCTGACGCGCCGACCGCGGAAACCTTCTTCGGCGATCCGGCGGTGTTCGCCGCCGCACCGGTGGCGATGGACTACCCGTTGCCCGGCGGCGGGCGCTGGGAACTCGCCGCCGTGCCGCGCGAAGGCTGGGCCTCGGTGCGCGCCCCGCTGTACGTGCGCGTGCCGCTGCACATCCTCGCCGCACTGCTCGGCCTGCTGACCTACCGCCTGCTCGCCAGCCAGGGCCGCGACCGCATGCTCGCCGGGCGCGACGCGCTGACCGGCCTGCTCAACCGCAAGTCCTTCGACCTGCGCCTGGACGCGGCGATGCAGCAGGGACGGGTGCGCAGCAGTGCGCTGGTGCTCATCGACCTGGATCGCTTCAAGCCGGTGAACGACAACTACGGGCACCGCGCCGGCGACCTGGTGTTGCAGCAGGTCGCCGAGCGCATGCAGCAGGCCTTGCACGGCGACGACAGTGCCTACCGGCTGGGCGGCGACGAGTTCGCCCTGCTGCTGCAGGGCGAGCGCAGCACGCGCGAGTTGTTCCACCTGGTCGAGCGCGTGGTCGAACTGATCCGCCAGCCGGTGGTGCTGCCGGACCGGCGCAGCGTGAGCGTGGGCGCCTCCACCGGCGTGGCGGTGTTCCCGTCCGGCGAGGAGCCGGAGCGCGCGGCCGAGGTGTTCGACCGCGCCGACCGCGCGCTGTACCGCTGCAAGGCGCAGGCGAACCGCGCACCCGAACCGCTGCAATCGATCCGCTGAGCCGTTGAGTCGCGGCGGCGCGTCGTCGCGTTACCGTCGTCCTACTGTCCGTCCGTTTTCGCGGCCGCACCGGCCTGCACCTTGGCGAAATCGCCGGCGGCGTACACGCTCAATGCCTCGGCGCGGAAATGCCGGCGGATCGCCGCATTGACCTGCTCGACACCCAGCTCGCGCAATTGCGCGTCGATGCCCGCCGACCAGGCCATGGTCCGGCCCAGGTAGAGGTTGCGCGCCAGCGCGCCGGCAACGGCATCGTCGTCGGCCCGTGCCTGCGCGCGCTGGGTCAGCATCGCGCTGACCGCGTCCTGCAATTCCGTCGCGGTGATGCCGTCGCGCACCAGCCGCGCGACTTCCTCGCGCAGGCCGACGACCAGCCGTTCCACGTTCTGCGGCGCGGCGATCGCCTGGATGCTGAGGTTGCCGGCGTCGTCCTTGCCGTCCGGGCTCGCATCCGCGCTGAGGCTGCTGGACACGCCATAGGTCAGGCCCTCGGTCTCGCGCAGGCGCTTGCCCAGGCGCGAGGCCAGCGTGCTGCTGCCGAGCACGTGGTTGGCCACCATCAGCGCGGCGTAGTCGGGATCGGTGTCGTTGAGCACGAGGTTGAAGCGCGCGGCCACGACCGCGTTGGCCTTGTCCGGCGTCTCCAGCCGCCGCGATTCGGCGGCGACGTCGGTGTAATGGGTGTCGATGGCGATGTAGGGCGTGGGCGTCTTCCACTCGGCGAACAGCTGCTGCAGCTGCGCCTTCACCGCGACCGGGTCGAAGTCGCCGACGATCGCGATCTCGCCCTGCGCGCTGCCGTAGAAGTCGCGGTGGTAGGCGACGACATCGGCGAGCTTGAGCGCCTGCCACTGCGCGAGCTGCTGGTCGAGCGTGCGGAACGTCAGCGGATGCCCGGCCGGCCACGGGTCGAAGTGCGCGCCCAATGCCTGCGCCACCGCCGTGCCCGGTTCCTTGCGCGCGGCCTCCAGGCCGGTGATCGCCTGCAGGCGCAACTGTTCGAATTCCGCGGCCGGGAAGGCCGGGTGCTTGAGCACGTCGGCCGCCAGCGCCAGCGCATCGGCGAGCGTGTCGCGGCGGCTGTCGAAGCCGATGTACGCCCCCTGGATGCCGCCGCTGACCGCGCCGGTGGTGCGCAGGGCCTCCAGGCGCTGCGCGATCTGCTCGCGGCTGAGCGTGCGCGAGCCGCGCATCAGCATCGCGCCGGCGACGCTGCCGGCCAGCGCCGGGCGGCGCTGGATCGCCGCGACGTCGCCGAAGCGGAAGCTGGCGCTCACCTGCACGGTGTCGCCGCGCGTGTCCTTGGGCAGCAGCGAGACCCTGAGGCCGTCGCCGAGGACGAAGCTCTGCGTGCGCGCATCGATGTTCGCGGGCGTGGGATCGAAGGTCTCGCCCGCGGCGACCGCGGCCTTGCCGGTGTAGCCCGCCAGCAGCGTGGCGACGGCGGGCGCGGCGGGAATCTCGGCGCGATCGGCGGCGTCGGTGGGGATGAAGCGGCCGAGCGTGCGGTTGCTCGGCTTGAAGTAGGCGCGCGCGACGCGGTTGACGTCGTCGACGCTCACCTTCTCGATCAGGTCGCGGCGCAGGAAGTACAGGCGCCAGTCGCCGCCGGCGACCGCGCTGGTGAGGCCCATCGCCACCGCATTGACGTCGGTGAGGCTGCGTTCCCAGGCATTGGCGATGCGCTGCTTGGCCTGCGCGACTTCCGCGGCGGTCACCGGCTGCGCGCGGAGTTGTTCGACCTGGCGCAGCAGTTCGGCCTGCGCCTGCTCCGCATCGCCGTCCTTGGGCACCACGGCGACGAGGGTGAGCAGGCCCGCGTCGCGCAGGTTGTCGGCGCCCGCACCGGCACCGGCGGCGAGCTTGGTTTCCACCAGCGCCTTGTGCAGCCGGCCCGACGGCGTGTCGCTGAGCACGTTGGCGAGCACGCTCAGCGCGGCGGCGTCGGCGTGGTTGCCCGACGGCACGTGGTAGGCCGCCATCAGCACGCGCATGTCGCCGCTGCGGCGCACGCTGACCTCGCGTTCGCCGTCCTGGGTCGGTTCGGCGGTGTGGAAGGCGGGCAGCGGCGCGGCGGGCCGCTTCACCTTGGCGAACGCGGCGTTGACCAGCGCCAGCGTGCGCGCCGGGTCGATGCGGCCGGCGACCACCAGGGTCGCGTTGTCCGGCCGGTACCACGCGCGGTAGAAGGCCTGCAGGTTGCCGATCGGCACGCCTTCGACGTCCGAGCGCGCGCCGATGGTGGTGTTGCCGTAGTTGTGCCAGAGGAAGGCGGTGGACCGCACGCGCTGCGCGAGCACGCCGGCCGGGTTGTTCTCGTTGCGCTCCATCTCGTTGCGCACCACGGTCATCTCGCTGTCGAGGTCCTGCTTCGCCACGAACGAATGGACCATGCGGTCGGCTTCCAGACCGAGCAGCCAGGCCAGCGTGGCGTCGTTGGCCGGGAACGAGCCGAAGTAGTTGGTGCGGTCGAACGAGGTGGTCGCGTTGGCGGCGATGCCGCGCTTCTTCAGCTCGCCGGGAATGTCGGCGTGCGTCGGCGTGCCCTTGAACAGCAGGTGCTCGAGCAGGTGCGCCATGCCGGTCTCGCCGTAGTTCTCGTGCACCGAGCCCACGCCGTAGGCGAGGTTCACCGTTACCGTCGGCGTGCTGGCATCGGGGAACAGCAGCACGCGCAGGCCGTTGCCCAGGGTGTATTCGCAGATGCCCTCGATGCACGGCCCGGCGCTGACGTGGCGGGGCAGGGCGATCGCGGCCGGCGTGGTCGTTGTCGCGGCCGGAACCGTCGTGCCGGCCGCGTGCGCGGCGGCAAGGGCGAACGCGCAGGCGGGCACGAGGGCGAGCACGAGGGCGCGTGGGGCAAAGCGGTGCGGCATGGAATCCTTCCTTGATGGACGGGATGCGGTGAGGCGCGGCGAACGGGTGTGGCCACGCGCGGCGTGGGCGACAATGCATGGTAACCACCGCCCGTCCATGCAATGACCGACTCCCCGCCCGTGCCTGCCGAAGCGCCGCTGCAGCCGCTGCAGCTGCTGTACGCCGATGCGGCGCTGGCCGTGGTCAACAAGCCCGCCGGGCTGATGGTCCACGACAGCAAGCTGGCCGGCGGCGAAACCGACTTCCTCGCCGATCGCCTGCGCGAACAACTGGGGCGGCCGATCTTCCTCGTGCATCGCCTGGACCGCGCCACCAGCGGCTGCCTGCTGCTGGCGTTCGATCGCGACACCGCGGCGCAGTTGGGGCAGGTGATGATGTCGCGCGAGGTGGAGAAACCCGGTTTTGAAAAGCACTACTGGGCGGTGTGCCGCGGCTGGCCGGAAGAACGCTTCAGCATCGACCATCCGCTCGACGGCGGCCCGGGCAAGCCGCAGAAGCGGCCCGCAGTGACGCGTTTCGCGCGGCTGGCGACGTGCGAACTGCCGCTGCCGTCGCAGGGTTTTGCGACTTCGCGTTACGCGCTGCTCGATGCGCAGCCGGAGACCGGACGCTTCCGCCAGATCCGCCGCCACCTCAAGCACGCGTTCCACCACCTGATCGGCGACAGCAGCCACGGCGACGGCCGCCACAACCGCACCTTCCGCATGCTCGGCGTGCACCGCATGCTGCTGCACGCGCGCCGGCTCGCCTTCACCCATCCGCACATCGGCGCGCGCATCGTCGTGGACGCGCCGGTGGATGCGGAGTTCGCGAAGGCGCTGGCCCTGTTCGGGTACGAGGATTGAGGGAAGGGTGCGTCGCGCCGCCGGTTCGGGGCGAAACGCGCGTCGCGCACGTCGACCGGCATCACGCGCGGCGGCGCGGTGGGCTCGCCGCGGCTCACGGCT
Source organism: Lysobacter terrestris (assembly GCF_014489475.1). Taxonomy (GTDB): domain Bacteria; phylum Pseudomonadota; class Gammaproteobacteria; order Xanthomonadales; family Xanthomonadaceae; genus Agrilutibacter; species Agrilutibacter terrestris. The sequence continues at coordinate 1,425,785 of NZ_CP060820.1, read as the reverse complement.
CGGCGCGGCGCCCTACAATGCGCGCCATGCTGCAGGTGTCCGCCACGCTGGAGATCCCCGACGACGAGCTGGTCGAGCGTTTCGTGCGTTCGTCCGGGCCCGGCGGGCAGAACGTCAACAAGGTCGCCACCGCGGTCGAGTTGCGTTTCGACATCGCCGCGTCGCCGTCGCTGCCCGAACCGGTGCGCGAACGCCTGCTGGGCAAGCGCGACCGCCGCGTCACCGACGCCGGGGTGCTGGTGCTCAATGCGCAGCGCTTCCGCACCCAGGAGCGCAACCGCGAGGACGCGCGCGAGCGGCTGGCGGCCTTCATCGCTTCCGGACTGCACGCGCCGGCCCCTAGAATCGCCACCAGGCCGAGCCGCGCCGCCAAGCAGCGCCGGCTCAACGACAAGCGCGAACGCAGTACGATCAAGCAAGCGCGTGGACGCCGCACCTGGGATTGAACCTGCCGCGGCACGCACCGGGGAAACAGCAGGCAGATGAGCGACGACAGACCAACCGTATTGCCGTTGCCCCCCAACGCGCCGCGGGTGAAGCCCAACGCCGTGACCCGCTGGATCGGGCGCACGGTGCTGCGCCTGGGCGGCTGGCGCATGGTCGGCGAGTTTCCCGACATCCCCAAGCTGGTGCTGATCGGTGCCCCGCATTCGTCCAACTGGGACGGCATCTGGGGCCTGGCCGCCAAGCTCGCGCTGGGCCTGGACATCAAGATCCTGGGCAAGGATTCGCTGTTCAAGGTGCCGCTGATGGGCCTGGTGCTGCGCCGGCTCGGGGTGATCCCGGTCGACCGCAGCGCCGCGCACGGCGTGGTCGAGCAGTCGGCGGCGATGATCAAGCGCGCCGACCGGTTCTGGTACGGCCTCGCCCCGGAAGGCACGCGCAAGCCGGTCGAACGCTGGAAGACCGGCTTCTGGAAGATCGCCAAGGCCGCGCAGGTGCCGGTGCTGCCGGCCTATTTCCACTACGGCCAGAAGGTGATCGGCATCGGCACGCCGTTCGACCTGGGCGAGGACATGGCCGCCGACCTGGTCCGCATCCGCGAGTGGTACCGCGGGGTCTCCAAGGGCAAGTTGCACGACGTCTGAGGCCGCGCCGGCCGGGGCCCCGGCCGGCCGGAGCCACGCCGCCGGTCGCGGGGTCGAAATGTGACGCAATGCGCACTTCCCGGTCGCCTTGGGGCAAGGCCCGCGGGGCGATCGCGCCCGTAAACCGGCGCATGGCCGGTTTGGCACGGGTTATGCGTCATCTACAGCACGCGCAGCCGGAACGCCGGCCTGCGCCGCGGAATTCTCAGGGGGCGGAAGCCGGAGCCCGGGCGCCAGCCCGGCTCCGACGACCGTAAGGGGGCAACCACGCCGCGCGGACGACTCGCGTCGCGGCCACAGGGGAAATGCATGTACAGGCCCAGCCGGCGAGTGCTCGCCATCGGGATCGTTTTGTGCGCGCTGCTGGGTGCGCTCGGCGTGTGGGTGCTGCTGCACCCGGCCAGCATCTTCGTGCAGCCGTGGCGCGCGGAGCGCACCGCCAGCCCGGTGCAGGACGTGCTGCTGGGGCCGTATCCGGTCGAAGCCGACTTCGTCGCACTCAAGCAGCGCGGCGTCACCACCATCATCAGCCTGCTCGAACCCAACGTGCCCTACGAGAAGGTGCTGCTGGAGCAGGAGCGCGAGCGCGCCGCGCGCCACGGCATGACGGTGCAGAACTTCCCGATGGGCAGCATCCTCGGGCAGAAGTTCGGCGACAACTACGCCAGGAACTCCAAGGCCGCCGCCGACGCGGCGCTCAACGCCGACGGCATCGCCTACATCCACTGCTACCTGGGCCTGCACCGCGCCCGCAACGTGCAGGGCTACCTCGCCCAGCACGTGCGCACCGGCAACTACGCCGGCAGCAATGCCGTCGCGAGCGCGGCCGACCTCGACAACGAGCACGTCGCGCAGAGCGCGTTCGACGCGCAGGACTACCAGCGCAGCCTGGCGGCGCTGGCGAAGATCGAGGACAAGGGCCTGCGCGCGGCGCGCCTGGAAGCGTGGAACTACTACCGCCTGCGCCGCATCCCCGAAGCGCGCGCGCGTTTCCGCCAGGTGTTGGACCGCTATCCGGCCGACCTCGATTCGCTGAGCGGACTGGCCTACAGCAGCCTGGCCGAAAACCGCCTCGACGAAGCCGAGCTCGCGTTCACCCAGCTGCTCAGCGCCAAGGCCGACGACGTCTCCGCGCTCGAGGGCATGGGCCACGTGCGTTACCGCCAGGACCGCCGCGACGAGGCGCGCGTGCTGTTCGAGCGCGCCGCCGCGTTGAACCCGGGCAACGCGGAAACACAGGCGATGCTCGAACGCCTGCGCCCCGCGCCCGCCGTGAACGCCGCCACCGCGCCGGCGTCGACCTGACCAACCGTCATTGCCGTATTTGAAGAAAAAGAAGGTGCTGTCGTGGACTTCCTGATTTCCGCCAACCCGCGCGTCGTCTTCGCCTTCTGGCTGGGCGTCGTCGTGATCGCGATGGCGTTGCTGATGCTGCTGGTGATCCTGGTGATGCGCCAGGTGGTGACGCGCCGCGAGCGCAACCGCATCCGCGCGGCGACGCAGTGGCACCAGATCCTGCTGGATTCCGCGCAGGGCATGGCGACCTCGCCGCCGTCGCTGCCGCGCAGCGACCTGCCGGGCTTCGTCGACGCCTGGAACCACGTGCACCAATCGCTCGGCAGCCACGACGACGCCGGCCTGCAGCGCGTCGCCCAGGAAATCGGCCTCGAGCAGCACCTGAGCGTGGCCATCGACCACGGCAACTTCCACAACCGGGTGATGTCGATCGTCGCCCTGGGCTACCTGCGCAGCCGCAACCAGTTCGACAAGCTTGCCCGCTACCTCGACGACCGCAGCACCATCATCTCGCTGAGCGCGGCGCGCGCGCTGATGCACATCGATCCGGCGCGCGCGGTGACCATGCTGGTGCCGCACATCGTCGAGCGCAACGACTGGCCGCAGGGTGGCGTCGCGCAGATCCTGCACGACGCCAGCCCGTCGCTGGTGTCGAAGGAGCTCGGCGAGGTCGCGTTGCGCGCCAATGCCGACGTGGCGCCGCGCCTGGTCCGCTTCCTGGCCGACGTCAGCCCCGCCGCCGCCGCGCCGGTGATCCGCAACGTGCTCGCCTCGCACCCGGACGACCACCTGATCTCGACCTGCCTGCAGGTGATGGGTGACGAGACCGACCTCGACCTGATCCGTTCGCTGCTCGGCCACGAACGCTGGCACGTGCGCATGCACGCGGCCTCGGCGCTGGGCCGGCTGGGCGTGCGCGAAGACGAACAGCGGCTGCTGCCGCTGCTGGCCGATACCCAGTGGTGGGTGCGCTACCGCGCCGCGCAGGCGCTCAGCCGCCTGCCCGGCATCGAGGCCGAAGACATGCAGCGCGTGCGCGCTGCGCAGACCGACCGCTTCGCCTGCGACGTGCTCGACCAGGTGATCGCGGAACGCCACATGGGAGTGGACCAATGAGTACTCCGCTCATGACGTTGTCGCCCGGCATGGTCGACGCGCTGGAATGGCTGCAGTGGGTGTTCTTCGCCTACTTCATCGTCATCAACCTGACATACCTGGCGCTGAACTACATCTCGATGTTCGGCATCGTGCGGCACATGCACGAGCACGGCACGAAGTTCATGTGGAACAACTTCCGCGCCTACCAGCCGCCGGTGAGCATCATCGTGCCGGCGTACAACGAGGAGCGCACGATCGTGTCCTCGGTGCGTTCGCTGCTGCGCCTGGGCTATCCGAACTTCGAGATCGTCGTGGTCAACGACGGTTCCACCGACGGCACCCTGGCCGAGGTGATCAAGGCGTTCGCCCTGGTCGAATTCCCCGAGGCCTACCGCAAGCGCATCAGGACCCAGGACGTGCACAGGGTCTACGCCTCGCCGACGTACCCGAACGTGCGCCTGGTGGACAAGGTCAACGGCGGCAAGGCCGATGCGCTCAACGCCGGCATCAACTGCGCGCGTTACCCGCTGTTCTGCGTGGTCGATGCCGACTGCATCCTGCAGCAGGACAGCCTGGCGCGCGTGGTGCAGCCGTTCCTCGAGGACTCCACCACTGTCGCCGCGGGCGGCGTGATCCGCGTGGTCAACGGTTGTCAGGTCAAGGACGGCTTCCTCACCAACGTCGACCTGCCGAAGAAGATCCTGCCGCTGGTGCAGACGGTGGAATACCTGCGCGCGTTCCTGTTCGGGCGCCTGGGCTGGTCGCCGATGAACGCGCTGCTGATCATCTCCGGTGCGTTCGGCGTGTTCTACAAGGAGCGGGTCATCGCCGCCGGCGGCTACCACGGCGACACGGTGGGCGAGGACATGGAGCTGGTCGTGCGCCTGCACAACCAGCTGCGCAAGGAGAAGCGCGACTACCGCATCACCTTCGTGCCCGACCCGATCTGCTGGACCGAGGCGCCGGAGGACCTGGGTTCGCTGCGCCGCCAGCGCATGCGCTGGCAACAGGGCCTGGCCGAGAGCCTGCTGCCCAACTGGCGCCTGATGTTCCGCCGCAACGCCGGCGCGGTGGGCTGGATCGCCTATCCGTTCATGCTGTTCTTCGAATGCGTCGGCCCGGTCATCGAAGTGGTGGGTTACGTTTCGATGATCCTGCTCGGCCTCGCCGGCGTGCTGTCGCCCGAGGCGTTCTTCGTGTTCCTGTTCGCCTCGGTGGGCCTGGGCGTGCTGCTCTCGACCAACGCGCTGGTGCTGGAGGAACTGTCGTTCCACATGTACCCGCGCCCGGGCCAGCAGTTCAAGCTGTTCCTGGTCGCGATCTTCGAGAATTTCGGCTACCGCCAGCTGACCTCGGTGTGGCGCCTGATGGGCCTCGCGCGCTGGCTGCTGCAACTGCGTGGCCGCTCGAAGTGGGGCCGCGTTCACCGCAACGCGACATGGCAGCAGGAAGGCTCTCCCGACGACGCCGTGCCGGCACCGCAGGTCGCCGGCATCTCCGGCGGCCAGTGGCCGCCCCGCCAGCACTGATCGACTGCCGTACTCATCCGACCCAAGACGCAATGGATTCCAACACGCACACCATGGAGAGCAGCATGCGCCGCGGCTTCGCCCCCCTCACCGCCCAGACCCTCGCACTCGCTTGCGCCCTTGCCCTGGCGCCGCAGGTGCGCGCGCAGGAGGCGACCGCGGCGGAGAGCTACGAGCAGCAGTTCGCGCGCGCGCATGAACTCGCCACCGGCGGCCGTCGCCAGGAAGCCGTCACCCTGTACACGGCGATGCTGCAGGCCTCGCCGGACAACAGCGACGTGCGCCTCGCGCGCGGCCGCACGCAGGCGTGGATGGAGCGCTGGCCGGAGGCCGAAGCCGACCTCGTCGCGGTGACCGCGGCCAAGCCCGATTACGCCGACGCGTGGTCGGCACTCGGCGACATGTACCTGTGGAGCGACCGTCCGCAGCAGGCGGCCGGCGCCTACGCGCGCTGGAGCGAGCTGCGCCCGGACGATCCGGCCGCCGCGATCGCGCTCGGCCGCGCCCACCGCGCCGCCGGCGATCGCGATGCGGCGCGCATCGATTTCGAAGCGGCGCGTGCACGCGGCGCCGATGCCGCACAGGTCGACGATTACCTCGCCTCGCTGCAGCCGCGCATCGTCGAACCCGACGCCGTGCTGCCGGCCGGTTACCTGTGGGCGCTGCGCGTGGGCGGCACCCACACCAGCTTCGATCCGTCCTCGCGCGACGACTGGAACGAGTACGAAGTCGCGCTGCGGCGCAAGTTCACCCGTGGCTCGCTCGCACTGGAGATGCTGCAGGCGCGCCGCTTCGACCAGCACGACACGGCGTGGGCGCTGGACGGCTACGCGTCGCTGTGGGAGCGCGCGTACGCCAACGTGCGCTACCAGCGCGGCCCCAGCGGCGACCTGTACCCGGGCAACGCCTGGCGCGTGGAGCTGTTCCAGGGCGTGGGCAGCGGCTGGGAGCTGTCGGGCAGTTACGACCACCTCGAATTCGACGGTTCCGACACCGACATGTACGGCGTCGGCGTCGGCCGCTACTTCGGCGATTTCTACGCGCGCTACCGCGTGCTGCACGTGCCGGGCGTGGGGTCGGGCAGCCTCAGCCACCGCGGCCAGCTGCGCTGGTACTACGCGGGCAATGCCGACGACTACTTCGAAGCCAGCGTCAGCCACGGCCGCAGCCACGAACGCGACACCGGTGGCTTCGATCGCGTGGTCGGCGACAGCCATTCCTCCTACGGCGTGACCTACGTGAAGTTCTTCGCGCCGCAGTTGGGCTTCAAGCTCGGCGCCGACTTCGCCAACGACGTGGACGGCTTCGATGAGCGCAGTGTCTCCGCCTCGCTCTACGCGCGCTGGTGACACCGGCGCCGGTCGCGACAGCGACCGGCCCGTGCCGCGGTTCCTCTCACTCGCGCCCGCGCTGCTCGCGGGCGTGCTGGTGCTGCGCCTGTGCGCGCTGTGGGGCGCGTGGCCAGTGCAACCGCTCCCGGCCGCGCTCCTCACCGCCGCCGCGGCGGTGGCCGAAGACCTGCTGGTGTTCGTGCGCAGCCTGCCGCTGCTGTGCCTGCTCTCGCTGCCGGTGCTGTGGCTGCGCTCGGCGCGCGCGCGCGGCATCGGCCTGGCCGTGCTGTGGTCGGCGTGGCTGGCGGTGCAGATCGCGCTCGAGCAGTACTTCGCCACCACGCGCGTGCCGCTGGGCGCCGACCTGTTCGGCTACTCGTGGCAGGAGATCGCCACCACCGTCGCCGGCGGTGCGCGCCTCGGTGCGGGCGCCGTCGCCGGCTGGCTGTTGCCGATCGCGACGCTGTGCCTGGTCCTCTACCTCTGCGCGCGCCGTGCGCCGCGCTGGCGCCATGGCCCGGCCACGGCCGTCCTGCTGATCGGCGTGGCGTTGTGGTGGTGCCCGCTGCCCTCGGCGACCGCCGTGGCCGCCAGCGAGGATGCACGCAACCTGGTGCGCAACAAGCTGGCGTTCTTCGCCGGCGACAGCCTGCGCTACTGGCGCGACGACGCCGAACTGCCGCTGCCGGCGAGTGATGCGGTGGCGGCGACGCCCGGCACGGCGGGCGATCCCGAATTCCCCTTCCTGCACCGCGAGCAGACGCCCGACAGCCTCGGTCCGCACTTCACGAGCACCGCGACGCCGCCGCACCTGGTCTTCATCATCGTCGAGGGCCTGGGACGTTCATTCTCCGGGCCGGACACACTGCGCGGCAGCTTCACCCCGTTCCTCGACGAACTCGGCGGCCGCAGCCTGTACTGGAGCAACTTCCTCGCCAACCAGGGGCGCACGTTCGGCGTGCTGCCGTCGGTGTTCGGGTCGCTGCCCTTCGCCGACAAGGGCTTCGCCGCGCTGGGCGAGCGCATGCCCGCGCACGCGGGCCTGTTCAACGTGCTGGCGCGGCAGGGCTATGCGACGCGCTTCTACGCCGGCACCGACCTCGCCTTCGACAACGAGCGCGCGTTCCTGCACAGGCAGGGCGTGCAGAAGGTCGTCGACCTCACCAGCTTCGGTGCCGGCTACCGCCGCAACCCGTACAGCAGCTGGGGTTACGACGACAGCGAACTGGTCGCGCGCGTGCTCGCCGACGGCGCCGTGGGCGGGCCGCAGCCGACCGTGACCGTGATCCAGACGGTCTCGATGCACACCTCCTACCGCTTCGCCGGGCAGGACGCGTGGAAGCGCCGTTTCGAGCAACGCCTGGACGAACTCGGCGTGTCCGCGCAGGACAAGGCCGGCTATCGCGAATTCGCCGACATCTATTCGACCATCCTGTTCACCGACGACGCGTTGCGCCGCTATTTCGACGCCGCGCAGCGCGATCCGGGCTACGCCAACACCGTGTTCGTGGTCACCGGCGACCATCGCCTGCCGGAACTGCCGATGGACAGCAAGATCGAGCGCTACCACGTGCCGCTGATCGTGTTCTCGCCGCGGCTGAAGCGGCCGCAGCGCATCCGCGCGGTGTCCTCGCACCTGGACATCACCCCGTCGCTGCTGGCCTTCCTCGCCCACCAGCACGGCCTGCAGCGGCCGGCGCAGGTGGCGTGGACCGGGCGCGGACTCGATACCGCGGCCGCGTTCGACAGCCGCGGCGAGATCCCGCTCAAGCACGAGAAGACCACGCTGAGCGACTTCGTCGCCGGGCCGTGGTTCATCAGCCACGACCAGCTGTACCGGCTGGAGGACAACCTGCGCCTGGTCGCGACCGACGATGCGGCCGTGCAGGCGCAGGTGGCCGAACGCTTCGCGCGCTACCGCCGCGCCAATGCGTTGTTCGCGCACACCCTGCAGCTGTCGCCCGAAGGCGCCGCGCCGCGACTGGCGGCCTATGCCGAGCCCGCGGCGCCGATGCCGGTTGAAGCGGCGCCGCAGCGCCGCAGCCTGTACGCGCACGACGTCGTTGCGCCCGCGGGTGTCGACGCCGCCAGCGTGGAGGTCGCCGTCAGTTTCACCAACGCCACCGACCGCATCGCCGGGCCGTTCGTGCCGCTGCTGGTGCTCGGCGACGAGGCGGGCAACGAAGTGCGCGAAAGCTACGCCGCCGCCGTGCAGCTGGCACCGCGTGCGTCGGCGCGCGCGCGCTTCCAGGTGCCGCTCGCCGGCATCGCGCCGGGCCGCTATGTCATCGCGGTGATGCCCTCGCATCCGGACACCGGGCGCCGCGTGGGCGAGGGCGTCTATCGGGTGCCGATCAAGATCCGCTGCTGCGCGCCGGGCGGCGGTACGCTGGCGCGACCGTAACGGAGGCGATGATGCGTACGCTGCTGCGGATGTGCGTGCTGCTGTGCCTGCTGGCCATGCCGGCGTGGGCCACGGCGACCTCGCGCGCGGTGTGGACCTGGGAGCGCGACAGCTACGCGCTGCTCGAATCGCGCGCGGCCGCCGACGCCGCCTTCGCCTTCCTGCGCGACCAGCACGTCGACACGTTCTACCTCTATGCCGACGCCTACGACGGCCGCAACCTGATCGCCCAGCAGCCGCAGCGCTACCGCGACTTCATCGCCACCGCGCACGCACGCGGCTTCAAGGTCTACGCGCTGCTCGGTTCGGCCTACCTCAACACCGAGCGCTACATCCTGCCGGAACGTCGCCGCGACGCGACGGCGATGCTGCAACGCGTGCTCGACTACAACGCGGCGGCGCCGGAAGCGGCGCGCTTCGACGGCGTCAACCTCGACATCGAGCCGCACCTGCTGGACCAGTGGAACGACGCCAGCCGCGAGGACCTGCTGCGCGACCTGATCGAGGTGAGCGCGCAATGGATGCGGATGAAGCGCGACTCCGGGCAGACGCTGGCGATCGGGCTGGCCACGCCGTTCTGGTTCGACGGCATCCCGGTGCGCTGGCGCGGTACCACCAAGCCGGCGAGCGAACACCTGGCCGACTGCTACGACTACCTCGCGCTGATGGACTACCGCGACCACGCCGACGGCCGCGACGGCATCGTCGCGCACGCCGCGAAAGAGATGGATTACGCGCAACGGATCGGCAAGACCGTGGTGATCGGGCTCGAGCTCGGCCCGAGCGAGCCGAAGAAGGTCACCTTCCACCACCGCAGCGAAGCCGACCTGCGCCGCGAGATGGCGGCGACCGAAGCGGCGTACGCGCAGTCGAAGGCGTTCGCCGGTTTCGCGCTGCACCACTACCGCAGCTATCGCGAGTGGATCGACGCGCAGCGCCCGCGCTGACGCGCCGCGCGGGCCTCAGCGCTCCGACTGCCCCGTCTCGTCGTAACCGCCGCGCTCGAACAGCGCCGGCTTGATCAGCCCGGTGAACGCGCGCGCCTGCGGCGACAGGAACTTGCCCTTGCGCACCACGACGCCGTAGCTGCGCGAGGGGAAGTACTTGGCCAGCGAGCGCGCGGCGAGGCGTTCGCGATCGGCATCGGTGAGGCAGATCGCGGTGACGATGCTGATGCCCAGGCCCATCGCCACGTACTGCTTGATCACCTCCCAGCCGCCGACTTCCAGCGCCACGGTGTAGGGCACGCGGTTCTGCTGGAACACCAGGTCGACCAGGCGGTAGGTGGTCAGGCGCTGCGGCGGCAGGATCAGGCCGTACGGCGAGAGGTCCTGCAGGGTCAGGTCGGATTTGGTCGCGAGCGGATGGTCGCGCGGGGTGATCAGCATCGGCTCGAAGCGGTACACCGGCGCATAGTCGAGGTCGGCGGGCACGTCGAGCATCGAGCCCACCGCGAGGTCGACCGCGTCCGAGCGCAGCAGCTCCAGGCCGCCGGCGCCGGTGACGTTGTGCAGGCTCAGGCGGATCTCCGGGTGCCGGGCCTTGAAGGCCTCCACGATTGCCGGCAGCAGGTAGAGGATGGTCGAGCTGCCGGCGGCGACGTGCAGTTCGCCGGCGTCCAGGCCGCGCACGCGGTCGCGGAAGACGGCATCCAGCCCGTCCAGGCCTTCGACCAGGGGGCGGGCCAGTTCGTACAGCGCCTCGCCCTCGCGGGTCAGGGTGATGCGGCGGCCGCTGCGCTCCAGCAGGCGCGCGCCCAGGTCGCGTTCCAGCGCCTGCAGCTGCAGGGTCACCGCCGGCTGGCTGAGGAACAGGGCCTCGGCGGCGCGGGAGATCGAGCCCAGCCGGGCGGTCTGGCAGAACGCGCGCAGCGGCTTCAGGCGGTCGCCCTTGTAGGCAAATCTGGGCGCGGGCGGCGGCTTGGCTGACATGGTTTCGTCAGATATTAATGAAACAAATGTAATGTATTAAAAAAACTTGATTGCCTTATACCACACGTGACCGCATGGTCGTGCCTCACCCGTTACTTGGGACACAAGAGGAGCGATGGCATGTCGGCAGTGTTGGAAACGCGGGATTTCGGGTCCGAGGCAGGCGGCGTCGAGCTGCGCGCGGCGCACCCCGAAGCCGGGGCCTTGCTGACCCCGCCGGCACTGGCCTTCCTGGCCGGGCTGCACCGCCGCTTCGAGGCCCGCCGCCGCGCCCGTCTCGCCGCCCGCCGCGAACGCCAGGCGTTCTTCGACGCCGGCGGCCTGCCCGACTTCCGCGCCGACACCGCCGCGATCCGCGCCGGCGCCTGGCGGGTGGCCCCGCTGCCGGCCGCCCTGCAGGACCGTCGCGTCGAGATCACCGGCCCGACCGACCCGAAGATGGTCATCAACGCGCTGAACTCGGGCGCCAGCTGTTACATGGCCGACTTCGAGGATTCGACCGCGCCGACCTGGGGCAACCTGCTCGCCGGCCAGCGGGCGCTGCGCGAGGCCATCGCCGGCACGCTCGAATACACCGCGCCGGCCTCGAACGGCGCGCCCGGCAAACACTACGCGTTGAAGCCGTACGCCGAGCAGGCCGTGCTGCTGGTGCGCCCGCGCGGCTGGCACCTCGACGAGAAGCACGTCCTCGTCGATGGCGAAGTCATGTCTGCCTCGCTGTTCGACCTCGGCCTGTTCGCCTTCCACAACGCCCGCGCGCTCGCGACCAAGGACCGCGGCCCGTACTTCTACCTGCCCAAGTTGCAGTCGATGGAAGAGGCGCAGCTGTGGAACGACGTGCTCGACCACGTCGAAGCGGAGCTGCAGCTGCCCGGCGGCCAGCTCAAGGTCACCGTGCTGATCGAGACGCTGCCGGCGGTGTTCGAGATGGACGAGATCCTGCACGCGCTGCGCAGCCGCATTGCCGGCCTCAACTGCGGGCGCTGGGACTACGTCTTCTCCTACATCAAGACCTTCCGCCGCCACCGCGACAAGGTGCTGCCCGAGCGCGGCCAGGTGACGATGACGCAGCCGTTCCTGCGCGCCTATTCGGAACTGCTGATCCAGACCTGTCACAAGCGCGGCGCGCACGCGATGGGCGGCATGGCCGCGCAGATTCCGATCAGCAACGACGAAGCGGCCAACGAGGTCGCGCTCGCCAAGGTCCGCGCCGACAAGCTGCGCGAAGTCACCGCCGGCCATGACGGCACCTGGGTCGCGCATCCGGCGCTGATCCCGCTGGCGAAGCAGATCTTCGACGAGCGCATGCCGGGCGCGAACCAGCACGATGTGCGCCGCGAGGAAGTGATCGTCACCCGCGACGACCTCATCAAGCCGAGCATCGGCTCGATCACCCGCGCCGGCTACGAGGGCAACGTCGAGGTGTGCGTGCGCTACCTCGCCGCATGGCTCGACGGCAACGGCTGCGTGCCGATCCACTGGCTGATGGAAGACGCCGCGACCGCCGAGATCGCGCGTACCCAGCTGTGGCAGTGGCTGCACACTGATGGCTTGCACCTGGACGACGGCAGCGAAGTCGACCTCGCCCTGTTCGAACGCGCCCTGATCAACCTGCCGACGAAGCTCGGCGACCGCAGCAAGCTGCCCGGCGGCAGCCGCATCAACGAAGCGATCGGCATGCTCGACCGCCTCACCCACGCCGACACGCTCGAAGAGTTCCTGACCCTGCCCGCGTACGCGCGACTCGACTGATCACGCCACGCACTCCTCCTCCACCGCGCTCACGCCAAAGAACCACCGAGGGATACCGCCATGAACAAGCAAGCCTCCGCCGACCAGCTGCGCCACGACTGGCAGACCAACCCGCGCTGGGCCGGGATCACCCGCCCGTACAGCGCCGAAGACGTGGTGCGCCTGCGCGGCACCGTGCCGGTCGAGCATTCGATCGCGCGCCTGGGTGCGGAAAAGCTGTGGAACTCGCTGCACCGCGAGGACTTCGTCAACGCGCTCGGCGCGCTCACCGGCAACCAGGCGATGCAGCAGGTCAAGGCCGGCCTCAAGGCGATCTACCTCTCCGGCTGGCAGGTCGCGGCCGACGCCAACATCGCCGGCGAGATGTACCCCGACCAGTCGCTGTACCCGGCCAACTCGGTGCCGCAGGTCGTGCGCCGCATCAACAACACCCTGCTGCGCGCCGACCAGATCCAGTGCGCCGAAGGCGGCGGGGACATCGACTTCCTGCAGCCGATCGTGGCCGACGCCGAAGCCGGCTTCGGCGGCGTGCTCAACGCGTTCGAACTGATGAAGGGCATGATCGAAGCGGGCGCCGCCGGCGTGCACTTCGAGGACCAGCTCGCCTCGGTGAAGAAGTGCGGCCACATGGGCGGCAAGGTGCTGGTGCCCACGCGCGAAGCGATCGAGAAGCTGGTCGCCGCGCGCCTCGCCGCCGACGTGATGGGCGTGCCGACGCTGATCGTCGCGCGCACCGATGCCGAAGCCGCCGACCTGTTGACCTCCGACGTCGATCCCAACGATGCGCCGTTCACCACCGGCGAACGCACCGTCGAAGGCTTCTACAAGACCCACAACGGCCTCGACCAGGCGATCTCGCGCGGCCTCGCCTACGCGCCGTACGCCGACCTGGTGTGGTGCGAGACCGGCAAGCCGGACCTGGAGTTCGCGCGCAAGTTCGCCGAAGCGATCCACGCCAAGTACCCGGGCAAGCTGCTGGCCTACAACTGCTCGCCGAGCTTCAACTGGAAGAAGAACCTCGACGACGCCACGATCGCGAAGTTCCAGAAGGAAATCGCCAAGTACGGCTACAAGTTCCAGTTCATCACCCTGGCCGGCTTCCACTCGCTCAACTACGGCATGTTCAACCTCGCCCACGGCTACGCCCGCCGGCAGATGAGCGCGTTCGTCGAGCTGCAGGAAGCCGAATTCGCCGCCGCCGAGCGCGGCTTCACCGCGGTCAAGCACCAGCGCGAAGTCGGCACCGGCTACTTCGATGCGGTGACCCAGGTGATCCAGAACGGCCAGTCCTCGACCACCGCGCTGAAGGGCTCGACCGAGGAAGAGCAGTTCCACGAGCAGAAGGCAGCCTGATGTTCTCTTCTCCCCGCAAGCGGGGAGAAGCGCCCGCAGGGCGATGAGGGGCGCTTTTGCTGTTGCTTTACGTCCCCTCACCCTGCGTCGTTGTTCCCTCGCTCTGCCCCCGGCCCTTGCGCATGGCGCAAGGGCGTTCAGTCGGGCGTGCGCCAGTGGCGCACAAGCGCCCGCCTTCACCCCGCAAGCGGGGCGAGGGATCACCGCCGCAGGCGGGCGACGCGCCACTCGCATCTGTCCGCACCCAGCCCCAAACCCCGTTGGCCGCCGACCGCGCCGGGCCACGTAGTCATAAGGATCGGGTGTTACTCTCAAGCCCTTCCCCAGGGGCCGGGATGTGTGTGGATGAAGCGCAGGATCGCGACGGAGTCGTTGCAGCAGAGCGGAATGCCCACGGTGGCGCCCGACGTGGTAGCCGCGGCGCTGACCTCTGCCGAATACGCCCTGTTCGCCGCCGTCGGCCGTCCGCGCCGCTGCTATGCCGGCGAGACCCTGTTCCGCCGCGGTGACCTGGGCACCACCATGTACGTGATCGCCAGCGGCGCGATCGACCTCGACTTCGGCGACGACCTGGTGTCCAAGCGCCTGGGGCCGTACGAATTCTTCGGCGAACTCGGCCTGCTGATCGGCGACCACGCGCGCAGCGCCGATGCGATCGCCGCCAGCGACGGCGAGCTGATCGAACTGCGCCATGAGGAATTCCAGCGCCTGGTCGATGACGATCCGGAGCGCGTCTCGCACTTCCTGCGCCGCGCGATCATGCGCGTGGTGCTCAACGAACAGAGCCTCATCCGCCGCCTGCGCCGCCGCAACCAGGACCTGCAGACCGCCCTGGACTCGCTGCGCGCGACCGCGCACCAGCTCAACCAGACCGAAGAGCTGATCCGCACCGACGAACTCACCGGTCTGCACAACCGCCGCGGCCTCGCCCAGCACCTGGCCGAGCGCCGCCGCACCGGTTCGCTCAAGGGCCTGGGCCTGGTGCTGGTCGACTGCGACCGCTTCAAGCAGGTCAACGACGACCACGGCCACCTCATCGGCGACCGCGTGCTGCAGAGTGTCGCCAGCATCCTGCGTTCCGTCGCCAGCGACGGCGACATCGCCTGCCGCCTGGGCGGCGACGAGTTCTGCCTGCTGGTCAGCGCCGACAGCCGCGACGCGGTGCTGGGCTTCGCCGACTTCATCGTCACCACCACGCGCGGCCTGATGCAGGTGCCGCGCCACGCCGAACCCGGCGAAGTGCCGCTGGCCTGTTCAGTCAGCATCGGCGCGTGCCTGGTCGACGACGCCCGCGACTGGAACGACTGGTACGCGCAGGCCGACACCGCGCTGTATCGTGCCAAGCGCATGGGCGGCAACCGCGTCGAGTGGCAGGACGACGCCTTCGCCGCGGCCTGAAGGAATCAAGCGCATGGATACCGCGGTGCAGACTTTCGATCCCACGCCCGAGCCGGCACCGCGCCCGGCCGCGAACGCGCCGCAACTGCGCACCCTGCTGCTGACCGACCTGGTCGATTCCACCACGCTGGTCGAACGCCTCGGCGACACCCCGGCGAGCGAATTGTTCCGCGCCCACGACCGCCTGGTCCTGCAGCTGCAGCAGCAATGGCACGGCCGCCTGATCGACCGCTCCGACGGCCTGCTGTTGCTGTTCGAACGCCCCATCGACGGCCTCGGCTTCGCCCTGGACTACGTGCGCGGCCTGGCGGCGCTGGGCGAGGAACGCGGCCTGCTGCTGCGCGCGCGCGCCGGCCTGCACGTGGGCGAAGTACTCACCTGGCGCAACAGCGACGAAGCCGTGCGCATCGGCGCCAAGCCGCTGGAAGTCGAAGGCCTCGCCAAGCCGATCGCCGCACGCCTGATGGCGATGGCGCGCCCCGGCCAGATCCTGCTGTCCGCCGTCGCCGAACCGCTCGCCCACCGCGCCGCGCGCGAACTGGGCGAACGCGGCCAGCACCTGGCGTGGAAGTCGTGGGGCCGCTGGCGCTTCAAGGGCGTGCCCGAGCCGCAGCAGGTGTTCGAAGTCGGCGAGCCCGGCATCGCGCCGCTGCGCGTGCCGCCGAACACGCCCAAGGCCTGGCGCGACATCCCGCTGTGGCGCCGTCCCGCCGCGCTCGCCGCGGAAGTGGCGCTGCTCGTCGGCGGCGCGCTCGGCGTGTGGTTCCTCGCCGCCCCCGAACCCGCCATCGCCTTCAACCAGCGCGACTGGGTGGTGGTCGGCGACCTGCGCAACCTCACCGGCCAGGGCGCGCTCGACGATTCGCTGGAACAGGCCTTCCGCATCAGCCTGGAACAGTCGCGCTACGTCAACGTGCTCAGCGACCTCAAGGCGCGCGACACCCTGCAGCGCATGCAGCGCCCCGAAGGCACCGTCCTCGATCGCGCCGTCGCCTCGGAAATTGCCCTGCGCGACGGCGCCCGCGCGGTGATCCTGCCGACCGTGGCCGAAGTCGGCGGCCGCGTGCGCGTCAGCGCGGAGGTGATCGATCCGCGTACGCAGACCACGGTGTATTCGCAATCCGCGGACGGCGATGGCGCCGCATCGACACTGGAATCCATCGACGAGGTGACCGCGGCGCTGCGCGAAAAACTGGGCGAAGCGCTGGCGTCGATCGAGAAGGATTCGGTGCCTTTGCCACAGGTCGCAACGAAGAATCTGGATGCTCTGCGTGCGTATGCGCTCGGTCAGAAGGCCTATGCGCAGGTGCAGTTCAAGGAAGCTTTGGGGTTCTACCGCCAGGCGACTGCCTTGGATCCGCAATTCGCGCTTGCCTGGCTCGGACAGACGCGGGCGCAGGCGTCGGCGGTCAATGCCGAGGCCGCGCTGGATCCGCTCGGGAAGGCGCAGGCATTGCGCGACCACTTGGCTCCGCGTGAAGCGCTATACCTCGATGCATGGGCGGCCGATTTGCTCGAGCCCGCACAAGCGCTGACGAAGTGGAAGGAGCTCGCCAGTCTGTACCCCGACTACTGGCCGGCCCAGGCCAACGCGTCGATGCACTTGATGGCCCAAAACCGCTTCCGCGATGCGCTCTTGTTGGCACAACGCAGTACGTCTCCATACAACGAACTTGCGGCGCTGAGCTACGACACCATCGGTCGGGTCAAATTGGGGTTGGACGACTACCGCGGCGCAGGCACAGCCTTCGAGACGGCGCTCGCGCGTGGTGTTGGCAGCAGCTTGCGCAGGGCTGCCGCGACGGAAGCCGCGCAGCGCAACTTCGCGCGTGCCGACCAGATGCTGGCTAAGGCTGCCAAAGACGATCTGTATTCGTACTTCGACCGCGTGTCCATCGGTCTCGATCGGGGGCAGTGGCAGGGAGCTACGGCCCAGGCCGCTATAGCGATGACGCTAGCGAGTCGCGAGGAGGGGGGCTTCCCCGCAAGGCTATTCCGGTTGCCGGCCGCGGTGGCGGACTGGTCCGCGGGCGACGCCGATAAGGCGCTGCAGGGCTCGCGCGCAACCGTGGCGGCAGCGCTTGATGCGCTTTCTCAGCCGATCGACGCAAATGCCGCAGATGATGCCGCGCTGGGGCTGATGGCGTCGATCTTCGCGCTGCGGCTGGGCGATCGGGAACCCGCCGAGCGTGTGCTGGCAATGTTGCAGGCCAAGCCGGTCTTGCTGGGCGCGCCGACAGTGGCGGAGCTGACGCAGGTGGCGCGGGCCGAAATGCTCGGCACCGCGGGCAAGCCCAAAGAGGCGATCCGATTGCTGGAGCCTCTACTCACCGGGCATGAGCAATATCAGACCCGGGTCAGCCTGATGCGCGCCTACGCCGCCGCGGGCGAAAATCAACGCGCGGTGGAACAATCACTCTGGTTGCAACGGCATCGCGGCTTGGCTTACATGGAACTCGGGTGCGCGCAGTGCCAGCAGGCACTCAACGTGGTTGAGGGCAACCTTTCCATGCTGCGCGCGGCAGAGCTGCTCAAATCGGCCGGTCATGAAGTCGAATCGCGCCGGCAACTGGCGCGATTCGATGCCGTTTGGCCGCCGCAATCGCTGCCGGATTACTTGAGGGTGCGCAGGGGATCGTTGCTGTCGCCAGCGTCCAACTGAGGCGTAGTCAGCGCCAGCCCCGCCGTCAGCATATCCATCAACTCGTTGTGCGCGCCGGCGATGACTTCCTTTGAAGCCAGATTCTGTACTCGGCTGCAGGCAGCAAACGGCTCGAGTCCGTCCTCGTCCTTGTGACCGACTTTCTCGAGTGCCTTGGCCGGGTCGTCGACGAACTGCTTGCGGAAGCGATCGTCGGTGCTCAACAGCTGAAGCAGCTTCTCGGCGACCTTCGCATCCATCTTCCCCGTCTTTTTCCCGCTGGTCATGGTCATCCCCCTGTCTGGCCCGGTATGGGCGCAGTCAGGGGGCAATCTAGCCCGCGTCCCGCTTCTGGAACAGCCCCGGCCGCTTGCGGCCTAGGGGCCGGTGCACCGAACTTTGGTGATGTAGGGAAAACGGAAGCGCCAAAGGCGCTCCCGTCATGAGCGTGGCCCCTTATACGTCAACTATCGACTAGGGGTCACTTGCGCTTTGGCTGGGTCGTGAGGTTCGCGGCATCCAGCGTCGGAGTGTTATAGGCGAGCCCTTGCACAAACGTTTCCTTGAGAGCAATTCGAGCATCGCGAATGGCCTGTTTGGAAGCAAGATGGCCTATTTCGCATAGGGAGAAGGGTTCTGGCGCGCGGCTCAGTCCAAGGCCGGAAAGCAATGAGTCATCAGATTGAAGTTGTGGCTGGTACCCAATGCTGCGAAGTGCGGCTTGTGGGCTGGTCTGGAACAGCTGTCGGAACGCGTCGTCTGTGCTCAACAGGTCCAACAGCCGATCCGCCAGCTGCGGATCTAGCGGCGCGCTGCGCTTCTTCGCGACAGGCTTTGCGGTGGTGCTGGGTGCATCCAGGACTGCGGTGTGCATGTGGATCTCCTCGTGGATGGAGAATGGCCGGGCCGGCGCATCGCCGGTCGCCCATCCTGCTTCCATGAGGGGGGGGTAGTGCAAGCACAATGCGCCATCCGGATGGGCGGGCGGAAAGGGGAATCGGCATGAAGGTTCGACGTTGCGCGGTGGTGTACGTGGAACCGCGCGAGGAGGTCGGTTTCGACCTGCAGGAACTGTTGAACGGCGGCGACGGCCTGCGCCGCGAACGCCGCTGGGTCGCGCTCGCGCCGCACTTGGGCGAGGAGGTCGAACTCGATGCCGACGAACGCGAACTGCTCGGCGCGCTGGGCCCAAGCCAGTGGCTCGATGCGAAGGCGCTCGCCGCGCATCCGCCCGGCGCCGTGCAGCGCCTGCTCAAGGAAGGCCTGCTGATCGGTGACGGCAAGCGCCACGCCGCGCAGCGCGCGCGCGACGAAGCCTTGCGTGCCACCTACTGGCATCCACTGGCCGCGACCCTGCACGCCTTCACCCGCTGGAGCGGCGTGGACGCGGTGCAGAACATGAAGGACAGCGGCACCGAAACCGCGGTGCAGATGCGCGAGGTGCTCGGCGCGCCGCCGACGGCAGCGGCGCATCGCGGCGACGGCGTGGCGCAGTTGAAGTTGCCGCGCATCGAGGCGACCGATTTCGACCGCCT
This sequence comes from Lysobacter terrestris, assembly GCF_014489475.1. Classification (GTDB taxonomy): domain Bacteria; phylum Pseudomonadota; class Gammaproteobacteria; order Xanthomonadales; family Xanthomonadaceae; genus Agrilutibacter; species Agrilutibacter terrestris. Next base: position 1,406,429 of record NZ_CP060820.1, on the reverse strand, counting down.
GCTCGCGCGCCGCGCCACCTGCCGCAACTTCGATCCTGGCCGCGCGCTGCCGTTCGACCTGTTCGCGCAGCTGCTGCAACGCGTGTTCGCCGCCCAGGCCGAAGTGCGGATCAGCGCGGACACCGTGTTCCTGAAGAAGAACGTGCCGTCCGGCGGCGGCCTGCACCCGATCGAGTGCTACCTGGTCGTGCAGCACGTCGAAGGCGTGGCGCCGGGCCTGTACCACTACCAGGCCGTCGACCATGCGCTGGAGCCGCTGCCGGTGCCGGCAGGCCGTGACTGGCGCGACGGCGGCCTGCGCGGCTTCCTGCAGGACATGGTCGCGCAGCAGCATTGGTTCGCCGACGCGCACGTCGCGGTGGTGCTGGCGCCGCGCTTCGATCGCACCTTCTGGAAGTACCGCCAGCACGCCAAGGGCTATCGCGTGGTCGCGCTGGAAGCCGGCCACCTGTCGCAGACCCTGTACCTGTCCGCCACCGAGGCCGGCCTGGGCGCATTCATCACCGGCGCGATCAACGAAAAGGAACTGGAGCGCGCGCTGGGCCTGGACCCCGTGAACCAGGGGGCGCTGGCGGTGTGCGGGTTCGGCTGGCGGGGTGAACACATGGTCACCGCGGAGCTGGACCCGGCGGGGGCGGTGTGGCTGCCTGCCGGGGCGTAGGAATCTTTCGGATGTGACGTGAATTCATGGCTTTTGGCAGTCGACACTGCTGCAACGGCCGCGGTAAGGTCGGCGTCCCCTGTTCACCCCACCGAGCTGCTGAGAACTATGTCCAAGTCTTTCCTCGCACTGGCCGCGGCGTTGGTCCTGGCCTTGTTGTGCCCGGTCGCGATGGCCACCAAGGTGCTCGATCTGAATGCCATCCGGACCCAGCAAGCTGAAATCCACGAAGGCGTGACGGCCCGCAGTGGCCGCTACGCCACCTTGTCGCCCAATACGCGCACCAGCATCCTGACCAAGCAGGCCAGCGTGCTGAAGATGCTGGAGGGCAAGCAGACGGCGGATGAACTGAGCGAATACCAGCGCCTGGAAGTATTCAACACGCTCGAGTGGATCGAGGCCGCGATCAACAATGAGGACGGCGACCGCATGATCTGCCGCCGCGAGAAGGCCATCGGCAGCACCCGCGTTACCCGTGTCTGCCGCACCGCCGCGGACGAGTTGAGGGCGAAGGAAGAGGCGCGCCGCCGCATGCTGGAGGGCAGCGTCGACGGCTGGCGCTGATACCGACTGCAGGAAAATGGAGGGCGACCCGCTGGGTCGCCCTTTTTGTTGCGTGGCCCGCAGAAGCGGGAGTAACGTCCTTGGTTGGGCGCCAGCCCTGCGGACCCCATGGTCCTAAGCCCTTCCGATTCCAAGGAGCGGCATATGAACATTCGCAACCTGGCACTGTCGTTGTCGTTGAGTGTCGTCGTCCTCGCCGCCGCGACGGCGCAGGCGAACGTCGGGAAGCTGGGCCTGATCCGACAGCAGCAACAGGACATCCGCGAGGAATCGGAGCGCGCTACCGGGCGCTACGCCCGTTTCGATCGCTACGAACTCGAACGCATGCACCGGGCGCAGGACCGGATCTTCCAGCTGCTCGATGGCGTCACCGAGCTCGACCAGTTGAACGCGGCGGACAAGGCGGAGCTGCTCAATGCGCTGGAAACGGTCAAGGCCGTGATCACCCAGAACGACGAAGACCGCCAGGTGTGCTGGCGCGAGAAGACGCTGGGTTCGCATCGCTTCCAGACGCATTGCGCGACGGTCCGGGAGCGGGCGCAGGTCCGCGAAGGCGGCAAGGACTGGCACGGTTCGCCCACGATATGCGGGCAAACGCCGGGGCCGTCGATGACGATCACCTGCGGTCGGGTTCGTGAGTAAGCGCATCGCGGCAACACTCGCGGGGAGGTTCCGGTGATCAAGGCATTCGTGTTGACCGCAGGCTTGCTGTTGGCAGGGGCCGCGTGGTCACAGCAGGGGCCCGTGGCCGTCGAAGAAGATGGCCTGGTGGTGATCGTGAACCAGCAGAGGCAGATCAAGGCCGACCTCGACGACGGCGGCATCGAGGGCCTCACGCCACGCCAGAACGGATTGGTGCGCAAGGCGCAGGCCGAGGTATTCGTCCTGGTCGATGGCAAGAGCCGCCTGGACGAGCTGTCGATCGACGAGAAGGTGCGCCTCGACAATGCGTTGGAACGGATCAACGCGCTGGTGGTGAATACGCGCGAAGCAGGCAACAAGCGGGACGTGTGCTGGCGCGAACGGGTGAGTGGCACGACCGTCAAGAAGACCCGCTGTGGCACCGAAGCCGAGATGCGTGAAGCGCGCGAGGGTGCGCGCGACTTCATTGAAAAAGGCAAGGTCTGCGGTGGGCCAGGCTGCGGCTGACAAGGTCTGCCGCGTGCGCAGGCGATGATCACGCCGCCTGGGTTTCCCGGTTCCGGTCCGCGCGCCGGTAACCGATGGCCTCGGTGAGATGCCGACCGAGAATGTCCGCCTCGCCATCGAGGTCGGCGATGGTGCGCGCGACCCGCAGGATCCGGTGCATGGAGCGGGCCGACAGCTGCAGCGCATCGACCGCGCGTTCCAGCAGCAGCTGGTCGCGCTCACCCAGGTGGCAGTGCTTCGCGGTGTCGGTTTGGCTGAGCCGCGCGTTCAACTGCCCGGCGCGCCGGTGCTGGCACTGCTGCGCCTGCAGCACCCGCATCCGCACGTCCGTGCTGCTTTCACCGGTTGCCGCTTGCGGTCGCAGCTGCGCGGGCGGCAGGCGCGGCACTTCGACGTGCAGGTCGATCCGATCCAGCAACGGCCCGGAGATGCGCGCGCGGTAACGCCGCACCGCATCGGGATTGCAACGACAACGCCCGCTGCTGTCGCCGGCCCAGCCGCAGGGGCACGGGTTCATCGCGGCGACCAGTTGGAAGCGGGCAGGGAATTCGCTTTGCCGTGCCGCGCGCGAGATGGTGACGACACCGGATTCCAGCGGTTCGCGCAGCACTTCCAGCGCGCGGCGATCCCATTCCGGGAGTTCGTCCAGGAACAGCACGCCGTTGTGTGCCAGCGAGATCTCGCCGGGCCGCGGTTCGCCGCCGCCACCGACCAGGGCGACCGCGCTGGCGGTGTGGTGCGGCGCGCGGAACGGCCGCTCGCGCCAACGCGACGGATCCAGGCCGCGACCGCTCACCGAGGCGATCGCGGCGCTCTCCAGCGCTTCGGCTTCGCTCGCTTCCGGTAACAGACCGGGCAGTCGCGAGGCCAACAGGGTCTTGCCGCAGCCGGGTGGCCCGATCAGCAGCAGGTGGTGGCCACCGGCCGCGGCGATTTCCAGCGCGCGCCGCGCGTGCGCCTGCCCGCGGACATCGGCCAGGTCCAGGCCGGCAGTGCGTTGGGTCGGCAGGGCCTCGGCACACGGCAGTGCCTTGCGCCCGGCGAGCATCGCGCAGACTTCCAGCAGGGTGCGCGCGGTGCGCACTTCCACCTGCGCGGCCAGGGCCGCCTCGGCGCCATTGCCGGTGGGCACGACCAGCTTGCGCCCGGCCTGCGCCGCGGCGAGCGCCGCCGGCAGCACGCCGTCGACCGCGCGCAGTTCGCCGGTGAGGCCCAGTTCGCCGAGGAACTCGTATTCGCCCAGCGCTTCCAGCGGGATCTGGCCACTGGCGGCGAGGATGCCCAGGGCGATGGCCAGGTCGAAGCGGCCGCCGTCCTTGGGCAGGTCGGCGGGCGCCAGGTTCACGGTGATCACGCGCGCCGGGAATTCGTACTGCGCGCAGCTGATCGCCGCGCGCACGCGGTCCTTGGCTTCGCGCACCGCGGCTTCGGGCAGGCCGACCAGGGAAAAGCGCGGCAATCCGCCCGACAGGTGCACTTCCACCCGGACTGCGGGCGCACGCACGCCCGTTCGCGCACGGCTGTGCACGAGTGCGAGGTTCACGGGGGTGGCCTCAGTGGTGCGGCGGCGCGCCGCTGCCCGACTGCGCCTCGAGCTCGGCGACGGTGCGCTGCAGCTCTTCGAGCTTCTCGCGCGTGCGCAGCAGCACCGCGCGCTGCACTTCGAACTCCTCGCGGGTCACCAGGTCGAGCCGGGCCAGGCCCGACTGCAGCACGGCGCGGAAATTCTGCTGCAGCTCCTCGCGGCCCTCGCGCAGGCCGGGCGGCACCAGCGCGCTGAGGCGGCGGGCGAGGTCGTCGAGATGGCTGAGGTCGATCATGGGCTTGCTCCGTGGGCCGATGGGATCAGCCTGGACTGCGCGTCGCGGCAGCGCACTCGGGCACTGCCGCGCCCTGGGGTAGGAAAGATCCGAATCGGGCCATTGTATCGGGCGCCGGTGCGCCGCCGGCATGCAGGGCGCTCGCCCCGCATCGCGGCGCGGCTTATCCTGCCCGCGCGATCCAGGGAGACACGTGATGAAGATGGTCATGGCGGTGATCAAGCCGTTCAAGCTCGACGATGTGCGCGAGGCGCTGGCTGAAGCCGGTGTCGCCGGCATCACCGCCACCGAGGTCAAGGGCTTCGGCCGGCAGAAGGGCCATACCGAGCTCTATCGCGGTGCCGAGTACGTGGTCGACTTCCTGCCCAAGATCAAGCTCGAGGTCGCGGTCACCGACGACCAAGCCGAGACCGTGGTCGAGGCGATCATGAAAGCCGCGGGCACCGGCAAGATCGGCGACGGCAAGATCTTCGTCTGGGACCTCGACCGCGTGGTGCGCATCCGCACCGGCGAGATGGACGGCGACGCGCTGTAACAGCGTGGTCGGCGCGGATCGTCGCGCCTCAGACCTCCACCGCCACCCGGTTGCGCCCCGCTTCCTTGGCGCGGTACAGCGCCGCGTCGGCGCGGTCGATCACGTCGTGCACGCCGTCGTCCTGCGGCCGCAGCATTGCCAGGCCCAGGCTGATGGTGACGGCGAGTTCGCTGGCGACGTCGGACAGGTCGAGCCGGTGCACGCTGTCGCGCAGGCGCTCGGCGACCAGCAGCGCGGCGTCGGACGAGGTGTTCGGCAGCAGCACGATGAATTCCTCGCCGCCCATCCGGCCGAGCAGGTCCTTCGAGCGCAGCACCGATTCGCACGCGCGCGCCACGCGCACCAGCACCTGGTCGCCGCTGGCGTGGCCGTGGCCGTCGTTGATGCGCTTGAACCAGTCGAGGTCGAAGGTCAGCACCGACAGCGGTTCGCCGAGCGTGCGCGCCTGTTCCACGGCCTGTTCCGCCGCGACTTCGACGTGGCGGCGGTTGGCGACGCCGGTGAGCGCGTCGGTGAGGGCGAGCTTGTTGATGCGCCGGGTGCTGCGCAGCTGGCGCAGGAACAGGCCCAGCAGCAGCAGCACCAGCAGGCCGGTGCTGATCAGCGCGGCGAGCTGCCAGCGATAGGCGCGTTCCACCGCCTTGAGTTTCTGCCGCTCGCTGCGCCGTTCCGCCTGCAGGCGTGCGTTCTCGAGGTCGCGGCGCGCGGTGTCGAACTGGTACTGCAGCAGCAGCGACTGCTGCGTGCGGGCGTCGTCGTTGAGGCGGCGGCGACCGGTGCGCTCCAGCTTGAGGTCGTCCATGGCGGCGCGGTAGTCGCCCAGTGCCTCGTGGCTGAGCGAACGCGCGGCGTACAGGTCGACCTGGTAGCGCAGGTTCGGGTCGGCGTCGAATTCGCGCGCGGCGCGGTCGTAGTGCGCCAGCGCCTGCGTGTCGTCGCCGCGGCCGGCCAGGACCATGCCTTCGAGCAGCTGCAGCATGGCCTCGTTGGAGCGGTCGCCGAGCCGCTCGAAGCCGATGCGGGCGGTCGCCAACGCGGTCTCCGCGCCGCTGAAGTCGCCCTTCTTCACCAGCGCCGAGGCCATCGCCAGGTGCGCGGCGGCGACGTCGTATTCCAGGCCGTGGCCCGCGGCGACCTCGATCGCGCGGCGCAGCACGCCCAGGGCTTCGTCGTGGCGGCCCTGGTCCTCGTGCAGGAAGGCGGTCTGCAGCAGCGCGACCGACAGCAGGCCGGGGTCGGCCTGGCGTTCGGCAAAGGCCATGCTCTGGCGCAGGTATTCCAGTGCCTTGGCGTGGTCGCCCATGCGCCGGTACGCGGCGGCGATGTCGCCCAGCCCGGCTTCGGCCTCCTTGCGCAGGCCGGCGGCGGTGAGGACGCGCTGCGCCTCCAGGAAGTCGGTGAGCGCGGCCGCCTGCTGGCCGAGCAGCGAGCGCAGGCTGCCGCGATGGGTCAGGGCCTGGGCCAGCAGGCGCGGATCGTTGTGCTTGCGGGCCAGTGCCAGTGCGGTTTCGACGCTGGCGATGGACTGCGAGGTCTGGCCGGTGCCGTCGATGTTGTTGGCCTCGCACAGGCCGAAGCGGACCTCTCCACCGATGTCGCCCAAGCGCCGCGCATCGGCAAGGCCGGCGCGGGCGAAGGCGAGCCCGACCGCGGGTGGGCCGAGGTCGTCGTAGTCGCAGCGGAAGCCGCGCAGGCGCAGCGCGCGGCGCTCATCGTCGCGGGGGCGCAGGGCGTCCAGCCGGGCGATGACCGCGCGCACCTGCTGCGGGCTGGACACGGTGAGATCGCCGCGCTCGACCTGTTCGAGCAGGCGGTCGAACTGCGCGGCATCGGGCGTGGCGCCGAAACTGGCCAGGTCGGGCGGCGCGGCGGGCGCGAGCGCCTGCGCCGGTGCGTCGCCACTGACGCACCAGCCCAGCAGGACCGGCAGGAAAAACAACCCCAATGCGCGCAAGACATCCCCCCGGATCGAGCGCAGACGGCACGTGCGCCGTCCGGAGGGCACCGTAACACAGGCCCGCCGGGGGGCTTGGGACGCACGGCGCGGTTCCGGCGCCGTCCGTCAGGGCGCTTACTCGCCCAGCGCGGCCGCCACGAACGGGGGCGCCACCAGCGCACCCTGGTGGATGTCGGCGCTGTAGTACTTGCTGTCGAACAGCTTGGCGCGGGCATCGGCCTCGCGGAACGTGAAGCCGCCGGCCTTGCGGGCCAGGGTCGCGCTCCACCAGCCGGTCGGGTAGCACGGCTGCGGGAACGGCAGGGTCTTGAAGGTGGTGAAGCCGGCCTTGCCCATCTCGCCGCGCATTTCCTTGATCAGGTCGAGCAGCACCAGCGGCGACTCGGACTGCTGCACGAGGATGCCGTCGTCCTTCAACGCCTTGAAGCAGGATTCGTAGAAGGCCTTGTTGAACAGGCCCTCGGCCGGACCGACCGGATCGGTCGAATCGACGATGACGATGTCGACGCTGCCCGGGGCGCAGTTGGCCATGTAGGCGATGCCGTCGTCGAACAGCAGCTCGGCGCGCGGGTCGTTGTTGGAATCACACAGCTCCGGGAACCACTTCTCGGCCATGCGCGTGACCTGCTCGTCGATGTCGCACTGCACGGCCTTTTCCACGCCCTTGTGCTTGAGCACTTCGCGCAGGGTGCCGCAGTCGCCGCCGCCGATGATCACGACGTTCTTCGGATTGGCGTGGGTGAACAGCGCCGGGTGCGACATCATCTCGTGGTAGAGGAAGTTGTCGCGCGTGGTCAGCATCATCGCGCCGTCGATGAGCATCAGGTTGCCCCAGTCGGTCGACTCGTAGATCTCGATGAACTGGAATGGCGACTGCACTTCGTCCAGCTTCCTGGTGATCCGGTAGCCGATGGCCGAGCCGGCGCGCTCGAAGTTCTCGTAGTGCCAGGTGGTGTCGGTGGTCATCCGGATACTCCTCGGGGCGCTGCTGCGTGGGGGCGCGGATTGTAGCGAATGGGGGTGGCGGGCGCTTTGCCGCCGGCGGGCTTCGCCCGTAGGTCGCGGCGCGCGGGCGCGGCGACGGCGCCACCGGCCCCCAAGCCCTACAATGCGCGCCTGTTCGTAACCCGTTAGCTGAAGGAAGCCTGCCGATGACCGCCTGGTCGCTCGACCACGCCCGCAAGACCTATTCGATCCCGCACTGGTCGGAGGGTTACTTCGATGTCGACGCACAGGGCCGCATCAGCGTGGCCCCGCGCGGACCGCAGGGGCCGAAGATCGCCCTGCCCGAAGTGGTCGACCAGGCCCGGGCGCAGGGCGCGAAACTGCCGTTGCTGGTGCGCTTCCCCGACATCCTCGGCGACCGCCTGCGCAAGCTGCAGGGCGCCTTCGCCCAGGCGATGACCGACTGGGACTACGCCGGCGGCTACACCGCGGTCTATCCGATCAAGGTCAACCAGCACGCCGGCGTCGCCGGCACCCTGGCCTCGCACCACGGCGAGGGCTTCGGCCTGGAGGCCGGCAGCAAGCCGGAGCTGATGGCGGTGCTGGCGCTGAGCCGCCCCGGCGGCCTGATCGTCTGCAACGGCTACAAGGACCGCGAGTACATCCGCCTCGCCCTGATCGGCCGCAAGCTCGGGCTCGAGACCTACATCGTGGTCGAGAAGCCCTCCGAGCTGCCGCTGATCATCGAGGAAGCGCGCGCGCTGGGGGTGAAGCCGGGCCTGGGCGTGCGCATGCGCCTGGCCTCGCTCGGTGCCGGCAAGTGGCAGAACAGCGGCGGCGACAAGGCCAAGTTCGGGCTCTCGCCGCGCCAGGTGCTGGACCTGTGGAAGGAACTGCGCGACGCCGGGCTGGAGGACTGCCTGGGCCTGCTGCACTTCCACATGGGTTCGCAGATCTCCAACGTCCGCGACATCGCCAACGGCATGCGCGAGGCGACGCGCTACTTCGTCGAACTCTCCGTGCTCGGCGCCAAGGTGCGCTACATGGACGTCGGTGGCGGCCTCGGCATCGATTACGAAGGCACGCGTTCGCGCAGCTACTGCTCGATCAACTACGGCGTGAACCAGTACGCCTCCAGCATCGTGCAGCCGCTGGCGGAGGCCTGCGAGGAGTACGGCCTGACCCCGCCGCGGGTGATCACCGAGTGCGGCCGCGCGATGACCGCGCACCACGCGGTGCTGATCGCCAACGTGTCGGAAGTCGAGCAGGCGCCGGAAGGCCGCGTGCCCGACCAGCACGACGACGAGCCGGCGGTGATCCGCCACCTGCGCGAGATCCACGGCGAGATCGACGCGCGCCCGGCGGTGGAGCTGTTCCACGAGGCCCAGCACCACCACAGCGAGGGCCTGTCGCTGTACGCGCTCGGCCAGATCGACCTGACCCACCGCGCCCGCATCGACGACCTGTTCTACGCGATCGCGCACGCGGTGCGCGCGCGCCTGAGCTACGACGAGAAGAGCCACCGCGACCTGCTCGACGAACTCAACGACCGCCTGGTCGACAAGTACTTCGTCAACTTCAGCGTGTTCGAGTCGATGCCGGACGTGTGGGCGATCGACCAGGTGTTCCCGATCGCGCCGATCGAGCGCTTGAACGAGGCGCCGACGCGCCGCGGCGTGATCGCCGACATGACCTGCGACTCCGACGGCATGATCGAGACCTACGTCGAGACCGAAGGCCTGGACAGCTCGCTGCCGCTGCATGAGATGAAGCACGGCGAGTCGTACCGGCTCGGCTTCTTCCTCGTGGGCGCGTACCAGGAGATCCTCGGCGACATCCACAACCTGTTCGGCGACACCGACGCGGTGGAGGTGCACATCGACGGCGACGGTTATGCGATGAGCCAGCAGCGCCGCGGCGACACCGCCGACGTGATGCTCGATTACGTCGGCTACAAGCTCGCCGACCTGCGCGCGGCGTATCGCGGCAAGGTGGCCGCCGCGCACCTGCCGGCGGACGAGGCCGCACGCCTGGATGCGGCGCTGGAGGCTGGGCTGACCGCGTACACCTACCTCAGCGACGAGCCGCTGATCTGATGCCGTGCTGAGGACACCCCTCGCCCCGCTTGCGGGGAGAGGGACAGCGTCGCGTTAGCGGCGCAGGGTGAGGGGATGTGTCGGCACAGCAAAAGCGCCCCTCATCCGTCCCTGCGGGACACCTTCTCCCCGCAAACGGGGAGAAGGATGGAGATTGGTGCGCCCGGCCGCTTATGCGCCGCGCGCGACCTGGAAGCCGGCGAACGACTGGCTCACCGGCATCATCTCCAACCGGTTGATGTTGAGGTGCGGCGGCAGCGTTGCGATCCAATGGATGGTGTCGGCGATGTCCTGCGCAGTCATCGGCTGGGCACCCTGGTACAGCGCATCCGACGCGGCCTGGTCGCCGTGGGTGCGCACCAGGGTGAATTCGGTTTCGGCCATGCCCGGCTCCAGCGTGGTCACGCGCACGCCGGTGCCATGCAGGTCGCTGCGCAGGCCGAGCGAGAACTGGCTGACGAAGGCCTTGGTGCCGCCGTAGACGTTGCCGCCGGCATAGGGATAGTTCGCCGCGGTCGAACTGATGTTGACGATCGCGCCGCGGCGCTCGATCAGCAGCGGCAGCACGCGCCGGGTCAGCGTCACCAGCGCGGTGACGTTGGTGTCGATCATGCGCTGCCAGTCGTCCAGGCGCGCGTCCTGCGCCGGCTTGGTGCCCTGGGCGAGACCGGCGTTGTTGACCAGCAGGTCGATGCCGCGGAAGGCCTCCGGCAGCGCATCCATCGCGGCGTTCATCGCCTGCGCATCGCGGATGTCGAACACCGCGGCGTGCACCTGGTCCGCGCCGAGTTCGTCGACCAACGCCTGCAGACGATCGGCACGGCGACCGGTGGCGATCACGCGCCAGCCCGCGGCCACGAAGCGGCGGGCGGTGGCGGCGCCGAAGCCGGAGGTGGCGCCGGTGATGAGGGCTGTTTTCGACATCGACGCTACTCCGGGTACGTGCGGACGCTCACTTCACCTTGATCGCCAGCGCCGACAGGCCGCCGGCGGACAGCTTGCGCTTGGCTTCGGCCAGGTCGCTGGCGGTGCCGTAGGGCCCCATGCGCACGCGGTAGACCGTGCTGCCCTTGATCTCGGCGGCTTCCACGCGCGCGCCGAGGCCGAGCAGGGCGATCTTCGCCTTCAATTCCTCGGCCTGGCCCGAGGCCTGGAAGGCGCCGGCCTGGAGCAGGTAGCGGGTGTTGTCGTCGAGGGCGGGCGCGGTGGCGGTCGTCGGCTTGTTCGCAGCCGAGGCCGTTGTGACCGGCGCAGGCTTGGTCGCGGCCGGCGCGGTGGCGACCGGCTTCGGTGCAGGCGTCTCGGCCGTGTCGTCGTCGACGGGCGCGGGCAGTGCCGCCGCCTGCGGGGCGTTCGCGGCGGGAGTAGCGGCGGCCATTGCCTGCTCCTGCGCCTGCTTGAGGCGCGCGGCTTCGCGCTGCGCCTCGGCGCGCTCGGTCGCGGCGATTTCCGCGTCGCTCAGCGGCACTTCCTTGCCCGGGAGCAGGGTGTAGAAGTCGTAGTCCTCGCCCTCGGGCTTCGCGCCGCCCTTGGCGGTCTTCGGCGCGGGCACATCGCCCTCGGGGGCGACGGCGTCTTCGTCCTCGGCGATGGGCGCGGGCTGCGCATCGGGGTTCGGTTGCGGGCGGAAGAAGCCGTCGCCGTCCGATTTCAGGTACTTGGGCGCGACGATGACCACCACCACCGTCAGCAGGATCCCGAGGACCAGCCAGGCCCAGCCGGGAATGTTGTTGCCGTTGCCGCCACTGCGTCGTGCCTGCGACTTGCCGCGCTTTGCTGCCACTTCGTTCTGTCCTGGGGCGCTGCCGCCCGTTGTTGTCTCGTTGCCGATGCGCCCGAAGGCGCGCGGTTTGCTTCGTGTGTGTCTACTGCGTGCGCGGCATCGCGCGGGTCACATCGCTTCCGGTGCGCTGACGCCGAGCAGTTCCAGGCCGTTGGCCAGCACCTGCCGCGTCGCCAGCGCCAGCACCAGGCGCGCGTCGCGCAGGTTGGCGTCGTCGACCAGGAACTGGTGGTCGTTGTAATACGTCTGGAAGGTCTGCGCGAGTTCCAGCAGGTACGCGGCGATCTGGTGTGGCTCGAGGTCGCGGCCGGCCAGCTCGACCACGTCGGGGTAACGCAGCAGGGTGGTGACCAGTTCGCGCGCGCTGTCGTCGTCGAGGTCGAGCGGCTGCGCCAGGCCGTTGGCGGCGTCGAACGACAGCCCGCGTTCCTTCAGCTGGCGGGTCAGCCCGTGCATGCGCGCGTGCGAGACCTGCACGTAGTACACGGGATTGTCGAGCGACTGCGAACGCGCGAAGTCGATGTCGAAGGTGAGCTGCGAATCGGGCTTGCGCGCGATCAGGAACCAGCGCGTCGCATCGCGGCCGACTTCATCGACCAGGTCGCGCAGGGTGACGTAGCTGCCGGCGCGCTTGGACAGCTTCACTTCCTCGCCGCCGCGCATCACCGTGACCATCTGGTGCAGCACGTATTCCGGCCAGCCCTTGGGAATGCCGCAGTCCAGCGCCTGCAGGCCGGCGAGCACGCGGTTGAGCGAGCCGTGGTGGTCGGCGCCCAGCTCGGTGATCGCGCGCTCGTAGCCGCGCTGCCACTTGCTGCGGTGGTAGGCGACGTCGGGCAGGAAATAGGTGTAGGTGCCGTCGGACTTGCGCATGACGCGGTCCTTGTCGTCACCGAAATCGGTGGTGCGCAGCCACAGCGCACCGCCTTCCTCGTAGGTGTGGCCGTGGGCAACGAGTTCGCGCACGGTTTCGTCGACCTTGCCGCCGGTGTAGAGCGAGCTCTCGAGGAAGTACACGTCGAAGCCGACGCCGTAGGCGGCGAGATCGCCGTTCTGCTCGCGGCGCAGGTAGGCGACGGCGAACTGGCGGATCTTGTCGAGATTGTTCGCGTCGAGGTCGTGCGGATCCTTCGCGCCGACCACCGTGTGGCCGTCGACCTCGATGCTGTCGCCGCGCAGGTAGGCGTTGGCGACATCGATGATGTAGTCGCCGCGGTAGCCGTCTTCCGGCCAGCCGGCGTCGTCGGGACCGCGACCCTGCGCGCGCGCCTGCACCGAGATGGCGAGGTTGTTGATCTGCGCGCCGGCGTCGTTGTAGTAGAACTCGCGCTTGACGTTCCAGCCGTTGGCATCGAGCACGCGCGCGATGCAGTCGCCGATCACCGCGGCGCGGCCGTGGCCGACGTGCAGCGGGCCGGTCGGGTTGGCCGAGACGTATTCGACGCCGGCGGTGTGGCCCTGGCCGGAATCGTTGCGGCCGTAGCGCGCGCCCTGCGCCAGCACGTCGCCGACCTGCGCGCGCCAGGCGGCTTCGTGCACGAAGAAGTTGATGAAGCCCGGGCCGGCGATCTCGACCTTGGCGATCGCATCGTTGGCCGGCAGCGCATCGACCAGCGCCTGCGCGATCGCGCGCGGGTTCGACCTGGCCGGCTTCGCCAGCAGCATCGCGGCGTTGCTGGAGAAGTCGCCCTGGGCGCGGGTCTTGGGGCGCTCGATGACGTAGTCGGGCGTGGCCAGGTCGGCGGGAATCGTGCCGGCGGCGCGCAGGGAGTCGATGGCGGCCGCGACGAGGTCGCGGAGAGTCGATTTCACGGGATTTTTCGGGCGGTGTAGCGGGTCGGGCATTGTACGGGCCCCCGGCCAACTTCCACAGCGCGGAAGGCGCGTCAGCGGTTGCGAGCAGCCAAAGCCAGGGCTTCACACCCACCCGCGCGCCGCCAGCGACACCGGTGGCCCGTCCCCGATCACGAAGTGGTCGAGCAGGCGCAGGTCGACCAGCGCCAGCGCCTGTTTCAACCGCGCCGTCACCGCGCGATCCGCGGCCGAGGGCTCGGGATTTCCGCTCGGGTGGTTGTGGGCGACGATCACCGCGGCGGCGTTGTGGCCCAGCGCGCGGCGCACGACTTCGCGCGGATGCACTTCGGCGCCGTCGAGGGTACCCTGGAACAGCTCCTCGTAGGCGAGGACGCGGTGGCGGGTGTCGAGGAACATCGCCGCGAACACCTCGTGCGGCCGTCCGCGCAGGTGCTGCATGAAGTAGCGGCCGGCCGCCTGCGGGTCGCCGAGGACGGCGCCGCGTTCGAGTTCGGCATGCAGCAGGCGCCGGCCCAGTTCGAGTGCCGCGGCCAGGGTGCAGGCGCGCGCGGGCCCCAGGCCCGGCAGGCGGCGCAGTGCGTGCGGCGGCTGCTCCAGCAGGGGCCGCAGCGGGCCGTGCGTCGCCAGCAATTCGCGTGCGGTGGCCACCGCGTCGCGCCCGCGCAGGCCCGAGCCGAGGAACAACGCCAGCAGTTCCGCATCCGACAGCGCGCCGGCACCGCGGGCCAGCAGCTTCTCGCGCGGACGCTCGGTCGCGGGCCAGTCGCGGATGCGCATGCGGTCTCCGGAGGTGGGGCGGAAGAAGGAAGAAGGGTTCCCGGACGCGGCGGGCGAGCGTCTGCCTGCGAACCTGGAACAGTCAGTGGAGTCCTGCCGCGCCCGGGATGGGTACAGCGTGCCGCGGCGCGCGGCCTGCGTGGATCAGGGGCCTGCGCGCATTCGGGTAAGCTAAACGCCCGTTTCGCGGCAGGAATTTTCCGAACCGATGGCCGAGGCCCGCGCCCCGAGAGAGCAGCTCGCCGACCAGCGCATCCTGCTGTGCGTGTGCGGCGGCATCGCCGCGTACAAGGCGGCCGAACTGGTGCGCCGGCTGCGCGATGCCGGGGCGCTGGTGCAGGTGGCGATGACCGAGGCAGCCACGCGCTTCGTCGGCACGCCGACCTTCCAGGCCTTGTCGGGCTTCCCGGTGCGGACCTCGCTGTGGGACGAAGCCGCCGAGGCGGCGATGGGGCATATCGAACTGGCGCGTTGGGCCGATCGGATCGTGGTTGCGCCCGCCACCGCCAACACGCTCGCCAAGCTGACCCACGGCTTCGCCGACGACCTGGTCACCACGCTGTGCCTGGCGACCACCGCACCGATCACCGTGTGCCCGGCGATGAACCACCGCATGTGGCTGCACCCGGCCACCCAGGCCAACATCGCCACCCTGCGCGAGCGCGGGGTGCAGGTCATCGGTCCGGCGGACGGTCTGCTGGCCGAAGGCGAATCCGGCCCCGGCCGGCTGAGCGAGCCGCACGACATCGTCACCGCGCTGGTCCTGCACCAGGCGCAGGAGGCGCGATGAGCCTGCGCGGGCGTCGGGTCGTCGTCAGTGCGGGGCCCACCTTCGAGGACCTCGACCCGGTCCGCTTCATCGGCAACCGCAGCAGCGGCAAGATGGGGTTCGCGGTCGCCGCGGCGGCCGTGCGCCAGGGGGCCGAGGTGGTACTGGTGGCGGGCCCGGTGGCCCTGCCCACGCCGGCGGGCGTGACCCGGATCGACGTGCGCAGCGCCGCGCAGATGCACGCGGCGGTCCTGGCCGCGCTGCCGGCCGACGTCTACATCGGTGCGGCCGCGGTCGCCGACTTCACCCCGCGCAGCGTCGCCGCCGGCAAGATCAAGAAGCAGGCGGGCATGGACACGCTGGTGCTGGAACTGGTGCGCACGCCGGACATCCTCGCCGAGGTCGCCGTGCACGCGCTGCGGCCGCGGCTGGTGGTCGGGTTCGCGGCGGAAACCGACCGCGTCGAGGAGTACGCACGCGGCAAGCTGGAGAAGAAGCGGCTCGACCTGATCGCCGCCAACCGCGTCGGCGTCGACGGCAGCGGCTTCGAAAGCGACGACAACGCGCTGGTGGTGTACGGCCGCGACGGCTTCGCCCACGCGCTCGGCCCGGCGCCGAAGACGCAGTTGGCAGACAACTTGCTTGAACTGATCTCGTCGCGGCTGGCCCGCGAGTGACTTCATCACGCGCCATGGTTGGGCACACCACCGATTCCGACGCGCCCCGGCTCGTTCGGTTGGAATAATCAGCGGCAGTAAGGGAACCGCATGCACCACACGCTGGAACTGAAGATCCTTGACGCGCGCTTCGGCGGCGAATGGCCGCTGCCCGCGTACGCGACGCCGGCCAGCGCCGGCCTCGACCTGCGCGCCGCGCTCGACCAGCCCCTGGCGCTGCAGCCGGGCGATGCGGCGTTGGTGCCGTCGGGGCTGGCCATCCACGTCGGCGATCCGGCGATGTGCGCGGTGATCCTGCCGCGCTCGGGGCTGGGGCATAAGCACGGCATCGTGCTCGGCAACGGCACCGGCCTGATCGACGCCGACTACCAGGGGCCGCTGCTGATCAGCGTGTGGAATCGCGGCCGCGAGGCTTTTACGATCCAGCCCGGGGACCGCATCGCGCAGCTGGTGGTGCTGCCGATCGTGCGGGCGACGTTGCAGGTGGTCGACGAATTCGAGGCCAGCGCGCGCGGCGCGGGCGGCTTCGGCCATACCGGCGTGCGCTGAACAACGGTCGCCCACGGAATCAAGACAGGAACGGATGATGAGCGAGAAGAAGACCCTGGACCCGGCGCAGCTGAAGCTGCTGTGCCAGGTCGCCGCCGTGGTGCTGGCGTTGCTGGCGGCCTGGTTCGGCTGGAGCGCGTGGGAGCAGTTCCGCGACAGCAACCGGCGCGTGGCCGTCGAGCGCGCGCGCGACGCTGCGGTCGAGTCCGCGCAGGCGCTGCTCGCTGTCGAGCAGAAGCAGTTCGCCGCGCAGCTGCAGAGCGCGCCGGTGCAGGCGGCGCTGGCGGCGAATGACCTGCACCTGGCCGGGGAAGCGCTGACCCAGGGCTGGGCATCGGCGACCGAAGGCGAGGTGCTGTCGACCGACCTCGATCCGGCCTACGCCGGCCTGCCCAAGACCGGCTACGGCCGCCTGGCGGCGATGGAGCAGGCGCTGGCCGACCAGAAGCCGGTCGCCTGGGTGGTCACCGACGGCCTGGGCAAGCAGAAGCTGGCGCTGGCCGCGCCGGTGCTGCGCGGTACCGAGCTGATCGGTGTCGCCAGCGTGCGCCTGCCGCTGGACAAGCTGGGCAGCGGGATCGAGGGCGCGCGCATTCCGGAAGCCGGTTACCTCGCCCTGCGCCAGGGTTCGACCAGCCTGGTCGAACGCGGCGACAAGGCGCTCGCCAACGGCGCCGAGGCGCTGGCCGCGAAGGTGCCGGGCAGCGACCTGCGCGTGTCCGCCGCGGTACCCGACGTGGCCGGTGGTCCCCTCGGCCTGGGCTGGCTGCCGTGCGCGGTCATCACCGCCATCCTCGTGCTGGCGGCCTTGGCCGCGTGGCTCTACCCGATGCGCTCGCTGCGCCGCGGCACGTCGGCCCACCACGATGACGGTGACACCCAGACCCTCGCCCAGCTGGCCCCGGACCTGCTGGTGCCGGCCGCCGCGGTGGCGGTCGCCGCGCCGGCCGAAGCCGCGCCCGCGGCACGGATCGGGGTAGCCATCGACCGCGGCATCTTCCGCGCCTACGACGTGCGCGGCGTGGTCGGCAAGACCCTCGATGCCGGCGTCGCCGAACTGCTCGGCCAGTCGATCGGTTCGCTGATGCAGCAGCAGGGCCTGCTCGACATCGTGGTTGGCCGCGACGGTCGCCTGTCCGGCCCGGAACTCACCGAGGGCCTGGTCAAGGGCCTGCGCAAGGCGGGCCGCAACGTCATCGACATCGGCATGGCGCCGACGCCGGTGGTGTACTTCGGCGCCTACCAGCTGCGCGCCGGCTCCTGCGTCTCGGTCACCGGCAGCCACAACCCGCCGGACTACAACGGCTTCAAGATCGTGGTCGGCGGCGAGACGCTGTCCGGCGACGCGATCACCGACCTCTACGACCGCATCGCCGAAGACCGCCTGTACGCCGCGGCCGCCCCCGGCGACGTGCGCACCCAGGACATCAGCGAGGACTACGTCCAGCGCATCGCCAACGACGTGCAGCTGGACCGCCCGCTCAAGGTCGTGGTCGACGCCGGCAACGGCGTGGCCGGCGAGATCGGCCCGCGCGTGCTGTCGGCGATCGGCGCCGAGGTCACCCCGCTGTACTGCGAGATCGACGGCACCTTCCCCAACCACCACCCCGATCCCAGCGAGCCGCACAACCTCAACGATCTGATCCGCATGGTCGAGCGCCTCGACGCCGACCTCGGCATCGCCTTCGACGGCGACGGCGACCGCCTGGGCGTGGTCACCCGCGACGGCCAGAACATCTTCCCGGACCGCCTGCTGATGCTGTTCGCCGCCGACGTGCTCGAGCGCAATCCCGGCGCGATGATCATCTTCGACGTGAAGTGCACCGGCCGCCTGCCGGGCCACATCCTGCGCCACGGCGGCAGCCCGCTGATGTGGAAGACCGGCCATTCGCTGATCAAGGCGAAGATGCGCGAAACCGGCGCGGAGCTCGCCGGCGAGATGAGCGGGCACTTCTTCTTCAAGGAACGCTGGTACGGCTTCGACGACGGCATCTACGCCGCGGCGCGCCTGCTCGAGATCCTGTCGGTGCAGCCGGACACGCCGTCGGCCACCCTGGCCGCCCTGCCGGACGGCGTGTCGACGCCGGAGATCAAGGTCGACGCGCCCGACGGCGATCCGCACAGCTTCGTCGAGCGCTTCCGTTCCGCCGCGCAGTTCGAGGGCGGACGCGCGTCGATGATCGACGGCCTGCGCGTGGACTTCGCCGACGGCTGGGGCCTGGTGCGCGCCTCCAACACCACCCCGGTGCTGGTGATGCGCTTCGATGCCGATTCCCCGGCGGCGCTGCAACGCATCCAGCAGGCCTTCCGCGAGCAGCTGCTCGCACTGAAGCCGGACCTGGTCGTGCCGTTCTGACGCGCCGCGCTCGGCGAGGCACAAAAAAGCCGGTCGAATGACCGGCTTTTTTACTGGCGTTCCGACCGACCTCGCCGCTTACGCCCCGCCGCCCTCGGCGGCCGCGCCGGGTGTCTTCAGCGTGCGGTAGGTCTGCAGCGCGTGGGCGAGTTCGGTATCGATCTCGGCGCGGTCCTGGCGGTGGTTCACCAGCAGGCCCTGCTGGCGCAGCAGTTCGGCGTGCTGGGTCTGGATGGTACCGGTGAGGTTGGCCGGGACCGGGCGGCCCGACAGCTCGGCTTCGCCGGCCTGGCGCAGCAGGCTGATCAGGCTCTGGCGCAGGCCGCCGATGCTGAGCTGGGCGGCCTTGATGGTGTCGTCGAGCAGGGCGATGCGCTCGTTGAAGGCGCGGCGCAGGTCGGCTTCGGTCGCGTACGACTCGGCCATCGCGCGCTCGCGCATGCGCAGCGCGGCCTCGCGGAACTGCGCCTGCTCGTCGAGCTTGGCCTGGGCCGCGGCGGCGGCACGCTCGCCCGGCGTCAGTGCGCGGTCGACCTGGCCGGTGGCCAGGCCGCTCTTCGCGCTGAATTCGGTGCGCGCGGCATCGGCCGCGGAGGCCGGCAGCGCGTCGCCGCAGACCTTGCGGCCGTTCTCGTTCCAGCAGTACAGCTTCTTCGCGCCCTTGCCCGCGGTCTGCGCGGCGGCCGGGGCGGCCAGCAGGGCGGCGCTCAGGGCCAGGGCCAGCGGGGCGTACAACTTGCTCATGGAGGTCATGCCGAGGGTCCGTATGCCCAAGGGACAAGCAAGGATCGCGCCAGCTGGCCCGGACGGCTCATGCCGCGGCGTCGCTCCCATACGCGGCACGGTACGCCAGCAACCGTTCGCGCTGCGCGACCAGCTCCGCCTGGCTGCCGGCGAACTCCAGCAGGTCGGACAGGCTGGCGACCGCGATGACCGGGAGCCCGTGTTCGTCCGCGACAGTTTGTGCCGCGGAGCGTCGCGATACGCTGGGGTCAACGGCTTCCTGGCGATCCAGTGCGATCACGATGCCGGCGGCGATGCCGCCCGCGTTGCGGATGATGGCCAGCGCTTCGCGGATCGCGGTACCGGCGGTGATCACGTCGTCGACGATCAGCACGCGGCGCCCGCCCAGCGGTGCCCCGATCAGGCTGCCGCCTTCGCCGTGCGCCTTGGCTTCCTTGCGGTTGAAGGCGACGGGCAGGTCGCGGCCGCGGCGCGCGAATTCGCAGGCCACCGCGGTGGCAAGCGGGATGCCCTTGTAGGCCGGGCCGAACAGCAGGTCGAAGCCGACGCCGTGCGCGGCGATCGCATCCGCGTAGCAGCTCGCCAGCTCGCCAAGCAGTGCGCCGGAATTGAACAGGCCGGCGTTGAAGAAGTACGGGCTCTGCCGCCCCGACTTGAGGGTGAATTCGCCGAAGCGCAGGGCATCGGCGCGCAGGGCGAGCTGGAGGAAGCGGGAGCGGTGGTCGGACATGGGCTGGGATCTTGGGACTGGACGCTGCTGCGAATTGTGAAGCACGCGCGATGCGCGCGCTGCGCCGTTGCAGTCAATCCGCGCCAGCCTGCGTTAGGCTGCGCCTTCCCCGGCTTCGCCCAGTCCCCGCTCCGTGAGAATCATCAGCTTCAACGCCAACGGCCTGCGCTCGGCCGCCACCAAGGGTTTCTTCGACTGGTTCGCGACGCAGGACGCCGACGTGCTGTGCCTGCAGGAGACCAAGGCGCAGGAGCACCAGCTGGCCGACCCGGCGTTCCGCCCCGACGGCTACCGCAGCTACTTCAAGGATGCGAGCACCAAGAAGGGCTACAGCGGCGTGGCGATCTATTCCCGCCGCGAACCCGACGAGGTGCGCACGGCGATGGGCTGGTCCGCCTTCGACGACGAGGGCCGCTACATCGAGGCGCGCTACGGCAACCTCAGTGTGGTGTCCTTCTACATTCCCTCCGGCTCGTCGGGCGAGCTGCGCCAGGATTTCAAGTTCGAGGTGATGCGCTGGCTCGGCCCGATCCTGCAGCAGTGGCTGGCCTCGGGCCGCGACTACGTGCTGTGCGGCGACTGGAACATCGTGCGCAGCCGCCTCGACATCAAGAACTGGACTTCGAACCAGAAGAACTCCGGCTGCCTGCCCGCCGAGCGCGACTGGCTCAACGACCTGTGCGCGGAGGGCAGCGGCTGGGTCGACGCCTACCGCCACCTGCACGCGGACGGCCAGGACTACACCTGGTGGAGCAACCGCGGCGCCGCGCGCGCCAACAACGTCGGTTGGCGCATCGACTACCAGTTCGCCACCCCGTCGCTGCGCGATCGACTGCGCGCGTGCGCGATCGCCGCTGCGCCGCGCTTCTCCGACCATGCCCCGTTCGCCGTGGATTACGCCCATGACCTCTGACGCCGCGCGCGAGCGTTCCGGCTGGCAGCGCGTGCTGCGCAACCTGCGCCAGCCCAAGGTGCTGGTGATGTTGTTGCTGGGCTTCAGCTCCGGCATCCCCATCTACCTGGTCGGCAACACGCTCGGCTTCTGGATGCGCGAGAACGCCATCGAGCTGTCGACGATCGGCTTCCTGTCGTGGGTGGGGCTGGCGTATTCGCTGAAGTTCCTGTGGGCACCGCTGGTGGACAAGCTGGATGCGCCGCTGCTGGGGCGCTGGCTCGGCCGCCGGCGTGGCTGGATGCTGTTGGCGCAGCTGGTCGCCGCCACCGCGCTGGTAGGCATGGCCCTGGTCCAGCCGCAGCAGGGGCAGCTGGTGCTGGCCGGCGTCGTGCTCGACCAGTTGCTGGTGTTCGGCGCGTTGGCGCTGGTGGTGGCGTTCGCCTCGGCGACGCAGGACATCGTCATCGATGCCTGGCGCATCGAGAGCGCCGACAGCAACGAACAGCAGGGCCTGCTGACGTCGACCTCGACGCTCGGCTACCGCGCGGCGTTGCTGGTCACCGATTCGCTGATCCTGATCCTCGCTGCCGGGATCGGCTGGTCGTTGTCGTACGAGATCATGGCGCTGCTGCTCGGTGTCGGCGTGGTGGCGACGCTGTTCGCGCGCGAGCCGGCGGCCAGCGTGCAGAGCGCGGCCGCGCCGCATCCGGCGTTGTTCACGGCGAAGGGCCTGTTCGATGCGGTGATCGGGCCGTTCGTGGCGTTCTTCCGCCAGCACGGCCAGTGGGCCTTGCTGATGCTGGCGGCGATCAGCCTGTACCGCCTGCCGGATTTCCTGCTCGGGCCGATGGCCAACCCGTTCTACGCCGACCTCGGCATCGCCAAGGAAACCGTGGGCGCGGTGCGCGGTTCGTTCGGCCTGGTCGCCACGATCGCCGGCATCGCCGCGGCCGGCCTGTGCGCGGTGCGCTTCGGCTTCAAGGGCACGCTGCTGGCCGGCGCCGTGCTGGGGCCGGCGTCGAATCTTGCGTTCGCCTACCTCGCGCTGCACGGCGCCGACGCCGGCGTGTTCACCGCCGCGATGGTCATCGACAACTTCTGCAACGGCTTCTCAGGCGTCGCGCTGGTGGGCTACATGTCGAGCCTGACCAACATCGGCTACACGGCGACCCAATACGCGCTGCTCAGTTCCTTCTACGCACTGCTGGGCAAGGTGCTCAAGGGCATGTCGGGCTGGGCGGTGGAGCAGCTCGAGGTCGGTCGCACCCTGCTGGAGGCGTATTCGCTGTTCTTCACCGCGACCGCGGTGGTCGGCATCCCGGCCGTGCTGCTGTGCGTGCTGCTGGCGCGCCGCCCGCCCGAGACGGTGGTGGCGCGGGCGCCGGCGTGACGGATTCGCGGAAGCGTGAACCGGTGCGCTTGCGGCCGCCGCGCGGCGCTGTACCCGGGGCCGGTTCAAAGTAGTATTCGGGCATCCCCCGGCATGACGCAGCCATGACCGAAATCGTCCTGCGAGACATCGACCCCGTGCTGGCGGACCGCATCCGCCGCATCGCCGATGCGCGCCGCTGGGACTTGCCGCGCACGCTGCAGCACCTGCTGGAGCAGGGCCTGTACGCGGTCGAGGCCGACATGAATGTCCGCTTCAGCGACACCGACAGCGATGCGCTGCGCGCCGCGATCGCGGCACTGGAAGACGTGCCGAACGATCCCGGCTTCTCGCTGATCGGCCGCGTCGAACGCCCTTCCGGCGAAGCGGACGCGCCCGGCGTCGACATGAGCTTCGCGATCGCCGAGTTCAACGAGCGCAAGGACCGCGCGTAAGCCGAGCGCGCGCAATCAACCGCGCATGACGCGATCACCCGCGCCGATCGGGCCGGCTAGGCGCGCGGGTGCATCACCCCCAGCACGCGCGGGCCGCGCGCGCCGCTGACGCTGGGCAGGTTGCCGGGCAGGCCCGCGAGCGCCTGCCGCGCCAGCCAGGCGAAGCCCATCGCTTCGACGAAATCGGGATCGACGCCGTGCACCGCGGTGGATTCGACCTGCATGCCGGGCAGGTGCGCCGCGATCCGTTGCAGCAGGCGCGGGTTGTGCACGCCGCCGCCGCACACCAGCACGCGTTCTGTCGTTGGCTGGTGCGCGCGCAGGGCGTCGGCGACGCTGGCGGCGGTGAGTTCGAGCAGCGTCGCCTGCACGTCGGCCGGCGATTCGCCACCGACCAGGCGCGCCTGCACCCAGTCGAGGTGGAACACCTCGCGCCCCGTGCTCTTCGGCGGCGGCAACGCGAACCACGGCTCGTCGAGCAGGCGGCGCAGCAATGCGTCATCGCAGGCGCCCTGGGCGGCAAATGCGCCACCCGCATCGAACGCCTGCCCGGTGTGGCGCGCGCACCAGGCATCCAGCAACGCGTTGGCCGGGCCGGTGTCGAAGCCGCGCACATCGCCCACGCGCGGCAACAGGGTGAAGTTGGCGATCCCGCCCAGGTTGAGCACCGCGCGATCCTCGTGCGGCGAATGCAGCAATGCGTTGTGCAGCGCCGGCAGCAACGGCGCGCCATGCCCGCCGGCGGCGACATCGCGGCGGCGGAAGTCGGCGACGGTGGTGATGCCGGTGCGCTCGGCGATCACGTGCGCGTCGCCCAGCTGCAGGGTGAAAGGATGGATGCCATCGAAGGCCGCGCCGCTGGGCCGATGGCGCACCGTCTGCCCGTGCGAGCCGAGCGCGTGCACCTGCGCGGGCAGGACGCCGGCTTCGGCGGCCAAACGCAATGCGGCGTCGGCGAAGTGTTCGCCCAGGCGCACGTCGAGCGTGGCGAATTCGTCGATGGACTCGATCGATGCGCCCTGGCCCAACGCGATCAGGCGCGAACGCAGCGCCTCGGGCCAGGCATAGGTGCGGCCGTGCACGAGCTCGCAATGCGTGCCGGTGGCGTCGTCGGCGAAGCGCACCAGCGCGGCATCGATGCCATCGGCGCTGGTGCCGGAGATCAGGCCAAGGAAGAGCTGCGATGCGGAAGCGGTCTGCGTCATCCGCGCAGTAAAGCGTCAGTCGTCGCGCTTGGATAGTGCCCGGCCGTCGCCGGGCAGCGTGTCAATGAAGCTCAGCCCTTGCGGCCGTTCTTCTTCGCCGCGGCGATGCTTGCCACCTGCTTCGGCGCGGGGCCGGCATCGGCGTAAATGATGTTCTCGACCTTCTGGATGCGCGTCAGCGCGACCGCCGTCTGCTGGCGGAACTGCGCCAGTGCCGGGCCGCGCAGCGGCTCCGGCGGCGGCATCGTGATCGAGAGCGGGTTGCGGTGCACGCCGTTGATGCGGAATTCGTAGTGCAGGTGCGGGCCGGTGGACATGCCGGTGCTGCCGACGTAGCCGATCACCGTGCCCTGCGCGATGCGCTGGCCGCGCTTGATCTTGCCGATGCGCGACATGTGCCCGTACAGCGTGGTGTAGCCGCGGCCGTGGTCGAGCACCACCGCGTTGCCGTAACCGCCCTGCCAGCCGGCGGAGACGACGCGCGCGTCGCCGGCGGCCATGATCGGCGTGCCCGTGCCCGCGGCGTAATCCACGCCCTTGTGCATGCGCATGCGGCCCAGCACCGGGTGGCGGCGCGCGCCGAAGCCGGAGGTGAGGCGTGCGTACGGGATCGGCATGCGGATGAAGCTCTTCTTCAGCGGGCGACCGTCGCCGGTGAAGTACTCGGCCTTGCCCTCGCGCAGGAAGCGGAAGCCGGTGTGCAGCGTCTTGCCGGTGGTGAAGGTCGCGGCGAGCACCGGGCCGGTGCTGATCAGTTCGCCTTCGCGCCAGGTCTGCTCGACCACGACGCTGAAACGGTCGCTCGCGGCGACGTCGTCGTTGAAGTCGATGTCGTACTTGAAGATGTCGTCGGTCAGCGTGTTGATGTTGGCCGCGGTCAGGCCGACCTTGCGCGCCGAACGGAACAGCGAACGCCCGACCTTGCCGCTGAGCACCACGGTGCGGGTGTCGGTCGGCCGTTCGATCAGCTTCTGCTGGATCCGGTCGCCGTCCAGGCTCATCTCGACGCGATGGTTGGTGTCGCGGTCGAAGCGCAGGCCGCGCAGTTCGCCGCCCGTGCCGCCTTCGCCGACCGGCATGTCGAAGGCCAGTTCGGTGCCCGGCCGGAGCCGGGTGAGGGATTCGCGGGCGCCGGGCTGCTGCATCACCCGGTGCAATGTGTTCGGCGACAGGCCGAGCTGCTTGAACAGCGAGGCGAGGGTCTGCCCGCGTTCGACCCGGACCAGCTGCCAGCTGTCACCGGCCTGGCCGTGGCGACGCGCCAGCGGCAGCGACGGCAACGGCAGGGCCATCGACAGGCGCGGCGTGGGCGCCGGGGTGGACTGGGTCGGGCTGAAACCGGGAACGATCGCGGCGACCAGCATGACCATGGTCGCCATCAGGCTGGCCTGCGCCCATTGGCGACGCGACCAGCGACCGTTGAATCCATCGGAGAGATGGCGGGCCAGGACCGGCCGATGCAATGCGGCTTCGCGCAAGGCCTTGAGTCGTTCGCGCCGCTGCGCGCCCAGTCCGGATTTGCCCATGGTTACCATCCCCCTAACTGCAATCGCTTCGAAATTTCCGGCTGCCACTCCGTGGTTCCGAACGCCGTGTCGCGCGTATGTGACGAGTGCGCGACGGCGGTACCATAGACACGTGAGCAGTCCGCGTCAAATCATTGAAGGACAAAGGAATTTTGACGTGGAACCCGGTTTAACACCGTGTTAACTTGACCCTAACGAATTTCACGCCGGCCATCGCATTCAGGCAGGCGCCACTCATCGGAAACCACCCGTGGCAGACACCCCTACCGCCGCCGCCCTCGAGCAGATCGCCCGTGGCGCCGAAGAAATCCTCAAGCGCGAGGAGCTCGAGGCCCGCCTCAAGCTCGGGCGCCCGCTGCGCATCAAGGCCGGCTTCGACCCGACCGCGCCCGACCTGCACCTGGGGCATACGGTGCTGCTCAACAAGATGCGGCAGTTCCAGGACCTCGGCCACCAGGTGATCTTCCTGATCGGCGACTTCACCGGAATGATCGGTGACCCGACCGGCAAGAACGTCACCCGCAAGCCGCTCACCCGCGAGGACGTGCTCGCCAACGCGCAGACCTATGCCGAGCAGGTGTTCAAGGTGCTCGATCGCGAGCGCACCGAGGTGCGTTTCAACAGCGAATGGTTCGGGCAGATGTCGGCCGCGGACATGATCAAGCTGGCCGCGCAGCACACCGTGGCGCGCATGCTAGAGCGCGACGACTTCGCCAAGCGCTATGCCGCGCAGCAATCGATCGCCATCCACGAATTCCTGTATCCGCTGGTGCAGGGCTACGACTCGGTCGCGCTGAAGGCGGACGTCGAGCTCGGCGGCACCGACCAGAAGTTCAACCTGCTGATGGGCCGCGGCCTGCAGGAGCACTACGGGCAGCCGCCGCAGATCGTGCTGACCATGCCGCTGCTGGAAGGCCTCGACGGCGTCAACAAGATGTCGAAGTCGTTGGGCAACTACATCGGCATCAACGAGCCGGCGATCGATATCGTCACCAAGACCATGAAGATCGACGATGCGCTGATGTGGCGCTGGATCGACCTGCTCAGCTTCG